>NZ_JBFUAI010000008.1:0-173511 GCF_056406355.1 Cellulomonas sp. P1_C4 | reverse complement strand
CTCCGCGAGCGAGCGCTCCGCCGCGGTCAGGTCCGTGTGAGCGGTCACCAGGTCGGCGGCGGCGGCCAGCGCGGCGTCCCGGTCGCCCCGCGACGCGGCCAGGCCGCGGGCGGCCTCGAGCGCGGTGAGGAGGGCGGTCCGCGCGGTCGGTCGCGCGGCCAGCCACTGGTCGTCGGTGTCGATCGCGGCGACCAGGTCGTCGATGGCGTGCCCCGCCTGGCGGACCGCGCGGCGCCGGGACTCGAGACCCGCCTCGACGTCGACCAGTCGACCGAGCGCCGCGGACAGCTCGACCGCCGCCCGGCCCTCCGCCTGCACGTGGGTGCGCAGATCGGTGGCGGGTGGGGGCGTGGCCAGGTCGGCGGGCGCGGCGTCGAGCGCGGCGGTCACGGTCTTGCGGGCGGCATCCAGGGCCGTGCGGGCGCGCTGGGCGCCGACCAGCAGGGGCCGCACCGCCTGCGCCGCCCGTGCGGCGGTCAGCTGGAGGATCGCTTCGGCGTTCAGGTCGGCGGACGCCTCGAGCTCCGCCCGCTCGGCGCGCAGCGTGTCCCGACGGCGGAGCAGTGCGTGCGTGGCCGTCGCCTCGTCGAGGTGCGCGCGCGCCGACTGCCGCGCCGCGTCGGCGTCCACGGCGGCGGCCCGCGCTCGACACGCGTGATCGTCGAGCACATCGGTCCGCGCGAGCACCGCAGCCTGCACGGCGGCCACGAGCTCGTCGTTCCGGAGTACGGCGGCGTCGATGGCCGCCCGGAGCTCCGTGGCCTCCTCCGCGTCGAGCCGCGCGGCACCGACCAGCTGCGAGGTCCCCGACGTGAGGGCGGCCCGCGCCGCCTCGCTCGCCCGTTCGCTCTCGCGGCGCATCTCTGCCAGGCGCTGCTGCAGGCGCTCGTACACCTCGGTGCCGAAGATCTTCTGCAGCAGTCCGCGCCGCTCCTCGGGCTTGGCGCGCAGGAAGTGCGCGAACTCGCCCTGCGGCAGCACGATCGTCTGCACGAACTGGGCGCGGTCCAGCCCGACGGCCTGCTGGATCTCGGCGCCGATCTCGTCCAGCCGGTTGCCCAACGGGACACCGACGGCGTCGAGGGTGGCCGGGTCGAGCTCGACCCCGGCGGGCACGCGCCAGGCCTTCACGCCGGCGTTCGCCGTGGTGGTGCCGACCCCGCGCCGCTTGGCGCGCTGGTACGCGGGCGTGCGGCGCACCCGGTAGATCCCCGACGGCACCTCGAACACGAGGTCGACGACGCTCTCGACGTCGTCCGGCGCGTAGGCCGACCGCAGCCGGTCCTCGGACGCCTCGCTCGACGCGACCTTGCCGTAGAGGGCGAACACGATGGCGTCGATGAGCGTCGACTTGCCCGAGCCGGTGGGCCCCTCGAGCAGGAACAGCCCGGCCTCGCCGAGCGCGTCGAAGTCGACGGTGTGCCGGCCGGCGAACGGGCCGATGGCCTGCACCGTGAGCGAGCGCAGGTGCATCAGGCGCTCCGCTCGATCGCCGCGACGTCCTCGTAGGCGCGCCGCAGCACGTCGACCTCGGCGGGCGTCGGCCGGTGCCCGGTGACGTGCGCGAGGAAGTCGGCGGTCACGTCGAGCGGGTCGTGCGCCGCGGTGATCACGGCTGCTCGGGAGGTCCCCGGCTGCTCCCCGGCGCGGTGCTGGACCACGAGGGCGTGGGGGAAGCGCTGCTTCACGCGGCGGTAGAGGTCCTGGGGCCGGTGCGCGTCGGTGACGGTCACGCGCGCCCAGTCGTCCGTGTGCTTCTCCCCCGCCGCACCCAGCAGCTCCTCCAGCGTGCCCGTCACGTCGGCGAGCCGGCGCGGGACCGGCGCGGCGACCAGCGACGTGCGGACCTCGCCGCCGGACAGGTCCACCAGGACGGACGACTTCGCGTGGTGCTGCTCGGAGAAGGAGTACGCCAGCGGAGAGCCGCTGTAGCGGAGCGTCGTGCCCGTCGGTCCGGTGAGGCCCTGCGGGCCGTGCAGGTGACCGAGCGCGACGTAGTCCGCGCCCGCGAACACCCCGGCCGCCACCTGGTCCACGCCACCGACCCGGATGTCCCGCTCGGACTCCGTCGGGGCGCCGCCGATGACGAAGGCGTGCGCGGCGACGACCGTCCGGGGCCGGGCGGCCCCGGAGCGCGCCTCGACGTCCGCTCGGATGCGCCGCATCGCCKCCGCGGCGACCGCCTCGTGCGAGCGGGCCAGCAGCTCGGGGCCGTCGGCCAGCTCCACGCGGGCGAAGTCGGGGTCGAGGTACGGGACGCCGTAGACCAGCACGTCGCCCTCGTCGTCGGCGATCACCACAGGTTCCGCCAGGCCCGCGACCCGCGTGCGCAGCCGGACCCGCTCCCGCATCAGGGCCGAGCCGAATCCCAGCCGCGTCGCGGAGTCGTGGTTGCCGGACGTGACGACCACGGTGGTGTGCTCGGCCAGCCTCGACAGGGTCTCGGACAGCAGCGTCACGGCCTCGACGGGCGGGATCGCGCGGTCGTAGACGTCTCCGGCGACGATTACCGCGTCGACGTTCTCGGCGCGCACGACGTCGACCAGGTGCTCGAGGTACGCCGCCTGATGGTCGAGCAGATCGACCCCGTGCAGCGTCCGGCCCAGGTGCCAGTCCGACGTGTGCAACAACCGCATGGCGCGAACGTAAACCAGCCCACCGACACACCGGCCGACCGGACGGGGGTGTCGGTCAGACGGCGGAAGGAAGCTCGCCGGACAGCCCCACCATGTCGAGGACGTCCCGCAGGACGCGGTGCGGGTCCAGCAGGCTGACCGGGATGCCTGCCTCGGACGCCGCGAGGTGCAGCTGCAGGACGAACGCGATGCCCGACGAGTCGATGAACGTGGCGAGTGTGGAGTCGACGACCACCGGGTTCCCGGTCACGAGCGCGAGGCCCATGCAGGCGCTCGCCTCGTCACGCAGCGCTGCGTCGATCTCTCCGACGAGGGCGATCACGGTGCGGTTCTCCTGGGCGTCGACCCGGATGGTCCCGGCCGCGGCCGAGTGCTCGATCAGGTCCATTGCTCCTCAGTTCTCGCCCCCGGTCGACGCGGGGCTGCATTCCGGCGGGACGACGCTACCCGTCCGCGCGGGATGCGCCATCCGAGATGTGGAACGGACACCGGCTTCACCCAGTTCCCCGACGCGGACGCGGTTAGCCTCTGCCCATGGCCACCACCGACCTCCCCGCCAGCCACGCCGACCTGCTGGAACGCCCCCTCTTCGGGCACCTGGCGACGGTCGCGCCCGACGGGTCCCCGCACAGCAGCGTCATGTGGTTCGTCTGGGACGGCGAGGTGCTGCGCTTCACGCACACGTCGACGCGGCAGAAGTTCAAGAACCTCCAGGCGGAGCCCCGCATCGCCCTCTCGATCCACGACCCCGAGAACGGCTATCGGGCGCTCGAGGTGCGCGGCGTCGTCGAGTCGACCGTGCCGGACGACGAGGTGGCCAGCTTCTACAAGTCGCTGCAGGAGCGGTACGGCGAGGACTACGCGATCACCGACGCCCCGAAGCGCGTGATCCTCACGGTCCGGCCGACGTCGTTCGTCGTGAAGTAGCGCTCAGCCCTCGGGGTCGGTGACGTCGGAGACGGTCGCACCCAGCGCCTTCACCAGCTCCGCGCCGTCGACGTTCGCCGCGACCCCGTGCGCGCCGGCGCCGATGGACACCGTCCGCGTGGGCACGCGGGAGTCCGCGACCACCGGCCAGTCCACCAGCGAGCCGAACGGCGTGATGGTGCCGCGCACGTACCCGGTGACGTCCTTGGCGGTGTCCGCATCGGGCATCGACAACCTCGTCACGCCGAGCAGAGCGCGCAGCTTGGGCCACGAGATCGTCCGGTCGCCGGGCACCAGCACGAACAGGAAGTCGTCGTCCCCGCGCCGCACCACGATCGTCTTCACGATGCCGGCGGGCTCGATGCCGCGCGCCTCGGCGGCCTCGGCCAGCGACTGGACGGGTCCGTGCCGGGTGACCTCGAACGGGATCCCGGAAGCCTCGAGGCCGGCGATGGCGCGCCGCTCCCCCTCGCTCGGTGCGGCTGCATCGCTCATCCGGTCACTGTAGGGACGGGCGCGCCCGGCGGCATGCTGGCGCTCCGGCGAAGGTGTGCGTTCGCCCACGACGAATGAGGGAGCGGTTCCTGGCGACGACCTGGGAGACTGGGCCGTCGTGAGCACGCCGTCCCCCGCCCCCGCCGACCCGTCCGGGTCCGGAGACGGGCGACCCCGCAGGGGCCCGCGMCGGGGACGGGGAGGACGCCGGCCCTCCGTTCGGACGAGCACGCGCGACGACAGCACCCGCACCGCCGCCCGCCGCGCCCGCGCCGCCGAGATCCGGCAGGCCGTCGACCTCCCGCCGATCGTCTACCCCGAGCAGCTGCCGGTCAGCGCCCGTCGCGCCGAGATCTCCGACGCCCTGCGCGACCACCAGGTCGTCGTCGTCGCCGGCGAGACCGGCTCCGGCAAGACGACGCAGATCCCCAAGATCGCCCTCGAGCTGGGCCGCGGCCGCGCCGGTCAGATCGGCCACACGCAGCCCCGCCGGATCGCGGCCCGCAGCGTCGCGGAACGGATCAACGAGGAGCTCGTCGGCGACCAGCCGCTCGGCGGGGTCGTCGGCTACCAGGTGCGGTTCACCGACGAGTCGAGCGAGTCGACGCTGGTCAAGGTGATGACCGACGGCATCCTGCTCGCGCAGATCCAGCGCGACCCGATGCTGTGGGCGTACGACACGCTCATCATCGACGAGGCCCACGAGCGGTCTCTGAACATCGACTTCATCCTCGGCTACCTCACGCGCCTGCTCCCCCAGCGCCCCGACCTCAAGGTCGTCATCACGTCGGCGACCATCGACTCCGACCGGTTCGCGCGGCACTTCGCGAACGCCGACGGGGTTGCGGCGCCCGTCGTCGAGGTCACCGGCCGCACCTACCCGGTCGAGATCCGCTACCGGCCGCTGTCGCCGGACGTGGAGGAGGGCGCGGCGCCGACGAAGAAGCGGGGGGCCGAGGATCGCGATCCGATGACCGCGATCTGCGAAGCCGTCGACGAGCTCTGCGCCGAGGGTCCCGGCGACATCCTCGTGTTCCTGTCCGGCGAGCGCGAGATCCGCGACGCCGAGGACGCGCTGCGTGGCTCGCTCGGCCCGCGCGTCTCCGATCCCCGCACCCCGGGGGCCGTCGAGCTGCTCCCCCTCTACAGCCGCCTGTCGGCGGCCGAGCAGCACCGGGTCTTCGAGCGGCACCAGAACCGCCGCGTGGTCCTGTCCACCAACGTCGCCGAGACCTCCCTGACCGTCCCGGGCATCCGCTACGTGATCGACCCCGGCACGGCGCGGATCTCCCGCTACTCCAAGGCAACCAAGGTCCAGCGGCTGCCCATCGAGCCGATCTCGCAGGCGTCGGCCAACCAGCGGTCGGGGCGCTGCGGGCGCGTCGCCGACGGCATCGCGATCCGGCTCTACTCGCAGGACGACTTCGACGCGCGGCCTCTGTACACCGAGCCGGAGATCCTTCGTACATCGCTCGCGTCGGTGATCCTGCAGATGATCGCGGTGGGCGTCGCGACCACACCGGAGGACATCGGCGAGTTCCCCTTCGTCGACCCGCCGGACACGCGCGCGGTGCGCGACGGCGTGCAGCTGCTCACCGAGCTGGGTGCGCTGGGTGACGGCAGGCTCACCGAGACCGGCCGGGCGCTCGCGCAGCTGCCGATGGATCCCCGGCTGGCGCGGATGATCGTCGAGGGCGGGCGCCGGTCCGTGGCTCGCGAGGTCATGATCATCGCGGCCGCGCTGTCGATCCAAGACCCGCGCGAGCGGCCGGTGGAGGAGCGCGAGAAGGCGGACCTGTCGCACGCCCGGTTCGCCGATCCCACCTCTGACCTGCTCACCTACCTCAACCTGTGGCACTACCTGCGGGACCAGCAGCGCGACCTGTCGGGGTCGGCGTTCCGCCGGATGTGCCGGGCCGAGCACCTCAACTACCTGCGCATCCGCGAGTGGCAGGACGTGGTCACGCAGCTGCGCGAGCTGGCCAAGCCGCTGGGCATCGTCGTGAACGCGCCGAAGCAGACACTCGAGACCGAGGGGCTCCGGCTCGAGTGGGGCGGCGACCGCATCCACGTCGCGATCCTGGCCGGGCTGCTCTCGCAGATCGGCATGCAGGAGGCGACCGAGGTCTCGACGCGGGGCAAGACCCCGGGCCGGCCCGACCGGCGTGGCCGCAACGAGTACCTCGGGGCCCGCGGCGCGCGATTCGCGATCTTCCCGGGATCGGGCCTCGCCCGGAAGCCCCCGGCCTGGGTCATGGCCGCCGAGCTGGTGGAGACCAGCCGCCTGTGGGGCCGCGATGTCGCGCGCATCCAGCCCGAGTGGGCGGAGGAGGTCGGCGCCCACCTGGTGAAGCGCGCGTACTCGGAGCCGGCCTGGTCGACCCGCCAGGGCGCGGCGACGGCGTTCGAGAAGGTGCTCCTGTACGGCGTGCCCATCGTCAACCAGCGCCGCGTGCTGTTCGCCAAGGTCGACCCCGAGCACGCCCGCGAGCTGTTCGTCCGGCACGCGCTGGTGCAGGGCGAGTGGACCACCCACCACGCGTTCTTCCACGAGAACAGGCGCCTCCTGGCCGAGGCTGAGGGTCTGGAGGCGCGCGCACGGCGTCGCGACCTGGTGGTCGACGACGACACGCTCTTCGCGTTCTACGACGAGCGCGTCCCGGACGACGTGGTCTCGAGCCGGCACTTCGACCAGTGGTGGAAGACCGCCCGGCGCGAGAACCCGGACCTGCTGACCTTCACGCGCGAGCTGCTGGTGGGCGAGGCCGGCGCGATCGACGAGGGCGCGTTCCCGTCGCGCTGGCCGCAGGGCGACCTGCGCCTCCCCCTGACCTACCAGTTCGAGCCCGGTACAGAAGCTGACGGCGTGACTGTACATATCCCTCTCTCGACGCTCGCGCGGCTCACGCCGGACGGCTTCGGCTGGATGGTGCCGGGTCTGCGCGAGGAGCTGATCACCGCCACCATCCGCGCGCTGCCCAAGCCCGTGCGCGTCCAGCTGGTCCCCGCGCCCGACGTGGCTCGCGGCGTCGCGGCCTGGATCGCGCAGCACACGGCCGACTGGGAGGACACCGTCCGCGCGGGCAACGCGGCTCCGTCGTTCCGCGACGTGTTCCGGCGCGCCGTCCGCGAGCTGCGGGATGTCGACGTGCCCGACGACGCGTTCGACGACGACCGGCTGCCGCCGCACCTGCGCATGACGTTCCGCGTGGTCGGCGACCGCGGGGGAGTGGTGGACGAGGGCAAGGACCTGCTCGTCCTGCAGCGCCGCCTGGCGGACCGCACGCAGAAGGCAGTCGACGACGCCGTCCGCACGGCGGTCCGGGCGGCGATGGAGGAGGCGCGGGCGGCGGGAGCGGGCCAGCCCGCGCCGGCGCTGCCGGCGAGCCCGCCCACCCCGCCAGCACCGAGCATCGACGTCGTGCGCACCGGGCTCACGACCTGGCCCGCCGACCTGCCGGAGCTCCCGGAGGTCGTCGAGGTCGGCAAGGTCCGCGCCTTCCCGTCCCTGGTCGAGGAGAAGGGCTCGGTCGCCGTGCGCGCGCTGGCCGACGAGTCCGCCCGGCCGGAGGCGGCCCGCCGAGGCCTGCGCCGCCTGCTCCTGCTCGACGTCGGCCTGACCCCCGGCCGGATCACGACCCGGTGGACGGGCACGCAGGCCCTCACGCTCGCCGCGAGCCCGTACCCCAGCACGGACGCGCTGGTCACGGACGTGCAGCTGGCCGCGATCGAGTCTCTGCTCACCGCGCCGGCCGACACCGTCCGGACCGCCGACGCCTACGCCGCGGCGCGCGCAGGAGTGCGGAACCGGCTCGAGGACACCGTGTTCGCCGTGGTCACCGACCTCGTCGCGGTGCTCACGGCCTGGCACGAGCTGGACGCCGAGATCCGCGACCGGTCCAGCCTCGCGCTGCTGGCCACCGCCCAAGACCTGCGCGCCCAGGCCGCCCGCCTCGTGCACGCCGGCTTCGTCAGCGAGGTCGGCGCCGCACGCCTGCCCCACCTCGCCCGGTACCTGCGGGCCGCACGCCACCGGCTGGTCAAGGCGGCCGAGAACCCGCAGCGCGACGCCGACCTGGCGTGGCAGGTCCAGGACGTCGAGGCGCTCTACGACGACGTCGTCGCCAAGCACCCGCGCGACGCGGAGCTCCGGGAGCTGCGCTGGATGCTCGAGGAGCTGCGCGTCAGCCTGTTCGCCCAGCAGCTGGGCACGCCCGTGCCGGTGTCGACCACCCGCATCAAGAAGGCGCTCGCCGCCTACTGAGGCTCGACGGGCCCGTCGTCGGTACCGGCCACCAGCTCGCCGCAGCTGACCTCCTGCGCCGTCGTCACCACGGGTTCGTCGGCGCCGGCCCCGAGGGCCACCTGCTCCGGCGCCGCGTTGGTCGCGTGCCGGCCGTCGGCGTCGAGATCCACGAACGTCCGGGTCACCGTGTAGGTGCCGGCGTCGTCGGCCACCGCGTTGAGGCCCGCGAGCCGGAGCGAGCCGCCGTCGGTCGAGCACCCGACACCGGTCCCGGTGCCCGCGAAGCCCCGGTCGAACGTGTACGGCTGACCCTGCTCGTTGGCCACCGGGGTCACGGCGCAGCCGGCGAGCGAGTAGACCAGGGCCTCCCGGCTGAGGTCGACCAGCGCGATGGGGATCTGGTCGGCCTGGACGCGATTGACGATCGCGGAGGCGGGGACGGGCGAGGCGGAGTCGATGGTCGCCGAGAACGTCGCGCCCGACGCCGTGGTGATGCCGAACTCGCGGCCGGCGCCGCCGCTGAGCCAGGCCTGGTCGGGTCGTCCGTCGCCGTCCACGTCGATCACGGCGACGACGTCGGCGCCCGCGGGTGCCGTCTCGTCGTTCGGGGCGCAGCCCGCCGCCGCAGCCGTCGACGGTTCCCCCGACGGCTCCTGCGAGGGCACGGGCGACGAGGACGGGGACGGCGAGGTGGTCGACGAAGCGACCGGCTCCGCTCCCTCGTCGTCGGCGGTCACCAGCAGGTACACGATGACGCCGACCGCCGCGGCGAGCAGGACGGCGAGCGCGATGATCCAGCCCCGACGGCGGTTCGGCGGCTCCTCGGGCGGCTCGGAGGCACCGGTGGGCGGGAACGGGCTCGTCATGTCCCTGGTCTACCGCATGCCGGAGGCCGCGCGGCGTACCGCGCGGCCTCGGAGCGGCACTCAGGCCTTGCGACGGAACAGCACCCCCGCCGCGACCCGCGCCACGACGAAGATCCCGACGCACCACGCCACGGCGGCCACCCACGAGTCGCCGATTGGCAGTCCGAGCAGGAGCCCGCGCAGGGTGTCGGTCACGGGCGTGATGGGGTTGTACGTCGCGATCGTCTCCAGCACCGACGGCATCGACTCCGGCGGCACGAACGCGCTCGACACGTACGGCAGGAACAGGATCGCGAAGGTGAACCCGGACGCAGCCTCGGGCCCGGACGCGACCACCCCGATGGCGACCGCCACCCAGGTGAGCGCCAGGACGAACAGCGCGATGAGGCCGATGGCCGCGGCCCAGTCCAGGGGCGACGCCGCGGCGTCGAAGCCGATGAGGAAGGCCACGCCGATCACCAGCGCGGTGGAGACGGCGTTGCGCGCCATGCTCGCGACCACGTGCCCGGTGAGCACGCCCGTGGGCCGGATGGGCAGTGACCGGAACCGGTCGATGATGCCGCCGGTCATGTCGCTGGCGACCTCCACGGCGGTGTTGGCGGAGCCGTACCCGGCGGTGAGCAGGATGATGCCGGGCACCACCCAGTCGACGTAGGCGCCGCCGGTGTCGATGGCGCCGCCGAACACGTAGACGAACATCAGCAGCAGGGCCAGCGGCAGGATCACCGCCATGAGCACGGTGTCCATCTGGCGCAGGGACCGGCGCAGGCACCGGCCGATCAGCGCGGACGTGTCGTGCCAGCTCCAACCGAGGGCGGGCACCTCTGTGGGTGCGGTGAGCGTGGTCATCAGTACTCCCGGGAGGCGACGAGGGCGGGCGTGGTGGTGGTCTCGGGCTCGGTGGGCCGGCCCGTCAGGGTGAGGAAGACGTCGTCGAGCGTGGGGGAGCGGACCTCCCAGGCGTCGACGGCGACGCCGCGGTCCTCGATGCCGGCGAGGATCCGGCGCACGTCCGGCACGGAGCCGTCGGTGAGGATGCGCTCCTCGGACCCGTCCTTGAGGTGGAGCTCGACGTGCGCCGAGCCGACGGCCCGCTTGAGCTCGCGCGCCGTGCCGTCAGCGATCACGCGCCCGCGGTCGATGACGGCGATCCGGTCGGCCAGCTGGTCGGCCTCCTCGAGGTACTGCGTCGTGAGCAGCACGGTGGTGCCCTCGGCGACGACCTCCCGGATGACGTCCCAGAGGTCGTTACGGCTGCGCGGGTCGAGGCCCGTCGTCGGCTCGTCGAGGAACACCACCTGCGGCCGGGCCAGGAGGCCGACCGCGAGGTCGAGCCGGCGCCGCATGCCGCCGGAGTAGGTCTTGACCACCCGCTTGCCGGCGTCGGTCAGGTCGAAGAGCTCGAGCAGCTCCGCGCTGCGGGTGCGCACCTCCGAGCGGCCCAGGTGCGCGAGCTTCGCCATGAGGTGCAGGTTCTCGACGCCCGTGAGCAGGTCGTCGACCGCCGCGAACTGGCCGGTGAGGCTGATCGCCGCCCGCACCTGCTCGGCCTGCCGGACCACGTCCTTGCCGACGACGTGCGCCGTGCCGCCGTCGGGCCGCAGCAGCGTGGACAGGATGCGCACGGTCGTGGTCTTGCCGGCGCCGTTGGGGCCGAGGAGCGCGAGCACCTCGCCCCGAGCGACGTCGAGGTCGACGCCGTCGAGCACGGTCAGGTCGCCGTAGGACTTGCGCAGCCCCCGGGCGACGACAACAGGAGCGGTCATCGCGATCTCGCCTTCTGTGTATGCCATAAACTGTGTGTGTACCTCATACACACTTGTAGGATCGACCGTCAAGGAGGTGTCGTGGACAACGACGACGAGACGCGTGCGGCCGAGGCGCTGCGCCGCGACCGCGAGAAGGCCGAGCGCGCCGAGGCCAAGGAGGCGGACCGGCTGCGCCGCGAGCTGGAGAAGGCCGACCGCGACGCCGAGCGCGCCGCGCAGAAGGAGGCCGAGCGCTCCCGCAAGGACGCCGAACGGCTCGAGCGCGAGCGCCTGAGGGCCGAGCAGGACCTGGCCAAGGAGGCCGAGCGGCTGCGCAACGAGCGCGAGCGCGAGGCGCAGCAGGCGGTCAAGGAGGCCGCGCGGCAGCTCCGCGAGGCCGAGAAGGCCCAGCGCGCGGCAGCCCTGGCCCAGCAGCAGGCGGCCCGCGCGGCCGAGAAGGCCCGACGCCAGGCCGTGCGCGTGGCGGGGGCCGAGGGCCCGCCGGTGGAGCTGCCCCCCGGCATCGCCGTGCTGTGGCGCACGCCGGTCGAGGGTCGGCCGGGTCCGCGCCCCAGCCTCACGCTCGAGCAGATCGCCGATGCGGGGATCGCTCTGGCGGACGCCGAGGGCATCGACGCCGTCTCCATGGCCCGGCTTGCCGAGTCCCTCGGCTTCACGACGATGTCGCTCTACCGGTACGTGTCCTCCAAGGACGAGGTGCTGGCCCTCATGTCCGACCGTGCCGCCGGGCGCCCGCCCGTCCTCGGGCCGGAGGTCGGCGGTTGGCGCGAGCGGCTCGAGCTGATCCTCGCCATCCAGCGGCCGATCCTGCGCGCGCACCCGTGGCTGGCGCGCACGACCACCGTGCTGCACGCGGTGGGTCCCGGCCGGCTCGCGTGGATGGAGGGGATGCTGTCCGCCCTCGAGGACACGCCCTTGTCCGAGCGGCAGAAGGTGGGCGCGATCGGTCTGCTGGCCACGCACGCCCTGGACCAGCTGCGCGTCACCGAGGAGCTGACCGACAGCCGGCGCACGGCGGCCGTGGGTGCGGCGGACGGCGCCGACGAGTCCCCCGACCTGGGCGCCCTCCTCGGCGTCCTGGCGTCGCCGTCCGCGCACCCCGCGCTGCTGAGGGCGGTCGACGAGGGCGCGTTCTCGTTCGGTCCGGACGACCGCGCCGACGACGGCGAGAGCCTCGACTTCGGGACCATCCTCATCCTCGACGGCATCGAGCGCCTCATCGCGCTCGCGACCCCGACGGCCTGAGCCGCCCACAGCCCCCGACACGCACAGAGGGCCGGCGTCGGTGTCGGCGGTCCCGGGCAGACTCGACGCATGACCTCGCAAGACGTCCCGCGCACCGGCCGCTGCTTCGGCGACGGCAACCCGCTCTACGAGCAGTACCACGACGAGGAGTGGGGCGTGCCCGTCCACGACGAGCACGCGCTCTTCGAGCGGTTCGCGCTCGAGGGCTTCCAGTCCGGCCTCGCCTGGATCACCGTGCTGCGCAAGCGGCCGGCCTTCCGCGCGGCGTTCGCCGGGTTCGACCCGGAGGTCGTCGCGGAGTTCGGCGACGAGGACGTCGCGCGACTCATGGGCGACGCGGGCATCGTGCGCAACCGCGCCAAGATCGAGGCCACCATCGCCAACGGGCGCGCACTGCGGGAGCTGCACGCCGCCGGCGGCACCCTGGAGCAGGTCCTGTGGTCGCACGCACCCGACCGGACCGCCCACGTCCGGCCCGTGACCTGGGCCGACGTCCCGGCGCAGACGCCCGAGTCCCGCGCGCTCGCCACGCAGCTCAAGTCGCTCGGCTTCCGGTTCGTCGGTCCCGTCACCGCGTACGCCGCCATGCAGGCCTGCGGAGTCGTCGACGACCACCTCGCCACGTGCCCGTCGGCCGGCGCGCCTCACCCGTCGGAGTGAGCGCTACTCCTGCCGGGTGACGCTGCTGTGCAGCTCTCGGAACCGGGTGTGACGCGGACTACAGTGCGGGCCTATGACGGAGATGCCCGACGACGACGCACGGCGCGATGCCGAGCGCGCGGCGGCGGAGGCTCTCGCGGACAACGTCGCCCCCGACGCCCGGACCCTCGCCGCGGTGCAGGACGGGCTGCTGTCCGTCCCCGCCGGATCCCCGACGTCGTGGTTCGACGTGCCGTCGCAGCGGAGCCGCATGCAGTCGGGGAACCTGTTCCCTCGCCGCCCGCACTGAGGAGGCTCAAGCCACCCGCGCACGCGCCGCTCCTCGCCGGTTGGACGGCGCCGGACACTCACGTCTCACAGGTCGAGCAAGGTTGCCCAGCATGTGATCGCCGGTCTAGCATCGCGCCTACCATCCAGAGCGGCCGAGAGACCTGGCTCGACGACGCCGCAGCAACCCCCCTCCCCGCCGAGGGTGTGGGTGCTTCCGCCAGGGACGATGGAGTGAGCAATGTCCCCGCAGACCACGTGTCCCCGCACCGCACCGGTGCCGACGACCGGACCGGTCGCGCCGTGAGCGCGGCCGCCGTGGAACCGCGCACGCCCGGCCTGCACGCCGCGCCGGCGGCCCGCCCGCAGACCGCGAACGACCGCCCGACGATCTCCTTCGAGCTCTTTCCGCCGCGGAACCCCGATGCGGCACCCCGACTCTGGGCGACCATCCAGGCGCTCGAGTCCGTCCACCCGGACTTCGTGTCCGTCACCTACGGCGCGTCGGGCAAGACCCGCGTCACCACGCGCGCGCTGGTCCGCCGGCTGCTGCGCGAGACGACGCTCAACCCGATCGCGCACCTGACCTGCGTCGGCACGTCGCGCGCGGAGATCACGGAGATCGTCGGGGAGTTCCTCGACGAGGGCCTGCGGTCGTTCCTCGCGTTGCGCGGTGACCCGCCCACCGAGCAGAGCGACTGGGCGGCCCACCCCGACGGTCTGCAGACGGCCGGCGAGCTGGTCGAGCTGCTGCGCGACATCGAGGCCCAGCGCTGCGCGGACAGCCCGTCGCAAGCGGTCCGGGCGAGGGTGCGCCCGCTGTCCGTCGCGGTCGCGGCGTTCCCCCGCGGCAACCACGCCACCGGCGGCACGCGCGCTCAGGACGTCGCCTCGCTCTTGGCCAAGCAGCAGGCCGGCGCCGACTTCGCGATCACGCAGGTGTTCTTCGACGCGGACGACTACCTGGGTATCGTGGCCGAGGCCCGTGAGGCCGGCGTGACCATCCCGATCATCCCGGGCATCATCCCGACCACGGACCCGGCCCGCCTGCTGCGGGTGCAGGAGCTGACCGGCGTCCCGGTGCCGGACAAGCTCCTGGACCTGCTGGGCTCCGCCGACGACGAGCTCGACCGCCACCGCCGGGGGATCCGCGCGAGCGTCGACCTGGTCAACGGCGTCCTGGACGGCGGAGCACCCGGCGTCCACCTGTACACGTTCAACCAGCACCATGCCGCACTTGACCTGCTCGAGGGTGCACACCTCGACGGCGGAGCTCGGACAGCTCCCGACCTGGCCGGATGGCCGCAGGACACGGCACCCGCCCGACCCCCGAGGGACTGAGAAAGCAATGAGCACTCCGAACTTCCCCGCCAGCTCCGTGCTCGGTTACCCGCGCATCGGCCCGCGCCGCGAGCTCAAGAAGGCCCTCGAGGCGTTCTGGGCCGGTCGCACGACGGCCGAGGAGGTCGAGGCGACCGCCGCCGGCCTGCGCAAGCGCACGCGCACGCGCCTGGCCGAGCTGGGCCTGGCCACCGACGTGCCGGCCATCCCGAGCGCGTTCTCCTTCTACGACCACGTGCTCGACGCGACCGCCGTGGTGGGTGCCGTGCCGGCCCGCTTCGCGGACGTCGTCGGCGCCGACGGCGCCCTCGACCTGGCGGGCTACTCGACCGTGGCCCGCGGCCGCGGCGACGACCTGCCGCTCGAGATGACCAAGTGGTTCGACACCAACTACCACTACCTGGTCCCCGAGATCGGTCCGGAGACCGAGTTCCGCTTCGCCAGCGACCGCCCCGTGCGGGAGTTCGCCGAGGCCCTCGCGGACGGCGTCCTAACGCGCCCGGTCATCGTCGGCCCCGTCACCTACCTCGCCCTGGCCAAGGCCACCGAGGACGCGCCCGAGGGCTTCGCGCCGATCGACCGCCTGGCCGACCTGCTGCCGGTCTACGCCGAGCTCCTGCAGGCCCTCGCGGCCGCCGGCGCCACCTGGGTCCAGCTCGAGGAGCCCGCCCTGGTCTCCGACTCGATCGCCGTGCCCGCCGAGCAGCTGCTCGCGTCCGTCATCGAGGCGTACCGCGCGCTGGCGACGGACCTGACCGACCGTCCGGCCATCCTCGTCGCGGCGCCCTACGGCGACCTCGGCGCGGCGTTCCCGGTGCTCGCCGCCACGGACGTCGAGGCCATCGGCATCGACCTGGTCCGCGGCCACGCGCCGACCGAGAAGGTCCCGGGCCTGGAGACCAAGACGCTGGTCGCCGGCGTGATCGACGGCCACAACATCTGGCGTGCGGACCTGGACGCGAAGCTGCAGATCCTCGAGCAGCTCGAGGGTCTCGGCGCCGCCGCGGTCACCGTCGGCACCTCGACGTCGCTGTTCCACGTCCCGCACACGCTCGAGGACGAGCCGAAGCTCGACGCCACGCTGAAGACGTGGCTCGCGTTCGCCGACGAGAAGGTCGTCGAGGTCGTCACCCTGGCCGAAGGTCTCACCGAGGGTCGCGAGGCCATCCACGAGCAGCTGCTCGCCGCGACCGACGCCGCCACCTCCCGCCGCACGGCGCCGGGCGTCGTCAACCCGGCCGTCCGCGACCGTGTGGCCGCGCTCGACGAGGCCGCGTTCAGCCGCGGCTCCTTCGACGAGCGCAAGGCCGCCCAGGCTGCCCGGCTCAACCTGCCGCCGCTGCCGACGACGTCCATCGGCTCGTTCCCGCAGACCACCGAGATCCGCACCGCCCGCGCCGCGTTCGGCAAGGGCGAGCTGACCGAGGAGCAGTACGACGACGAGATGAAGGCGGAGATCCGCCGCGTCGTCGAGCTGCAGGAGAAGATCGGCTTCGACGTGCTGGTGCACGGCGAGCCCGAGCGCAACGACATGGTCCAGTACTTCGCGGAGAACCTCGACGGGTTCGCCGTGACGCAGAACGGCTGGGTCCAGTCGTACGGCTCGCGCTGCACGCGTCCGTCGATCCTGTGGGGCGACGTCTCGCGGCCCAAGCCGATCACGGTCGAGTGGTCGTCGTACACGCAGTCGCTGACCGAGAAGCCGGTCAAGGGCATGCTCACGGGTCCGGTCACCATCCTCGCGTGGTCGTTCGTCCGCGACGACCAGCCCCTCGGCGACACCGCCAACCAGGTCGGCCTGGCCCTGCGCGACGAGATCGCCGACCTCGAGGCCGCCGGCATCGCCGTCATCCAGGTGGACGAGCCCGCGCTGCGCGAGCTGCTGCCCCTGCGCGTCGAGGACCACCCCGCGTACCTCGACTGGTCGGTCCGCTCGTTCCGGCTCTCCACCGCCGGCGTCCGCCCCGACACGCAGATCCACACCCACCTCTGCTACTCGGAGTTCGGCGAGATCATCGGCGCGATCGACGGCCTCGACGCCGACGTGACGTCGATCGAGGCAGCCCGCTCGAAGATGGAGATCCTCGGCGACATCTCGGCGGCCGGCTACCCGCGCGGCATCGGCCCGGGCGTCTACGACATCCACTCGCCCCGGGTGCCCAGCGAGGCCGAGGTCGAGGAGCTGCTCACCGAGGCCGTCAAGGCCATCGCGGTGGACCAGCTCTGGGTCAACCCGGACTGCGGCCTGAAGACCCGCCGCTACGAGGAGGTCGCCCCGTCGCTGGAGCACATCCTCGAGGCGACGCGGAAGGTGCGCGCGACGCTCTGATCCTCCTCACGACGGCCCCGGACATCGCCAAGGTGTCCGGGGCCGTCGTGCGTCCTAGGGTCGGCGCGTGACGATCTTCGACACCGTCCCGCTCGACCAGCTCCGCCGCCGCACCAGCGGCAAGTGGCGGACCTACCCGCCCGACGTCCTGCCTCTCTTCGTCGCCGAGATGGACGTCCCCCAGCCCGAGCCGGTGATCCGCGCGGTGAGCGACGCCATGCGTGCCGGCGACACGGGCTACCCGCACGGCCACGCCTTCGCCGAGGCGATGGCCGAGTTCGCCGCGCAGCGCTGGGGCTGGCAGGTCGACGTCGCCGCCTCGCGCCTGGCGTCCGACGTGATGGTGGGCCTCGTCGAGGCACTGCGGATGGTCACGGACCCCGGCAGCGCCGTGGTCATCAACCCACCGGTCTACCCACCGTTCCGCGCGTTCCTCGAGCACGCCGGCCACCTCGTCGTCCCCGCCCCGCTCGGCCCGGACGGTCGGCTGGACCTGGACGCGCTCGACCAGGCGTTCGCCCGCGCCCGCGCGCACACCTCCCGTCCGGGGTACCTGCTGTGCCACCCGCACAACCCGACCGGCACCCTGCACACCGCGGCCGAGCTGCGGTCCGTGGGCGAGATGGCCGCACGCCACGGAGTCCGCGTCGTCGCCGACGAGATCCACGCGCCGCTGGTGCCGGGCGGGCGGACGTTCGTGCCGACCACCACCCAGATCCCCGACGCCATCGCGGTGCACTCCGCCTCGAAGGCGTTCAACCTCGCCGGCCTGCGCGCCGCGGTGCTGGTCCCCGGTCCGCAGGCCGCCGCGGACCTGGCCCGGATGTCCTACGTCGTGGGCGACGGCGTCATGCACGTCGGCACGCTCGCCGAGACGGTGGCCTACCGCGAGTGCGGGCCGTGGCTGGACCAGGTGCTCGACGGGCTGGCCGACAACCAGCGGCTCCTCGCGGGGCTGTTGGCCGACCGCGTGCCCGACGCCGTCTGGTCCCCGCCCGAGGGGACCTACCTGGCGTGGATCGACCTGCGGGCGTTCGCCGCCGTCCGCGCGGGTGCCGACCCGGCCGAGCTCTGCCTGCGACGCGGGCGCCTCGCCGTCACCTCCGGGCCGACCTTCGGCGACGGGGGCCAGGGGCACGTGCGGCTCAACCTCGCGGCATCGACCTCCACGCTCACCGACGCGGTGGGACGCATGGCCCTGGCCCTGACCGACTGACATCGATTCGTGACGATCTGACCGTCGTCGGGGCTCATGTCCCCCCCATGTGCGTGCCGATCTCGTGAACAGGGCCCGCAAGGCCGATGTCGACGACGACGTAGGGGGAGACCGACGTGACGAAGTGCGACGAGTGCAGCGCAGCCGTGCAGTTCTGCGAGCGGTGCGACGGCGCCGGCCGCAAGCGCTGGTCGGGGGAGTGCAGCTACTGCCGGGGAACCGGTCAGCTCTGCATGAAGAACTCGAACCACCGCTGGTGAGCTGGACCTAGGCCAACCTGACGTACCGCGCCGCCAGGGCCTCGACGATGCGCACGTCCGCGTCGAGCCACGGGACGTCGAGCCACTGGTGACCATGCAGCCACCGCAGCTCGTCGTGCTCGACGAGGGGCTCGGCCGTGCCGTCGACGATCTCGGCCAGCCAGATGCGCATGACGTACTCGTCCGACAGCCGCCACAGGCCGTCGTCGGGACCGGGGAGCTCGTCGCCCAGCCCGATCCGCACGCCGAGCTCTTCGCGGATCTCGCGGTGCAGCGCATCCTCCGGCGTCTCGTCGCCGTCCACCTTGCCGCCCGGGAACTCCCAGCGGCCCGCCAGCCTCGCCGGCACGGCGCGGCGAGCGGCCAACAGCTCACGGGGGTCGTCCAGGTCGTCCACGATCGCGGCGGCAACGACGAGCACGGGTGGGGTCATGCGTGGAGTCTGCCAGGCCCGCGTTGCGCGGACGTGGCTCCCCTGGGTCGGCCCGATTTCTTGAGCCGAGGAGTCCTGCTGAACCTCTGTCAGCGGATGCCGTGCTCGACGGCCCAGGCGACGGCCTCGGACCGCGTGGACACGCCGATCTTGCGGTAGACGCTGCGGACCTGCGACTTGACGGTGTTACGGGTCACGAAGAGACGCGTGGCGATCTCCTCGAGAGTGACGTCCTCGGCAAGCTCGGCCAGCACGACCCGCTCGCGGCGCGTCAGTGCGTCGTTCGAGAGACCGACCGACCTGCTCGTCTCCACCATGCTCATGATGTCCTCCGGTGTGCTGCTGACCCGGGGGGTCCGGGTCGCCACGCTATGGCTGCGTACCGGATGAGAGAGGGCTGGTCGTGAGCCATGACGCCACTTCCAGCAATCTCGTCATGCGCGGGTTCCCCCCCGCCATGCGCCGATCGCGCCTGCCACCCACAATGAACGTCGCACCGCTTCGTTGATACGCCGATCGTGTGAGCACCGTCGGGTTTTCACCCGGACGGCTGATCGGTTTGGCGAGGCAACAAGTCCGTGCCGGTCGAGCTCAGCCCGCGTTCTGCGCCGTGTACTCCTCGGCGGAGAGCAGCGGACCGGTCGATGCCACGTCGACCTTCAGGAGCCAGCCGGCCCCGTACGGGTCTGAGTTGACCACCGACGGATCGTCGACGGCACCCTGATTGATCTCGACGACCGTGCCCGATACCGGCGAGTACAGCTCGGAGACGGACTTGGTCGACTCGATCTCGCCGACGACCGCGCCGGCGACGATCTCCTCGCCGACGGCGGGGAGCTCCAGATAGACGATGTCGCCGAGCGCGTCAGCCGCGATCCCGGTGATGCCGACGGTCGCGGGGGCGCCGTCATCCAGCCATTCGTGCTCGACCGTGTAATGGAGGTGGGTGGGCAGCTCCGTCATGTATCTGGCTCCTGTCGAATTCTCTAGGGCTTGGTTTACCGGGGTCGGCGGTAGAAGGGAAGGGGCACGACGCGGACGAGCTCACCGCGACCGCGCACGTCGACCGCCAGCTCGGTGCCCGGAGCGCTGACCTCGGGGGTCACGTACGCCATCGCCACCGGGTGGCCGAGGGTCGGCGACGGTGCTCCGGAGGTGACGGTACCGACACTGGGGGCGTCCGCCGCGGTCGACCTCTTGACCGGGTAGCCGTGCCGGGCGGCGCGCCGGCCGAGGCCTTCGAGCCCGACGAGCACGCGCGCGGGCTCCGACTGCGCGCGCGCTTCGAGGGCCGCGCGGCCGACGAACGGGAGGGGCTCGCCCTCGTCGTCGACCTTGTCCAGCTTCACCACGCGGCCGAGGCCGGCGTCGTGCGGCGTGGTCGTGCGGTCGAGCTCGTTGCCGTACAGCGGCATGCCGGCCTCCAGCCGGAGGCTGTCGCGCGCAGACAGCCCGGCGGGGACCAGCCCGAACGGCTCGCCGGCGGCGAGGAACGCCTGCCAGAGGGCCGGGGCCAGCGGGGCGTCGAGGAAGAACTCGAAGCCGTCCTCGCCCGTGTAGCCGGTGCGCGCGACGAAGACCGGCTTGCCCTCGAACGTCATCGGGATCGCCGCGTAGTACTTCAGCGCCTCGGCGTCGTGCCCGGCCTCGGCCAACCCCTGGGTGGCGCGGAGGATCTCCAGCGCACGGGGGCCCTGCACGGCGATCAGCGCGGTCTGCGGGGAACGGTCCTCGACGGCGACGTCGAAGCCGTCGGTACGCTCGCCGAGCGCCTCGAGCACCGTGGCGTGGTTCGACGCGTTGGCGACGACCATGAACGTGGACTCGGTGTCGCGGTAGACGATCAGGTCGTCGACGACCCCGCCGTCCTCCGCGCAGATCATCGTGTAGCGCGCACCCAGGACCCGCAGGGCCGACAGGTTGCCGACCAGCGCGAAGTCGAGAAACGCGCCGGCGTCGGGGCCGCTGATCGCGATCTCGCCCATGTGCGACAGGTCGAACAGCCCCGCGGCCGTGCGGACCGCGGTGTGCTCGGCGATGTCGGAGGTGTAGCGCAGGGGCATCTGCCAGCCGGCGAAGCTGGTGAGGGCGGCGCCCAGGGCGACGTGCTCGTCGTGCAGGGGGCTCAACGTGTCCACGGTGTCGTCGTCCTTCATTCGGCGTACGCCTCGATGGGCGGGCAGGAGCAGACCAGGTTGCGGTCGCCGTGCGCGCCGTCGATCCGGCGGACCGGCGGCCAGTACTTGCCCTCGCGCAGCGCGGCCACCGGGAAGGCGGCGAGCTCGCGTGGGTAGGCGTGGTCCCACACGTCGGCGCTGAGCGCGGCCGCGGTGTGCGGCGCGTGGCGCAGCGGGGAGTCGGCGACGGGCCAGCGACCGGCCTCGACGGCGTCGATCTCGTCGCGGATGGCGACCAGGGCGTCGACGAACCGGTCGAGCTCCGCCAGGTCCTCGGACTCGGTCGGCTCGACCATGAGCGTGCCGGCCACCGGGAACGACAGGGTCGGCGCGTGGAAGCCGTAGTCCATGAGGCGCTTGGCGACGTCCTCGGCGGTGACCCCGGTGTCCTTGGTGATGTCGCGCAGGTCGAGGATGCACTCGTGCGCGACGAGACCGTTCGGGCCCGTGTAGAGGACCGGGTAGTGGCCCGACAGGCGCGTGGCCAGGTAGTTCGCCGCGAGGACCGCGGTCTCGGTGGCGGTCTTCAGGCCGTCGGGACCCATGAGCGCGACGTAGGCCCACGAGATCGGCAGGATGCCGGCCGAGCCCCACGGCGCCGCGCTGACCGGCGCCACGGTGTTCTCGGCCGCCGACGCGGGCGTCGGGTCCCCGGGCAGGAACGGGGCGAGGTGCGCCGCGACCGCGACCGGCCCGACGCCGGGGCCACCGCCGCCGTGCGGGATGCAGAACGTCTTGTGCAGGTTGAGGTGGCTCACGTCGCCGCCCAGCTCGCCCGGTCGGGCCAGCCCGACGAGGGCGTTGAGGTTGGCGCCGTCGATGTACACCTGGCCGCCGGCCTCGTGGACGAGCTCGCAGACCGTGCGCACGCCCTCCTCGTAGACACCGTGCGTCGAGGGGTACGTGATCATGATCGCGGCGACCTCGGGGCCGTGCTTCTCCAGCTTGGCGCGCAGGTCGTCCAGGTCGATAGAGCCGTCGCCGGCCGTCGCGACGACCACGACGCGCATGCCCGCGAGCGCCGCCGACGCCGCGTTGGTGCCGTGCGCCGAGGCGGGGATCAGGCACACGTCCCGCTTGTCGCCGCGGCTCGCGTGGTAGCCGTGGATGGCCAGCAGGCCGGCCAGCTCACCCTGCGAGCCCGCGTTCGGCTGCACCGAGACGGCCGCGTAGCCGGTGATCTCGGCCAGCCAGTCCTGCAGCTCCGTGACCAGCTCGGCGTAGCCCTCGGTCTGGTCGGTGGGGGCGTACGGGTGGATGGTGGCGAACTCCGGCCAGGAGATGGGCTCCATCTCCGCCGTCGCGTTGAGCTTCATGGTGCACGAGCCCAGCGGGATCATCGTGCGGTCCAGCGCCAGGTCCTTGTCCGACAGGCGGCGCAGGTAGCGCAGCATCGCGGTCTCGGAGCGGTGCAGGTGGAAGACCGGGTGCGTCAGGTAGGCGCTGGTCCGGCGGAGCTCGGCGGGCAGGGCGTCGGAACCGTCGGTCCCGAGGAACCCGAACGCGTAGGTGCCGTCCTCGGCCTCGAGCGTCGTGGTCCCCGCCGCGGCGAACGCGAGCACGATGCGGAGCAGGTGGTCGTCGCTGGTGCGCTCGTCGGTGGCGATCTGCACGTGGTCGTCGTCGGGCGCCCACAGGTTCACGCCGGCCTGCGCCGCCTGGGCGACGACCTCACGGGCCTTGCCGGGGACGACGGTGCGGACGGTGTCGAAGAACGTGTCGTGCTCGACGGTCACGCCGACGCCCGTGAGCAGCTCGGCCAGGCCGGCCGCGCGTGCGTGCACGGTCGAGGCGATCGCCCGGAGGCCGTCGGGCCCGTGGTAGACCGCGTACATCGAGGCGACGATCGCCAGCAGGGCCTGCGCCGTGCAAATGTTGCTCGTCGCCTTCTCGCGGCGGATGTGCTGCTCACGGGTCTGCAGGGCGAGCCGGTAGGCGCGTGCGCCGTCGGCGTCGATCGAGACCCCGACGAGGCGGCCGGGCAGCATGCGCTCGAGGCCCGTCCGCACCGCCATGAACGCGGCATGCGGTCCGCCGCCGAACAGCGGGACGCCGAAGCGCTGGGCCGAGCCGACCGACACGTCCGCGCCGAGCTCCCCAGGGGAGGTGAGCAGCGTCAGGGCGAGCAGGTCAGCGGCGACCGTCACCAGGCCCCCGCGCTCCTTGGCGGCCGCGACGACGGGGCGCAGGTCGCGGACCCGACCCGATGCGCCGACCTGCTGGACGACGACACCGATGAGGTCGCCCTCGAGCTCGGGCAGCCCATCGGTGAGGTCGGCAACCACGACCGGGAGGCCGATCGCCTCGGCGCGACCGAGCGTCACGGCCAGCGACTGGCCGAACAGGTCCGCGTCGAGCACGACGGTGCCCGGCTTGCCGCGGGCCGCGCGCCACATGAGCGCCACGGCCTCGGCGACCGCGGTGGCCTCGTCGAGGAGAGAGGCGTTCGCCAGGTCGAGGCCCGTGAGGTCGGTGACCATGGTCTGGAAGTTGAGGAGGGCCTCGAGCCGGCCCTGCGAGATCTCCGGCTGGTACGGCGTGTACGCGGTGTACCAGGCGGGCGACTCGAGCACGTTCCGGCGGATCACCGCGGGCGTGATCGTGTCGGAGTAGCCCTGGCCGATCATCTGCGTCATCACCCGGTTCTTGCCGGCGATCGTGCGCAGCGCGGCGAGGACCTCCTCCTCGGAGCGCGCGGCCGGCAGGTCCAGCGGGCGGTCCGTCCGGATGCTCGCGGGGACGGCGTCGTCGACGAGCTCGTCGAGGGATCCGTAGCCGACGACCGACAGCATGTGTGCCGTCTCGCCGCCGCGGGGGCCGATGTGCCGGTCCGCGAAGACCTGCGCCGCGGGCGTGTGCTCGACGCTGGTGAACGCGACGGAGTCGTGGGAGGGGTCCAGGTGGACCGCGGGGACGCCGTTCACGACGGCGGTGGCCAACGAGCTGAGATCGGTCACGAGCTGCTCCGCAGGGGTCGTCCGGACGTGCCGGGACGGTGGGTGGGCTCCCCGCTCTGTCATCCGCACGAGTGGCTACGTGCGACCTGAGAGTTTTGCCGGTCCGCCTGTCGGGGCGCGCCGGCTTGCACCGTCGGTGGGACCTCGTCGCTCGAGCGCGTCGGTCCGCTTTCCAGAGTTGCCTCGCCGTGGCGGTACAGGGGCCTGAGAGATTCCCGGGGAGGATTGCTCCTTCGGCGCCCCGCACGTTCTGCGGGAGCTCTCCCGCCGCGGTTCGAGCAGCATGTGAAGTTGTGGGCTCAGAGTACCCGGCGATGTCCAGGGAGCAGGCGCGCCGTCCGCGCATCCGGGCGCATGCGTAGATTTGGCCGGGTGCAGACGTCCACGCCCCCGCTGGCCGCGGTCGTCGTCGTGTCCGACCGGTCGGCGGCCGGGGAGCGCGAGGACCGGTCGGGTCCCGTCGCCGTCGAGAAGCTGTTCAGCGCGGGCTTCGCCGTCGCCGAGGTGACGGTGGTGCCCGACGGCGAGCTCTCCGTCGAGCGCGCGCTGCGAGCGGCCCTGCAGGCCGGGGCCCGGGTCGTCGTGACCTCCGGCGGCACCGGCGTCGGGCCGCGGGACCAGACGCCCGAGGGCACGCGCCCGGTGCTGGACCGGCATCTCCCCGGCATCGCGGAGCTCCTGCGGCGCGAGGGCGCGAAGACCGTCCCGACAGCGGTCCTCTCGCGCGGCCTCGCGGGCGTGACCGAGAACGGCGCCCTCGTCGTGAACCTGCCGGGCTCGCCGTCCGGCGTGGCCGAAGGGCTCGACGTACTCCTGCCGCTCGTCGACCACCTTCTCGACCAGCTGGCAGGAGGCGACCACTGATGATCGCCCGCGTCGTCGATCATCCACTCGACCTGCAGTTTCACGTGGAACACGTGAGCGACGCGCGCGCCGGTGCCGTCGCCACGTTCGTCGGGCTGGTGCGGGACCACGACCCGTCCGTCGAGGGCCGGGTGGTCGGGCTCGATTACACCGCCCACCCCACGGCGCAGGCCGTGCTCGAGCGTCTCGCCGCCGCGGCCCTCACGGACGGCGTCCTCGGCATCGCGGTGAGCCACCGGGTCGGGCATCTGGCCGTGGGCGAGGCGGCGATCGTCGCCGCCGTGTCCACCGCGCACCGGGCCGAGGCGTTCGACGTGTGCCGCGCCCTCGTCGAGACGGTCAAGGCCGAGCTACCGGTGTGGAAGCGCGAGATCCTCGCCGACGGGTCGCACGTCTGGGTGGGGCTATGACGGGCGAGCAGCTGGTCGACCGGTTCGGGCGCGTGCACCGCGACCTGCGGATCTCGCTGACCGACCGGTGCTCGCTGCGCTGCACCTACTGCATGCCCGCCGACGGTGTCCCGTGGCTGGCCCGCTCGACCATGCTCAGCACCGACGAGATCGTGCACGTCGCCCGGGTGGGCGTGGAGCTGGGCATCGAGGAGATCCGGCTGACCGGCGGCGAGCCGCTGCTGCGCGTGGACATCGTCGACGTCGTCCGCCGGCTGACCGCGCTGACCGGCCCGTCGGGCAGCCCCGAGGTGTCGCTCACGACGAACGCGCTGCGGCTGCCGGGCCTGGCCTCCGAGCTCAAGGACGCCGGGCTGTCGCGGGTCAACATCAGCCTCGACACCCTCGACCGCGCGAAGTTCCTGGAGCTGACGCGTCGGGACAAGCTGGTGGAGACCCTGGCCGGGGTCGCGGCCGCCGACGCCGCCGGGCTGCAGCCCGTGAAGATCAACGCGGTCGCGATGCGCGGGGTGAACGACGACGAGGTGGTCGCGCTGACCCGGTTCGCCGTGGAGCGCGGCTACCAGATGCGGTTCATCGAGCAGATGCCACTCGACGCCGGGCACACCTGGGACCGGGCGGAGATGGTCACGCAGGCGGAGATCCTGGCGCGGCTGACGGCGGAGTTCGAGCTGACCGAGGTGCCCGGCCGCGGGTCCGCGCCGGCCGAGCTCTGGTACGTGGACGGCGGACCGGCGACCGTCGGCGTCATCGCGTCGGTCACCGCGCCGTTCTGCGGGGCGTGCGACCGGTTGCGGCTGACCGCCGACGGCCAGCTGCGGGCGTGCCTGTTCTCGCAGACCGAGACCAACCTGCGGGATCTGCTGCGCGGGGAGGCCCCGGCGGTGGACGGGTCGGCGATCGGCGTCGGCCCTGGGCAGGCGGTGCGGATCGGGACGACGGCGCCCGCTCGCCCCGCACCGGTGCCGACCGACATCGACGCCTCGATCGCCGACGCGTACCGCCGGTGCCTGGCGGGCAAGAAGGCCGGGCACGACATCGACGACCCACGCTTCCTGCAGCCCGACCGCCCGATGAGCGCGATCGGCGGCTGAGGCTCAGCCGCCCGCGAAGGGCGGCAGCACGTCGAGGGTCGCGCCGGCAGCGACCGTGTCGTCGCCCTCGACCCTCGTCCCGTCCGCGAGCAGCGCGCACCGGCCGAGCACGCGCTCCAGCGCCGCGCCATGCCCGGCCACCATCGCGGCCCTGACCTGCGCGGCCGAGCCCGCGGGCAGCTGCTCGGTGTCGACCCCGGCGGCCTCCGCCGCGGCGGCGAAGTAGCGGACGGTGATCACGAGTCGGCGGTCCATGCCTGCGCGCGGGCCTCGATCCAGGCCAGGACGTCGGACGGGTTGGAGCTCGCGGCCGCCAGGCCGGCGACGAACATCGTCACCGGCACGGCCGGCCGGGCCACCTGGTGCGCGACGTCGGACGCCACCTCGAGCAGGCGGTCGATGTCGACGAGCTCGCGCTCGACGCCGAACGCGGTGGTGATCTGGTCGATCCACTCCGGCAGGTCTGCGCCCGGGGCGCGGCGGGGGTCGTCGGTCATGGTCCGATCCTGTCACCGAGCTCCGCGTCGAGGCGCTCGACGTCCGCCCAGGTGTCCGCGTCGGCCGCGGCGTCGGCCGGGTCCGGGACGTCGACCAGGTGCAGCCCGTCCACGAGCCGGTGCATCGCCGCTCCGTGGGCCGTCTGGAGCGCCGCGAGCGCGCGTCCGAGGGCGTCGGCACGGTAGACGGCGACCAGGTGCTGGGGGCGGCCGTCGGCGCTGACCAGCCGGGAACCGTCGACGTCGGCGGCGGACGCTGCGGCGAGCAGCGCCGGGAGCGCCGAGCCGGCACGCGGGACGTCGCAGGCCAGCACCGCGACGAGGCCGTCGGTTTCGAGAAACGCGAGCCCGGCGGCTAGGCCCGCCACCGGACCGCCGTCGGGCGGGTCCTCCAGCACGGTGGGGATGCCGGGGCGGGCGAGGGCCGGGGGTCCGACGACGACGATCTGCCCTGCCGAGGCGACCGCCGCGAGCGCGTGGTCGAGCAGCGCGCGGCCGCCGACCCGCACCTCGGGCTTGTTCCCGCCGAGGCGTCGTCCTCGTCCGCCGGCGAGGACGACCGCGTCGAACGGGACGGCGGCGGGGGTCACGCCTCGCGCCGCCAGTCGCCCGAGCGGCCGCCCGACTTCGCCTCGAGCTGCACGTCGGTGATCCGCACGGACTTGTCGAGGCCCTTGACCATGTCGACGACCGCGAGCGCCGCGACCGAAACCGCGGTGAGCGCCTCCATCTCGACGCCGGTGCGGTCGGCGGTGCGGACCGTGGCGGAGACGGACACGCCGTCGTCGGTGATCTCGAGGTCGACGACGACGCCGTGCACGCCGATGACGTGCGCGAGCGGGAGCAGCTCGGGGGTCCGCTTGGCGGCCGCGATGCCGGCGATGCGCGCGACCGCCAGCACGTCGCCCTTGGGCACCGCGCCGTCGCGCAGCGCCGCGACCACGTCCGGCCCGCAGACCACCCGACCGGTCGCGGTMGCCGACCGGACCGTCGGCTGCTTGGCGGTGACGTCGACCATGCGGGCGTGCCCCGAGGCGTCGAGGTGCGTGAACTCGTCAGTCATGGGCTCACTCTCAGGACGGTGACGGGATCGCCGGCGGCGACCCGGTCGATCTCGGCCGGGATCACGGCGAGCCCCTCGGCCAGGACCAGGCGGGCGACCAGGTGCGAGCCGGACCCGCCMGCGGTGGCGCGCGCGACGCGGTCGGGCGCCACCCAGCGCACCGGCATCAGCTGCGCGCGGCCGGACGGGGTGGTCCAGCCCTCGTCGGCGATCGCGATCTCCGTGGGCCGCTCGACGTGCGCCAGCCCCCGCATCCGGAGGAGCACGGGTCGGACGAACACCTCGAACGACGCGAACGAGCTCACCGGGTTGCCGGGCAGCGTGAAGATCGGCGTGCCGCCCGGGAGGCGGCCCAGGCCCTGGGGCTTGCCTGGCTGGACGGCGACGGCGACGAACTCGACGGACGGCTCGTCGGCGAGCGCGGCCTTCACCACGTCGTACGCGCCGACGCTGACCCCGCCGGAGGTGACGATCGCGTCGACCGACGAGTCCTCGTCAAGGCTCTGCAGGAGTGTCCGCAAGGTCGTGACGTCGTCGGGCACGGGTCCCAGGCGCAGCGCGACACCGCCGGCCTCGCGGACCGCGGAGGCGAGCAGCCACGAGTTCGAGTCGGGCAGCTGCCCGCGGCGCAGCGGGTTGCCCGGCGTGACCAGCTCGTCGCCCGTGGAGATCACGGCGACGCGGGGTCGGCGGTGCACCCGGACGGTCGGGTGCCCGAGGGACGCGACGGCCGCGATCGCGGCGGGGCCCAGCAGCGTGCCGGCCGCCACCACGACGTCGCCCGGCACCGCGTCCTCGCCGGCACGGCGCAGGTGCACCCCGGCGTCGGGCGCATCCCGCACCAGCACGGTCACCGTCCCGGCGTCGGTGAGCTCGACGGGGACGATGGTGTCCGCGCCGGGCGGCACGGGCGCGCCGGTCATGATCCGGGCCGCCGTCCCGGCGGTGACCACCGGCTCGTCGGGCGAGCCCGCGGGCAGGTCGGCCACCACCCGGAGCGTGACGGGGACGTCCACGACGTCGACGTGCCGGACCGCATACCCGTCCATCGCCGAGTTGTCCCACCGGGGCAGCGGCTCGTCGGTGCGCAGGTCGTCGGCCAGCACCAGCCCGTCGGCGTCGTCGAGCGGCACCTCGACCGGGGCGAGCGGCGCTGCGAGCGCGAGCGCGGCCGCGCGGTGGTCGTCGAGGCTGCGCACCGTCAGCGGACAGCCATCCAGGCGAGGATGCCGCCCTCGAGGTTGGACGCCTCGAACCCGGCGTTCTGCAAGATCCGCGCGGCAGTCAGGGATCGGCCGCCCACCTGGCACTGCACGACGATCTCGACGTCGTGCGGGAGGTCGGCCAGCGCCGACCCGTCGAACACCGTGCCCAGCGGCACCAGCACGGCGCCGGGGATCGAGGCCTCGGCGTACTCCGACGGCTCGCGCACGTCGATGAGCAGGAAGTCGTCGGTGCCGGCCTCGCGGGCGGCCAGGCGCTGGACCAGCTCGGGGGCGGTGATGACGGGGACGTCGGACATGGCGGGGACCTCGGGTTCGTCGGGGAGTTCCAGGGATACTGCGGGCCGGGCGGTGGCGACCAGGGGGACCTCGGTCCACCGGCCGCGGAGGGCGTCGACGACGAGCACACGGCCGAGCAGGGGCTCACCCGTGCCGGTGAGGAGCTTGACCACCTCGGTGGCCATCACGGAGCCGATCTGGCCGCACAGCGCGCCGAGCACGCCGGCCTCCGCGCAGGAGGGGACCTCGTCGGCGCGTGGCGGCTCCGGGAACAGGTCGCGCAGCTGCGGCCCGCGGCCCTCCCAGAACACGGTGGTCTGCGCGTCGAACCGCAGGACCGAACCCCACACCTCGGGCAGGCCGAGCCGGGCGCAGGCGTCGTTGACCAGGTAGCGGGTGGGGAAGTTGTCGGTGCCGTCGACGACGACGTCGTACTCGCGCAGGATCTCCTCGACGTTCTCGCTGGTCAGCCGCGTGCGGTGCACCACGACGTCGATGTCCGGATCGAGCGCCTCGATCGCGTCGCGCGCGCTGTCTACCTTCGCGCGGCCCACGTCGGCGGTCCGGTGGATCACCTGGCGCTGCAGGTTGCTGACGTCGACCACGTCGTCGTCGACGATCCCGATCGTGCCGACGCCCGCCGCCGCGAGGTACTGCAGCACGGGCGCTCCGAGGCCGCCCGCACCGACGACGAGCACCCGGGCGTTACGCAGGCGGCGCTGGCCGTCGACCCCGAGCTCGGCGAGCAGGAGGTGCCGCGACCCGCGCGCGACCTGCGCGGGGGTCAGGGGCGGTCCGGGCGGGACCAGGGCGGGCATAGGCACGAGCACCAACCTACGTCGCGGCGGGCGCCTGCAGGTTCCGCTGCCACGCGACGATCCGGTCGACCGCCTCGTGCACCACGTCGACCGACGACGCGAACGACAGCCGCACCCAGCGGTGCCCGTCGACGGGGTCGAAGTCCGTACCGGGCGTCAGTGCCACGCCGGCCTCGTCGAGAAGCCGCGCGCACCACGTGATCGAGTCCAGGCCGCTCGCGGAGACGTCGGCATACAGGTAGAACGCGCCGTCGGCGGGGGCGATGCGCGACCACCCGAGCTCCGGCAGGCGCGCGAGCAGGTGCTCCCGGGCCGCGGCATAGCGCTCGACGTTCGCGCGGGCGGCGGCGTAGCCCTCCGGGCTGAACGCGGCGACGCCGGCGTGCTGCGCGAGCGCCGGCGGGCAGAGGGCGACGTTGCCGGCGAGGGCCCCGATCGGAGCCACGAGGTCCTCGGGCAGCACCAGCCAGCCGAGCCGCCAGCCCGTCATCGCCCAGTACTTGGAGAACGAGTTCACGACGACGGCGCCGCGGTCGAGGTAGTGGGCGGCGGTCGCCGTCGCCTCGGAGCCGTAGGTGATGCCGTGGTAGATCTCGTCGCTGACCAGCCGGACGCCGTGGTCGCCGCACCAGCCGGCGATCGCGGCCAGCTCGGCGGCGTCGATCATCGTGCCCGTCGGATTGGCCGGGCTCGCGATCACCAGGCCCTCGACCGGCGGGTCCAGCGCCTCGAGCTGCGCGACGGTCGGCTGGTACCGGGTCTCCGGGCCGCACGGGACCACCACGACCTCGCAGCCGAGCGCGGACAGGATGTTGGCATACGCCGGATAGCCCGGGACCGCGAGCGCCACGCGGTCACCGACGTCGAACGCCGCGAGAAACGCCAGGAGAAAGCCGCCGGACGAGCCCGTCGTCACCGCGACGCGGCGGGGATCGACGTCGACCGAGTACCAGTCGCGGTAGTGCTGGGCGATCGCCGCACGCATGGGCGGCGCGCCCATCGACTCCGTGTAGCCCAGGTCCCCGGCCGTGAGCAGGTCGATGGCGCGCTGCCGGACCACCTCCGACGCCCCCGTCGACGGTTCTCCGGCGCAGAGGTTGAGCACGTGCTCGCCGGCGGCCTTGCGCGCGTTGGCCGCCGCCAGGATCTCCATCACGGCGAACGGCGGGACGTGGGCTCTGGCGGCGACCTTCATGGGGCCATCGTGGCGTATCAGCTCCGAGGATCGTCCCGGGGTGCCGTCGGCGTGCGTCGACGGTGCTGCCGGTCTGTCGCGCCGGGCGGGGCGCCGCCCGGTCTAGCCTTCGACTCGTGATCGTGGACTGCGCCCTCTACTCCGCCGGCCGGCGACGCCACCGGATCGACGACGTGCGGCTCGCGCTGCGGGAGGCCGAGAAGGAGGACGGGTTCGTCTGGATCGGCCTGAACGCGCCGACGGCCGAGGAGTTCGACCTGCTCGCCGAGGGGTTCGACCTGCCCGAGCTCGCCATCGAGGACGCGATCCTGTCCCACCAGCGGCCCAAGCTCGAGAAGTACGGCGGCGTCACGTTCGCCGTCGTCAAGCCCGTCCACTACGTCGACCACGTCGAGGTGGTCGAGGTCAGCGAGCTGTCGATCTTCCTGGGCGAGCGGTTCGTCATCGTCGTGCGGCACGGCGACACGACGATCCCCGCCCTCGTCCGCACCGCGCTCGAGGCCGACCCCGAGATGCTCCAGCACGGACCGCCCGCGGTGCTGCACGGGATCCTGGACAGGACCGTCGACCAGTACCTCGACGTCACGGCGGCGATCGACGAGGACCTCGACGAGATCGAGGACCAGGTGTTCGGCGACGACCCCGGCAGCGACCACGCCGAGCGCATCTACAAGCTCAAGCGCGAGCTCCAGCAGTTCCGCCGGGCCGTCGTGCCGCTGGTGCAGCCGTTGACCCGGCTCGCCGAGGAGGACGTGACCTGCATCCCCGCGTACTCCCGGCCGTACTTTCGCGACGTCCAGGACCACGTCCTGCGCGCGGCGGAGCTCATCGAGGCCGCCGACGCCCTGCTCACCGGCGTCATGCAGGCCGACCTCGCCCAGGTGACCGTCGAGCAGAACCGCGTGACCGTCCAGCAGAACTCCGACATGCGCAAGATCTCGGCGTGGGCCGCGATCGCGCTGGTGCCCACCGCGATCACCGGGCTCTACGGCATGAACTTCGACAACATCCCCGCCCTGCACACCCGGTTCGGCTTCTGGGTGGTGCTGGCGGGCATCGGCGTCGTCTGCCTGGCGCTCTACCGGGCGTTCCGCCGCAACCTCTGGCTCTAGGCGGGCAGCGACGTCTCGATCAGCTCGACGATCTCCGCGGCGTCCGGCTCAATGGTCGGGCGGAATCGGTGCACCGAGCCGTCCGGGGTGACGACGAACTTCTCGAAGTTCCACGTGATGCGACCGGCCTTACCCGAGGCGTCCGGCGCCTTGGTGAGCTCGGCGTAGAGCGGGTGCTGGTGGCGGCCGTTGACCTTGGTCTTCTCGAACATCGGGAACGTCACGCCCCACGTGGTCGAGCAGTACTCGGCGATGGCCTCCTCGGAGCCGAGCTCCTGGAGGAACTGGTTGCTGGGGAAGCCGAGGACGGTGAACCCGCGCTCGCCGTAGGTCTTCTGGAGCTCCTCGAGCTTGGCGTACTGCGGGGCCAGGCCGCACCGCGAGGCGACGTTGACGACAAGCTTGACCTTGTCCGCGTACTCGCCGAACGTCGTGGCGTCGCCGTGCAGCGTGGTAAGCGGGATCTCGTTGAGGGACATGCCTCGGTCAACCGTTCTGCAAGCGCCGCGCATTCCCCAGATCGTTGCGGACGTGCTCGACGATGCCGTCGGCGGCCGCTTCGATCTGCGCGAGGCAGTCCTCGAAGTCGCGCGGGCCGCCGTACCAGGGGTCCGCGACGTCGAGGTCGCCGACCGCGTCCGGGTCGAACGTGCGGAACAGGACCGGCTCGGCGCCCAGCCGGCGCAGCGCGCGGGCGTGCGCGTTCGTCATCGCCAGGACCAGGTCGCGCTGGTCGCCCGGCTCGACCTGGCGGGCCCGGTGACCGTCGCCGGTCGGGTAGCCGTGCCGCTCGAGGACGGCACGCGCGCGGCGGTCGACCGGGTTGTCGCGCTCCTCGTCGCTGATGCCCGTGGAGTCGACGACCACCTGGTCGGCCAGGCCCGCGGCGGCGAACCGCTCGCGCAGCACGATCTCGGCCATCGGGGAGCGGCAGATGTTGCCCGTGCAGACGACCATGACGGAGTAGGGGTTCGACACCCCGTCATGATCGCCTGCCCGGCGCCACCTGTCAGGGCTTGCTGTTGCCGCTGCCGTTCTTCAGCTGGGCCTTGAACACCTTCGACGCGTCGCCGAGCCGCAGGAGCACGGTCTCGCCCGTCGCGTCCTTGAGCCCGTCGTTGTCGGTCACGGCGTAGACCTGCCCGTCCCCGCCGATGGTGAGGCCCTCGAGCTTCTCCTGCGTCCAGCCGTCGGTCGCCCGCAGGTCCGGGACGACGTCGCGGACCAGCGTCTTGGTCAGCGTGCCGACCGTGCCCGGCGCCGGGTCCGTGGCGGGGATCTGGACCGCGTACACGGCCTTGACCGACGCGTTGGGCCCGTTGAGCTTGTCGCGCTCGATCACCGCGAGGGTGTCACGGTCCACGACCGTGATCTCGGACAGGCCGAGCCAGTCCCCGGCGGTCGTCGTGGTGCCCAGCGGGTAGGCGAACCACGCCCACCCGCCGGTCGACACGTCGTACCGCCCGATCCGCGCAGCGCCCGCGAGCCCGCCCGGGTCGGTGGTCAGGCCGCGCTGCAGGGCGACCCAGACGTGCTCGCCGGCGGTGTCCTGCGCCACGGCCACCCCCTCGATGCCCCACTTGGACAGCCCGGCCGAGACGTCGGCCGGCAGCGGAACCGTCTGCTGCACCGCGCCGGCCGCGTCCGTCCTGACCAGCGCGTTCGCGGCCCCGGTGGCCCCCTCGGAGCCGAGCCAGAACCCGCCCTGACGACGAGCCGAGAGGCCCTCGATGTCCAGCGACGCCGCCGTGCCCCCCTGCGTCACGGCGACGTCACGGTCGATGACGGCCGGCGTGCGAGACACGTCCAGCCGAAGGATGTGCGCCGCGCTGTAGGCCGCGTCGGTCGCGGTCCACAGGTGGTCGCTGTCGGTCGGGTCGGCGCTCAGCGCGCCGAGCGCGCCCCACCCGATCGGGTTGCCCGCGGCGTCGTCGGCCGAGACCACGCTCGGGAACTCCGGCGTGCCGGCCTGCTTCGCGTACGCCTTGCCGCGGCCGAACACGCTGACCGACGAGCGGACCAGCACGCTCGCGTCGTCGGTCTCGCTGGACACCAGCAGCAGGTCGCGGGACGGCACCGGGAGGATGCCCTCGGGGCCGTTGGTCGTCGCGAGCACCTGGACGAACCGCGGGTGAGCGGCGTCGTCGACGTCGTAGACCGCGACGAAGTTCGACCGCTCGGAGCCGACGAACGCGTACTGCTGCCCGCCGAGCGTCGCGACCGCGAGGCCCTCGATCTCCACGCCCTTCTTGCCGGCGCGCGACTCGTTGTGCAGCCCGGTGCGGACGGCGAGCCGCTCGAGCTCGGCGCCCCCGTCCCACACGACCGTGCCCTCGGTGTCGAAGACGGTCCAGCCACGCGTGCCGCCCTTCCAGTCGCCCTCGTTCGCGGTGGCCAGGTGCGTCTCGTCCAGCCACGCCACGGCGTCGGGCTCGCGCGGGGTCAGCGGGATCGAGCCGGTCTGGTTGATCACGCCGTCCTGCGCGCTGTCGATGCCGGTCAGGGCCACGCTTCCCGTGCTGAACACGCGCGTGATGCGACCGGTCGCGACGTCGACGAGCGCGACCCCGTTGTTCTCCTGCAGCGTCACCGCGACGGTCCGGCCCGTCGGGTCCACAGCCACGTACTCGGGCTCGGGGTCCTGCGGAGTGTCGACGCCGGCCGCGACGAACGCCGGCAGCGCGGTCCCGTCGGCCGCCGTGAACGGCACCGCTCGCGTGCTCCACGCCGCCGGGTCGGTGCCCGGCAGGTCGACCAGCTGGAGGAACCCGGCGGGAAGCTGCGGCAGGTCGCCCTTCTTGGCGCCGGCGGGCGTGGCCTCCTCGTCGCGCTGGTTCTCGATGGCGATCGCCGCGTGGGCGCGGTCGGGCGTGAGCGCGATGGAGTCGGGCTGGCCGCCCAGGTCGAGCGTGCGGACCAGCGCGTGGGTGGCCAGGTCGACGACCGCGAGCACGCCGCTGGGTGCCGTGAAGCTCTCCGAGGTGTCGACGACGACGAGCACGTAGCCGCCCACCACAGCGACGGACGTCGGTTCGGCGTGCGCCCCGACGCCGAGGTCCGCCTCGAGGTCGAGCGTGCCGAGACCCGTTGGCGTGCTGGGGTCGCTGATGTCGACGAAGCCGATCCGGCCCGCGAGCGCGTCGGTGTGGATGAAGGTCTTGCCGTCCTCGCTGACGGCGGAGATCTCCGCGACCGTCGGGTCGGCCGCGGCCGCACCCGCCGGTCGGTTGAGGTACACGGGATACGTGGCGAGTCGGTGGAACGTCTCGTTCGCCGAGGGGGAGGTCCACACGGGCAGGGGCTTCGGCTTGGGGCCGGCCGCCGCGGCGGTCGCGCCCAGGCCCGCGCAGAGCACAGCGGTGCAGGTCAGCGTCGCGACGGCGCGGCGGGACGGGCGGGCGTGCAGCATCGAGGTCCCCTTCGGTCGGTGTCGGTCGAGGGTGGCCTGGACCCGTGTCCGAATTCCGGCACCTGGGTGAACGCTGAGAGGCGGATGGATGACGATTGGGACGGAGATCACGAAACACCGGCCGCCGCCACCCGGTTGTGCGAGGCATGCGAGCCATCACCTACTCCCGCTACGGCGGCCCCGACGTCCTCGAAGTCACCGACCTGCCGACCCCCAAGGTCGGGCCCGACAGCGTCCTCGTGCGCGTCCGGGCTGCGTCGGTCAACCCCGTGGACTGGAAGGTCCGCGCGGGCTACCTCGACGCGATCATGGACGTCACGTTCCCCGCGGTCCCCGGCTGGGATGTCGCCGGCGTGGTCGAGCGCGTCGGCCTGGACACCCCTGAGCTGAGCGTCGGCGACGAGGTCTACGGCTACGTCCGCCGCGACTGGGTGCAGGGCGGCACGTTCGCCGAGTACGTCGCGGCGCCGGTCCGGACGCTCGCGCGCAAGCCGGCGAACCTGAGCTTCGAGGAGGCGGCGGCCGTCCCGCTCGCCGGCCTCACCGCGTACCAGGCGATCCGCCGCACCGGCGTCCACGAGGGCCAGACCGTCCTCGTGCACGCCGCGGCCGGCGGCGTGGGCGCGTTCGCGGTGCAGATCGCCACGGGCCTCGGCGCCCGCGTCATCGGGACCGCGTCCGAGCGCAACCACGAGCACCTGCGGGGCCTGGGCGCCGAGCCGGTCACCTACGGCGACGGGCTGGTCGAGCGCGTCCGCGCCCTCGCGCCCGACGGCGTGGACGTCGTCCTCGACTTCGGCGGCGACGACCTGGTCGAGACGACGAAGGCGCTGCTCGCCGACGGCGGCACCGTCGCGTCGATCGTCGACGCCGCCGCGCGCGACGAGCTGGGCGGCCACCACGTCTGGGTGCGCCCCAGCACCGAGGACCTCGACGCCCTCACCGGCCTGATCGAGGCCGGCACGGTGACCGTCGACGTCGCCGAGGTGTTCGAGCTCGCCGACACCGCCGCGGCGCACGAGGCCAGCCAGACCGGTCACGTCCGCGGCAAGGTCGTCGTCCGCGTCGCCTGACCAGCCCGTCCGCAACGGCCCGCGTCCTGTCGCCAGGACGCGGGCCGTTCTGCTTGGCAAACGCGTAATAGTCGAGATATATTCTGGTTCGGACATTCGGAGTCGGACCCGCGAGGAGAAGCCATGGCAGCGCGCAGCCGCAGCAACCCGCTGGCCCTCGCCGTTCTCGCGCTCCTGTGGGAACGCCCGATGCACCCGTACGAGATGTCGATGACCCTGCGCGAGCGGCGCAAGGACGAGTCGGTGAGGCTCAACTTCGGGTCGTTGTACTCGGTGGTCGACTCGCTGGTGAAGCACGGCCTCATCGAGGCGGCGTCGACCGAGCGCGACGGCAACCGCCCGACCCGCACGGTGTACCGGATCACCGACGCCGGCGCGACGGAGGCCATCGACTGGCTCACCGACCTGGTGCGCACGCCGGTCAAGGAGTTCCCGCAGTTCGAGGCCGCCCTGTCGTTCCTGCCGCTGCTGGGCCCCGACGACGTCGTCCGGCTCCTCCGCCTGCGCCTCACGTCGCTCGACCGGCAGGTGGCGGGCATCGAGGCCTCGCTGGCCGACGCGCGGGCCATGGGGCTGCCGGCCATCTTCTCCCTCGAGAGCGACTACGAGCTGGCGATCGTCCGCGCCGAGCGCGCCTTCGTCGCGACCCTCACCGAGAGCATCGCCGACGGGTCGTTCGAAGGCGTCGCCCTCTGGCGCGACCTGCACGAACGCACCGCCGAGCACGGCCGGCTCGACCCCGACGCGCTCGCGGAGGCGCTCGCGCCCTATCTGAGTCCTCCGTAAGGAAGAAGGTCGGCCCGGGTGCTGGAACACCCGGGCCGACCACCACGAACCGACCGGGACCCGTGAGGGCACCTGCGCGATCCGCCGCACGAATCAGCATAGGTGGCAGCTCGGTCGGACCACTCGCCGTCCCCGGACGGCACGACCGAGAGAAGGCGGCAGCATGCCGACACCACCGGTGGTCGAAGCACTCGACCTCGTCAAGAGGTACCCGGGCGGCCGCGGCCGACCCGACGTCCAGGCCCTCGACGGCCTCACGCTCAGCATCCCCGGCGGCACCGTGCACGGGCTGCTCGGCCCCAACGGCGCCGGCAAGTCCACGACGACGAAGGTGCTCACCACCCTCGCCCGGGCCACGTCCGGCACCGCCCGCGTGGCCGGTCACGACGTCGTGCGCGACTCCGACGCCGTCCGGCGCCGCATCGGCTACGTGTCGCAGGGCACGGGCGCCGACCCGCTGCTCAGCCCTCGCGAGAACCTCGTGATGGCCGCGCGGCTCCGTGGGCTGTCGCGCGCCGCCTCCACCGACCGGGCCGCCGCGCTGGTGGACCGGTTCGGCCTCGCGGAGGCCGCCGACCGAGGCGCCGGGAAGCTCTCCGGCGGCACCCGGCGCAAGCTCGACGTCGCGCTCGGCCTAGTCGGCACCCTGCAGGTCCTGTTCCTCGACGAGCCGACCACAGGCCTCGACCCGGAGGCGCGCGCGGCGATGTGGGAGGAGATCCGCAGGCTGGCCGGGGAGGACTCGCTCACCGTCGTCCTCACCACGCACTACCTCGAGGAGGCCGACCGCCTGGCCGACGGGCTCACCATCGTCGACCGCGGCCGCGTGGTCGCCGAGGGGTCGCCGGAGTCGCTCAAGGCCACGCTCGAGGGGGACACGCTCACGGTGGACCTGGTCGAGCCGGTGGAGCCGGCCGTGCGGTCGGCGGTCGCGACCGTCACCGCCCTGCGCGACGTCGTCGTGCACGTCGAGGGGCCGACGGGCCGGCTCGTGGCGCGGACGGTGGATGGCCCGGCCATCGTCGGCACCGTCATCGCCGCCCTGCAGGCGGCCGGCGTGCGGCACGGGGCCGTCGCCGTCTCGCGTCCCACGCTCGACGACGTCTACCTGCGGCATGCCGGCCGCTCGTGGACCTCCGCCGACGTCGCCTCGAAGGAGGCCGTCCGATGAGCACGCTCACCCTCACCCGTCCGGTCACGGCTCCGACCCGCGCGTCCTGGGTCACGCAGACCGCCGAGGTCACGCGCCGCTGGACCGTCGACTCGCTGCGCCAGCCGTGGGGCCTCGGCGTCGCGATCATCCAGCCGGTCATCTGGCTGGTCCTGTTCGGGAACGTCTTCTCGTCGGTCGGCTCGGTGCCCGGCTTCGGGGGCGAGGACTACATGACGTTCCTGGTCCCGGGCATCCTCATGATGACCGTCCTGTACTCGGGCGCCTGGGCGGGCACCGGGTTCATCGACGACATCAACAGCGGCGTCATGGACCGGATGCTCACGTCGCCGGTCTCGCGGTCGTCGCTGGTGGCCGGGCAGCTGGTGCAGCAGCTGCTCATCTGTGTCGTCCAGGGCATCTGCGTCATCGGGATCGGTGCCCTCGCGGGGGCGCACTACGCCGGCGGCGCCGGTGGCATGGCCCTCGCCATCGGAGCGTCGCTGCTGCTCGCGGCCGCGTTCTGCTCGCTGTCGGCGGCCGTCGCGCTGCTGGCCCGCGACCAGACCGCGCTGATCGGGATCTCGACCATCATCGTGCTGCCGGCGACGTTCATCTCGACCGCGCTCATGCCCGCGGCGCTGCTGCCCCAGTGGGTGCAGGCCGCGGCGCGCTACAACCCGCTGACGTGGGCCACGGAGATCGCCCGCACGGCGATGTCGGACGCGGTCGACTGGTCGGTGGTGGCCACCCGCGGCGCCCTGCTGCTGGCCCTCGCGGCGCTGGTCGCGTGGTGGTCGGTCCGCGCGATGCGCACGTACCAGCGCTCCCTGTAGAACTCGCAACGTCCGAGCAGATGAAGGCCAGGGCCCTCATCTGCTCGGACGTTGCGGTGGGTCAGTGCGACGTCGTGCGGCCGAAGTGGAACTTGGCCGTGGCCGGGCTGCTCGGCCAGCGGCTGGTGACCACCTTGGCGCGCGTGTAGAAGCGGACCGCCTCGGGGCCGTAGATGTGGCTCTCGCCGAACAGCGAGTCCTTCCAGCCGCCGAACGAGTGCCAGCCGACCGGCACCGGGATCGGGACGTTGATGCCGATCATGCCGACCTTCACGGCCCGCTGGAACGTGCGGGCGGCGTCGCCGGACGACGTGAACAGCGCCGTGCCGTTGCCGTACGGGTTGGCGTTGACCACCGCGATCGCCTCGGCCAGGTCGGCGACACGGAGCACGACGAGCACCGGCCCGAAGATCTCCTCGACGTAGGCGCGCATGTCGGTGGTGACGCCGTCGAGGACCGTGGGGCCGACGAAGAACCCACCCTCGTGCCCGGCGACCACGTGCCCGCGGCCGTCGACGAGCGCCGACGCACCGCTCTCGACGGCGTCGGTGACGATCTCCTCGATCCGCAGCTGCGAGGCCTTGGTGATGACCGGGCCCATGTCGGAGTCGGGGTCGTTGCCCGGTGCGACCCGGACCTTCTCCGCGGCCGCCGTGAGGCGCTCGAGCAGGGCGTCGGCCACCTCGTCGACGACCACGGCGACCGAGATGGCCATGCACCGCTCGCCCGCTGCGCCGAATGCGGCACCTGTGAGGTGCGTCGCGGCGAGGTCGAGGTCGGCGTCGGCCAGCACGACCGCGTGGTTCTTGGCGCCCCCGAGGGCCTGGACCCGCTTGCCGTGCGCGGTCGCGGTCGCGTGCACGTGCTGCGCGACTCGGGTTGAGCCGACGAACGACACCGCGGCGATGTCGGGGTGTGTGAGCAGCCCGTCGACCGCGACCTTGTCGCCCTGCAGCACCGAGAAGACGCCGTCCGGCAGGCCGGCGGCCTTCCACAGCCGCGCCAGCAGCAGCGACGACGACGGGTCCCGCTCGGACGGCTTGAGCACGAAAGCGTTGCCGGTCGCGATGGCCATCGGCGCCATCCACAGCGGCACCATCGCGGGGAAGTTGAACGGCGTGATGCCCGCGACCACGCCCAGCGGCTCGCGGAACGAGAAGACGTCGACACCCGTCGCCGCCTGGTCCGTGTACTCGCCCTTGAGCAGCGACGGGATGCCGCACGCGAACTCGACGACCTCGAGTCCGCGGCCGACCTCGCCCAGGGAGTCGGCGATGACCTTGCCGTGCTCGGCGGTGATCAGCGCGGCGAGCTCGTCGGTGTGCGCGACCAGCTGCTCGCGGAACGCGAACAGCACGCCGGCCCGCTTGCCGATGGGCTCCTGCCCCCAGCTCTCCGCGGCGGCGACGGCGCCCGCCACGACGGCGTCGACGTCGGCCTGCTCGGCCAGTAGCAGCCGACCCGACACCTCACCGGTCGCGGGGTTGAGCACGTCCTGGGTCCTCGAACCGTCGGGGGTGGTCACCTGACCCCCGACGACGTGGCCGATGAGCGGGACGGTATCGACGAGCGCGGACATCAGAGCCCTCTTTCGTGCCGGATCCGACGGCGTTGCCGGACCCGGCCAATCTAAGTCCGCCGTCAAGAACAGCCGGCAACGTCCGCACATCTGGTCGCTGGGACGCACGTGGATGCCGCACGTCCGCACATTCGGTCGTCGGGACGCACGAATCCGCGGACGTCCGAGCAGATGGAGGTCTGGGGCTACATCTGCTCGGACGTTGCGAGGTGGTCAGTCGCGGGCCGTGAGGACCAGCGGGCCGTCCGCGGTGATCGCGACCGTGTGCTCCGCGTGCGCGGCCAGCGAGCCGTCGCCGGTACGGATGGTCCAGCCGTCCGGGTCGATCGTGTACTCGTCGCCACCCGCCATGAACCACGGCTCGATGGCGATGACCAGGCCCGCCTTGAGCTTGAGGCCCGTGCCGGGGCGCCCGAGGTTGGGCACGTGCGGGTCCTCGTGCATGGTCCGGCCGACGCCGTGGCCGCCGAAGTCGGCATTGATCCCGAACCCGCCGGCGCGTCCGATGGTGCCGATCGCCGACGAGATGTCGCCCATCCGGGCGCCGGGCCGGGCTGCCTTGATGCCGGCGTCGAGCGCCCGCTCGGTGGTCTCGATGAGCTTGGCGACCTCCGGGTCCTGCGTGCCGATCTGGAACGTCAGCGCGGAGTCGGCCACCCAGCCCTGCAGCTGCGCGGCGAAGTCGATGCTCAGCACGTCGCCGTCGGCCAGCACGTAGTCGGACGGGAGGCCGTGCAGCGCGGCGTCGTTGACGGAGGTGCACAGCACGCCCGGGTAGGGCATCGCGCCGAACGACGGGTGGTAGCCGAGGTAGACCGAGTGCGCGCCGGCCGCGTCGATCATCTGGTGCGCGTGGGTGTCCAGCTGCTGGAGGGTCATCCCCTCGCGGGCGACGTCACGCAGGGACGACAGCACGCCCGCGACGAACTTGCCGGCGGGGCGCATCTGGTTGATCTGAGCGGGGTTCTTGAGGGACACGGCTCCACCCTGCCACGAGATGGGCAGGCAACAGCCCGTGGGCCAGGCCTCCGAGGAGGCCCTGCCGCGAAGGACGAGGTCGCGGCTCCCACGGGCTGCGGTGACTGCCATGGATTCGCTCGCCGGTCCGGGTGGGCCTGCGGGCGGATCGTTGTGGGCAATCCGTCCGAGTACTTTCGGGCGACTAGCGGACAGTCACCTCACGCGTCCTGGAATCGAACATGTCCTGGACCACCTCCTTCCCGTGTCCGACGACCGTACGTCCGGCGCCCGGGCCGCGCAAAGGGGTTTTCCGGCTGGCGAACACGGGAACACGTGGCGACGCTGGAGCGATGATCGCCGCGCTGCACGTGCTGCTGGCCAGCTCCGACCCGCCCGCGGACCGGGCGTTCCTGCGGGACGTGCTCGGGTGGTCCTCCGTCGAGGACGTGACCTCGGGCGACGGGTGGCTGATCTTCGCGCTCCCGCCGGCCGAGCTCGGGGTGCACCCCGGCGACAGTGCGGACGGCGCGACGCTGCACCTCATGTGCGACGACCTGGACTCGACGCTGGCCGACCTCGCGACGAAGGGGGTCCGGCCGCTCGAGCCCCCGCGGACCGCTTCGTGGGGCGTCGTCACCCGGATCCCGTTGCCCAGCGGCGGCTGGCTGGGCCTCTACGAGCCGAGTCATCCGTCGCCGCTGACGATCTTCGACGGCCCGGCCGTCCGTGAGCCGAGCACGCGGCAGGCCGGCCTCGACTGGGCCTTGTCGACGACGGTGCTCGAGGCGCGCGACGCCAACGCGCTGGCCGACTTCTACCGCCGGCTGCTCGGCTGGCGGGTCATGGGCGAGGAGCCCGGCTGGGTGCTGCTGCGGCCGCCGGCCGGCGGGACGGGCGTGGCGTTCAGCTCCGACCCGCTCTACGAGCCCCCGGTCTGGCCCGCGACGACCGACCACCAGCGGATGATGGAGCACCTCGACATCTGGGTGAACGACCTGACCGGGGGCGTCGCGCACGCGCTGGCCACGGGTGCCACGCTCGCCGGGTTCCAGCCGCAGGAGGAGGTCCGGGTGCTCCTGGACCCCGCCGGGCACCCGTTCTGCCTGTTCGAGACCTGAGCGGCCTCATCAGACAGCAGGATTCGGGCGTGCGACAGCCGGGACGGCCCCGGGTCCCGTAGACCCGGGGCCGCACCCGTCACTCGTGCGCGACGAGAAACTGCGTGTACGCGGGCACGGTGAGGAACGTCGGGAAGTCCTCGGCCAGCGCGACCTGCCGGAACAGGTCGGCCGCGTCGTCGTACCGGTCTCCGTCGCTGCGCGGGAGCTCGGCCAGGACCTCCTTCAGCACCTGCTCGACCCGAGTCGCGTCGATCCGCGTGCCCTCGGCCGTGACCACCTCCTGGTGCACCCACTGCCACACCTGGGACCGCGAGATCTCGGCCGTCGCCGCGTCCTCCATCAGGTGGTCGATGGCGACCGCGCCGATGCCCCGCAGCCACGCCTCGAGGTATCGGACGCCCACCGAGACGTTCCCGCGCAGCCCGGCGTCGGTGACGGCCCCCGGCTCACCGCCGCCCGCCGAGGGGATGTCCAACAGGTCCGCGGCGGTGACGTGCACGTCCGACCGGAGGCGATGACGCTGGTCGACCCGGTCGCCCAGCGCCTCGTCGAACACCGCGCGCGCCACCGGGACGAGGTCGGGGTGGGCCACCCACGTGCCGTCGTACCCCTGACCCGCCTCCCTCTCCTTGTCCGCGCGCACCTGTGCGAGAGCTGCGGCGGCGACCTCGGGGTCGCGACGGTCGGGGATGAACGCGCTCATGCCGCCGATGGCCTGCGCGCCGCGCTTGTGGCAGGTGGCGACGAGCAGCTCGGTGTACGCCCTCATGAACGGGACCGTCATCGTCACGCTGGCCCGGTCGGGCAGGACGAACCGCGGTCCGCGAGCGCGGAAGTTCTTGATGACGCTGAAGATGTAGTCCCAGCGCCCGGCGTTCAGGCCCGCGCAGTGGTCCCGCAGCTCGTAGAGGATCTCCTCCATCTCGAAGGCGGCCGTGATGGTCTCGATGAGGACCGTCGCGCGGATGGTGCCGTGGCGCAGGCCGAGGTACGTCTCGGTGAACCGGAACACCTCGTCCCACAGCCGCGCCTCCAGGTGCCCCTCGAGCTTGGGCAGGTAGAGGTACGGCCCGTGGCCGGAGTCGATCAGCGCCTGCGCGTTGTGGAACAGGTACAGCCCGGCGTCGACCAGGCTCGCCGACGCCGCGCAGACCTGACCCGCGCGGTCCGTGAACTCGAGGTGCTTCTCGGTCAGGTGCCAGCCGCGGGGTCGGAAGACGATCGTCGGCGTGGTCGCACCGACGCGGTACTCCTTGCCCTCGGGCGACGTGAAGTCGATCTGCCCGCGGACGGCGTCGAACAGCGAGTGCTGCCCGCCGATGACGTTGGCCCAGGTCGGGCTCGTGGCGTCCTCCATGTCCGCCAGCCAGACCTTCGCGCCGCTGTTCAGCGCGTTGACCGTCATCTTGCGGTCGGTCGGGCCGGTGATCTCGACGCGGCGGTCCTCCAGGCCCGGGCCCGGGCCCGCCACGCGCCAGCCCGGATCGGCCCGGATGCCCGCGGTCAGCGGCAGGAAGTCGGGGTCGGCGCCGTTGCTGAACCGGGTCCGGCGGTGCTGGCGGCCCAGCAGGAGGTCGTGGCGTCGGCCGGAGAACCGGACGTGCAGGTCGGCGAGGAAGTCGACCGCCTCGGACGTGAGGATCTGGTCGGACCCGGCGACGGTGGGCCCGCTCAGCGACAGGTGAGGTCGGATCAGCGGCGGGGGGATGGTGATGGTCATGGTCATGCTCCTGAACAGGTCAGTGGGTGAACTGGGCGGTTTCCGTCGAGCCGGCGAGCGCGAGGGTGGCGCTCTGCGGACTGATCGCGGTGGCGACGCGGTCGAAGTAGCCGGTGCCGACCTCGCGCTGGTGGCGCGTGGCGGTGTAGCCGTCGGACTCGGAGGCGATCTCGGCCTCCTGCAGCTCGACGTAGGCGCTCATGCCGCGCTCGGCGTAGCCGCGGGCGAGCGAGAACATCGAGTGGTTCAGGGCGTGGAACCCGGCCAGGGTGATGAACTGGAAGACGTACCCGTGGCCCGCCAGCTCTCGCTGGAAGCGCGCGATCTGCAGGTCGTCCAGCTGCGAGCGCCAGTGGAACGACGGCGAGCAGTTGTAGGCCAGGAGCTTGCCGGGGAACCGGTCGTGGATCCGCTCGGCGAACTCGATGGCCAGCGCGGCGTCGGGCGTCGACGTCTCCACCCAGAGGAGGTCGGAGTGCGGCGCGTACGCCTCGGCGCGCGCCACGACCGGGTCGAGGCCAGAGCGCACGCGGTAGTAGCCCTCCGCCGTGCGCTCCCCGGTGAGGAACGGCTCGTCCCGGGAGTCGACGTCGGACGTCAGCAGGTCCGCGCCCAGGGCGTCGGTGCGGGCGACGATGACCGTCGGCACCCCCGCGACGTCGGCCGCGAGCCGCGCCGCAGACAGCGTCCGCACGTGCTGCGACGTCGGCACCAGCACCTTGCCGCCCAGGTGACCGCACTTCTTCTCCGCCGCGAGCTGGTCCTCCCAGTGCACGCCCGCCGCGCCGGCGGAGATCATCGAGTGCATGAGCTCGTAGGCGTTGAGGGGGCCGCCGAAGCCCGCCTCGGCGTCGGCGACGATCGGCGCGAGCCACTCGCGGGTACGCCGGCCGTTCTCGGCGAACTCGATCTGGTCGGCACGCAGCAGCGCGTTGTTGATCCGACGCACGACGGACGGCACCGAGTTGGCCGGGTACAGCGACTGGTCCGGGTAGGTCTGGCCGGACAGGTTGGCGTCGGCGGCCACCTGCCAGCCGGACAGGTAGATGGCCTCGAGCCCCGCGCGGACCTGCTGCACGGCCTGGTTGCCGGTCAGCGCGMCCAGCGCCGGCAGGAGCGTGCGGGAGTGCAGCAGCTCCCAGAGCCGCTCGGCCCCCCTGCGGGCGAGCGTGCTCTCCTCCCGGACCGAGCCGCGGAGGGCGACGACGTCCTCGGCCGAGTGGGAGCGGCGGATGCCGGCCCAGCGCGGGTCGAGGTCCCAGCTCGCCGCGAGCTCGGCCGCGGTCTGCGTATGGTCGCCGTGCCTGGTGGTGCTCATGGTGTCCTCCGTCATTGGCGCGTTCTTCTCGGCCCTGCGGCCTGACCTCGACTTTCCTCGGTGTTCGGTAGTTCTTTCCGGCCCAGGGCCGCAGAAGATCCGCATTCCTTCTCCTGGACAGAAGCGAGGGCGCCGAGCGAGGGTGAACGGCATGACGACGACGGCCAACGGCGGCCTGGACACGCTGGTGCTGGGACGACGGATCCGGCACCTGCGCACGGGCCGGAACATGACGCTCGACGACCTCGGCACGGCCATCGGCCGCGCGCCCTCGCAGGTCTCGATGCTGGAGAACGGTCACCGGGAGCCCAAGCTCTCGCTGCTCGCGCAGGTGGCCGAGGCGCTCGACGTGCCGCTGTCCGAGCTTCTGCGCACCGAGCCACCCACCCGGCGTGCGGCCCTGGAGGTCGAGCTTGAGCGGGCGCAGCGCGGTCCGCTGTTCGCGTCGCTCGGCGTCTCACCGGTCAAGGTCGGGCGGTCGCTGCCTGCCGACGCCCTCGAGGCGCTGGTCCGTCTGCAGGCCGAGATCCAGCGCCTGCTGACGGAGAACGCGGCGACGCCCGAGGAGGCCCGGCGCGCCAACGCCGAGCTGCGGATCCGGATGCGCGCGCAGGACAACTACTTCCCCGAGCTCGAGGCCCACGCGCGCACGCTGCTCGCCGCGATCGACCACCCGGGTGGCCCCCTCTCGCAGCGCGCCACGGCGGACATCGCCGCGCACCTGGGCTTCGCCCTGCACTACGTCCCGGACCTGCCGCACTCGACCCGGTCCGTCACCGACCTGGCCAACGGCCGCATCTACCTGCCGCAGGGCAACCCCGGCACCAGCGACGCCCGATCACCGCTGCTGCAGGCCATCGCCAGCCACGTCCTCGGCCACGCCGAGCCCAAGGACTACGGCGACTTCCTGCGCCAGCGCGTCGAGGCGAACTACCTCGCCGCGGCGCTGATGCTCCCGGAAGACGGCGCCGTGCCGTTCCTGCAGGAGGCGAAGGCCGAGCGCCGGCTGTCGGTCGAGGACCTTCGCGACGCCTTCGCCGTGCCCTACGAGACCGCCGCGCACCGGTTCACCAACCTGGCGACCCGCCACCTCGGCATCCCCGTGCACTTCATGAAGGTCCACGAGGGCGGCACGCTCCACAAGGCCTACGAGAACGATGGCGTGAAGTTCCCCGCGGACGCGCTGGGTGCCATCGAGGGCCAGCCCGTCTGCCGGCAGTGGACCGCCCGCGTCGTGTTCACGCTGCCCGACCGGTTCACCCCGTACTACCAGTACACCGACACGTCGTCCGGCACGTACTGGTGCACGTCCCGCGTGCAGCCGTCGTCGCAGGGCGCGTTCTCCGTTTCCGTCGGCGTGCCGTTCGCGCACGTCCGGTGGTTCCGCGGCCGCGAGACCACCGAGCGGGCGGCGTCGAAGTGCCCTGACCCGATGTGCTGCCGGCAACCCCCGACCGACCTCGCCGAGCGTTGGTCAGACAAGTCATGGCCGAGCGCCCGCCCGCACGCATCCATGCTCGCGGCGCTCCCCGTCGGGGTGTTCCCCGGCGTGGACACGACCGAGGTCTACCGGTTCCTGGACCGGCACGCGCCGCAAGCGTGAACGGCAGCCACTACTCGCACGCGATCCCGTCACCGTCGCGGTCCAGCTTGCGGCTGTAGCCGGGCTCACCCACGTGGATCGGGTCCGCGCCGGCGGCCCGCACGGCGGTGCAGTTCGCGTAGTAGGCCGACCCACCCGAGGGCGCCGCCGGTGCCTCGACCTCGGCTGCGGCAGCCGCCGCCGCTGCTGCTGCGACGCGCGCGGCCTCGGCATCGGCCGCAGCCTGAGCCTGGCGCGCTGCCTCGTCGGCCGCCGCCTGAGCCGCAGCGGCCTCGGCCGCGACGCGCTGCTCCTCCGAGGCCCGCACCTGCTGGACCGTCGAGGACGCGCCGACGAGGCGCTCGTTGACCGCGACCGTGCGGTCGCGCAGGTCAGAGGCCACGGGCGCGGGGTACCGCGCCGCCGTGTCTCCGTCGAGCAGGGACGCCAGCGCCGTGCCCGCCGCGACCGCTGCCGTGACGGCCGCCCCGCGTCGGTCGACCTCGTCGACACCGACACCCGCGGCCAGCGCGCCGGCCGCGTCGGCCGCCTCCGAGCCGGCCTTCTCCAGGGCGGCGACCTGCGCGGGGACGGTGCACTCCGCGTCCGCACCGAACAGCCCGACGGCGCCCGAGACTGCTTCCTCCTGCGCCTTGCCGACCTGCTTGGCGATCGCCCCCGCCGTCTCGTCGACCGCGAAGCTCAGCCCGAGTCGCGCGAGCTCGGCGTTGACCAGCACGTCACCCGCATACACCGCGGCGGCGACCCCGTCGGCGCCCGCGGCGTCGCCCGTCTCGAGACGCACCTCGGTACCGGGCGGCAGGAGGTCGGACAGGGCGGCCGCGGACTCAGCGCCCAGGCACTCGTCCGGTGCCGGCGACTCGAGCCCGGCCAGCCGGACAGTGAGTGCCTCGTCGCCCTGCACCACGTCGACGGTGTGCCCGTCGACGACACCGACGACGGTCGCGGTGGACGGGTCCGCGCTGGACTTCGCGTGCGGCTCGGCGCCGGCTCCGCACCCGGTCAGGCCCACCGCGAGGACGAGGCCGAGCGCGGCGATCGTGAGCGGACGCGGAGGCAGGCTGAGAGAGCGCATCTCCTGACATCGGCGCCGTGGCGCGCCGGGCCGATCGAAAGCCCGGGTGAATAGTTGCTCCGGGGCACCGCATCCGCGCCACAGCGGCGAGTCGAGCTACGCCGCCGCGGTCGAATCGACGCCGATGCGCTCCGCCGCCCATTGCGCGACCTCGGCCGGGAAGAGGTCACCCGGGAGCCCGGGGATCGTCGCCCACACCGTCGTGCCGTACCGGGCGTTGGCCCACGTGATCGCGTCGAGGAGCATCTCGTCCTGATCCGCGGCGTCCTCGACGGGGAACCGTCGGGCCTTCGACACGTGCGAGACGTCCGCGACGGTCCAGCCCGACACGCGCCAGTCGCGGGCGGCGGCCTTGGTGCGATGGGCGAGGTAGACGCCGGCACCCACACCGGCGGCCTTGGCCCTGGCGACCAGGTGCCAGGAGTTGACCAGGCCGACGTCAAGCAGCGCGTCGTGCGCCGTGCCCATGCTGAACCTCCGAGTGTGATTTCTGTCCGGCGCACCTCGCGTCTTTTTCCAGCATGGCGGACCCGAACGGCCGCCGCGGAGGGCCGAAGTCCCAGAGACGGCGTGTGCGGACCCTAGTCACGACCGACTGCCTTCCTCGCCCGCCGCGTGCGGACCGTGCGAAGCCGGTAGCGTGCCGGACGGACCAGGCAGTCCGCGGCAAGGGGGACAGGTGAGCGGTTTCTCGGTCGACCTGACCGCGCTGAGCAACGCGACGCAGGCGATCCTCGACACCATGGACCAGATGGCGACGACGAAGGTCGCGGACCTGCAGCCGTCGGGGTCGTCGGTCGGGCACGACGGGCTCGCAGACCGGCTCGGTGAGTTCTGTCGGCGCTGGAACATCGGCGTCGAGAACCTCGAGAAGGACGTCAACGCGGTCGTCGGCCAGCTCGTCGACACCGTGCGGGCGTACAGCGGCACGGACGAGGCCGAGGCGGCGAGCTTTGGCGGCGTCATCGGCAGCTCCACCGGCGCGGACCCGGGCGCCTGATGGCGGGGCCACGGGAGCTCGGCCAGACCACCGACCCGGTCGCGCTCGTCCCCGGTTCGGTGGCCGAGCTGGCGGACCTGGTGTGGAAGCTGCGCGCGTACGGCGACTCGCTGATCGAGGCCGGCGAGGGCCTTCGCCGGATCAGCACGGGCGACGGCTGGAGCGGTGAGGCCGCCGACCGGTTCCATGACACCTACCGGGCCCAGCCGAAGAAGTGGCTCGAGGGCGGCGACTCGTTCCACGAGGCGGCGGACGCCGTCGACCGGTACGCGTCGACGTTGTCGTGGGCACAGGACCAGGCCGTCGAGGCGATCCGGCAGTACGCGATGGGCGAGCAGCAGACGACGACCGCGACGAACGAGCACAACGCGCGCGTCGACGACTACAACCGCGTCGCCCACTCGGGCGGCACACCCACGCCCGTCCCTGAGTTCCACGACCCTGGCGCCGCCACGCGCACCGCCGCGCGCGAGCTTCTGGAACGTGCCCGCGACCAGCTTCGGGACGCCGGCGACAGCGCCGAGCGGACCGTGTCCACGGCACGCGACCGGGCGCCCAAGGAGCCCGGCTTCTGGGACAAGGTCGGCTCCGCGCTCGGCGACGCCGGCGAGTGGGTGCTGCACGGCGTCGAGGACGTCGGCATCGGGGTGGTGAACGGCCTGGCGTCGTACGGCAACGCGATGATCCACAACCCCGGCGACACCGCGATGATGCTGGGCGGCCTGCTGCTCATGGGCATCAGCGGCGTCGGAGAGGGCGGCGGCCTGGCGCTCGACGCGACCGGCGTCGGAGCCATCGCGGGCGTGCCCCTGAACATCGTCTCTGCGGCAGGCCTGGCGGCCGGTGCTACTGCGGCGGGCGCGGGGGCCCTGTCGCTGGCGAACCACGCCGCCAACGAGAACCGTGTGGAACCGCTCGAGTCCCGGGCAGAAGAGCCGTCGCCCGGCTCGCAGGGGCAGTCGGGCACCAAGACCGACCGGCTCAAGGAGCACCTGACCGATCGCGACCTGGACGCGGCGCGACGCGAGCTCGACGGCGAGGTCGTCGCGACGAAGTCCGGCGGTCAGCCGTGGGACCACGTCGGTGAGGTGCGCGACGCCCAGCGTGGGCTGGTCAACCGGATCGACCAGCTCAAGCGCATGCTGGGGGACTCGCGACTGTCGGAGGGCGCGAAGGCCGACGCACAGTCCGAGCTCTCCGAGGCCAGCCGCCTGCTGGACTACTCCCGCAACTTCGTGCCCCGCCCGTGAGAGAGGACGTCCGATGACCGAGGTGCCCCCGGAGATCGTCGCCCTCGGCGCGAGCACGCTCGACGAGGTCGACCCGCCGGCGTGGGGGCCCGCGCCCGAGGACGCGAGCAGCCTGGTCCGACGCGTGCACGCTCTGCGCACCGTGCCGCTCACCGCGCTCGGCATCGACGACCTGCGCGTGCTCATCGCCCAGGACGTCGCCCGGGAGACGCTGGTCCCGCTCGCAGTCGGCATGCTGCGCTACCGGCCGTTGCTCGAGGGCGACTTCTATCCCGGCGACCTGCTCCTGGCCGTCCTCCGCGTCCCCGAGCCCCACTGGTCGGCCCACCCCGAGCAGCTCGCGGCTCTGCAGGAAGGCCTCGCCCGGCTCGACCCCGAGGACCCGGACTACCCCGTGTTCGACGACGACGAGTTCGAGACGGCAGTGGCCCGAGCGCGCGCCTGGTGACGCCCTACGCGACGGCCGACCGGCTCCGCTCGCCGTGCTGGGAGAGCTGGGCGATCGCGGCCGCGAGCCCGAGCCGCGCGGCGAGCACGTCGACCCGCGCGAGGCCCTCGCGCCCGTAGGCGCGGTGGGCGGCGACCAGCGCGGGCAGGAGGTCGGCGTGCGGGACCGGCACGGTGGCCTCGAGCAGCGTCTCGGTGCCCTCGGTGACGACGTAGGACATGGCGGGTCCGAACTCGTCCGCGGGGCCGACGCGGAAGCGCACCGGTCCGACCTCGACCGGCGCGGGGAGGGCCTGGCCGCGCACGTGCCCGACCTCGAGCAGCGCGCGGATCGCGGAGGCGCCGTCGGCGTCGAGGCCCGCCGAAGCGTCCAGCGAGTCCAGGTCCGCGAGCACGACGCACGCCTCCGTGGGGGCGTCGGAACCGGGGTGCCAGGAGGCGTCGACCTCGAGGGCCAGGAAGCCCCCGCTCACCGAGAAGGCGTCCCGGATCAGCGCGGCGCGCTCGTCGGCGGACAGGCCGCGCATGGGGTGGCGACGGGTGGTGCCGGTCGAGCCGCACGAGCACGAGAGAGTGATCATGCGACCAGGGTGCACGCGACCACTGACAGACGGTGGGACGACGCGCTGCCTAGAGGTGGCCCGCCGCCCCGCCCGCGCCGCCGATCTTCCCGGCGTTCAGTGCGCCGCGGGTCACGCGAGCGGCCAGCGGCGAGGTTCGCGCGGACCCGCCCGCGGCGACGTGGTCCGCCTGGGCCCGCAGGTCAGCGGCGACACGCGTGCCGCCCGCGGCCTCGTGTGCGACGACCGCGTCGGCGAGCAGGCGGAGCAGGTCCGCCGGCAGCGACCGCTCGACGTAGTCGCTCAGGAGCAGGACCTGGACGAAGACAGCCCTCCCGCCCCGCGGCTGCGCGGCGAGCAGCAGGCCGCCGGCGCGGTTGGTCACCAGGCGGACGTTCGTCGTCGGCCCGAGGGCGACTCGGCGACGCAGGAACCAGAGCCGCGAGCTCTCGACGGTGCCGTGGGTGACGTCGAGCGAGCGGGTGTCCGAGACGGCGAACGCGACCCCGAGCGCGAGAAGCACCAGCACGACCGCGGCCGCCCACCGGTTCTGCGGCTGCGTGACGGCCAGGTACCCGACGACCGCGAGCGTCACCAGGACGGTCGACCCCAGCCAGACCAGCGCCGAGCGCGAGGTCAGCCGCGGGATCCGCACCGTTCCGCTCATCGCGTCGCCCGAGCCCTCGCGACCACCAGGGCCACGTCCCCGCGCAGCCGGGACTCGAGCGCCTCGCGGGTGCTGGGCGTGGCGACGAGCGCATCGCCGGAGCCCTCGTGCGCCTCGACCACCCAGGCGCCCGACGGACCCGTGAACAGGCCGAGCAGGGGCGCCCGGTCGTCGCCGGCCCAGCGGATCACGACGTCGGAGCGCAGCAGCGCGGTGCCGAGCTGCTCGGCGATCTCGAGGGGTGGCTCGGTCGCGCCCGGGTCCAGCTCGATCGGCTCGCCTGACCCGTCGCCGGTCTCCGGGTGGACGACGGCGCCGACGACCAGCGCCGGGAGCTCGTCGGCCGTCGCCAGCGCGAACCGGTGCATGCCGTCCAGGCCCACCTCCTCGAGCAGCGCGACCTCCTCGACCACGTGGGCGTACCAGAAGTCCTGGTGGGCGACGCTCGTGCGCGCCACCGCGACCACGGCCGAGGCCGCGGCGCGCAGCGTGACGATGGAGAGCACGTCCTGCCGCACCTGGAGCTCGACCGCCGGCTCGCCGATCGCGTCGACGCGGGCCTGCGGGGTGGGCGGGTCGACGATGCCGCGCGCGACCAGCCCGCGGTAGGCGGTGCGCAGGGCGACCTCGCGCTCGGCGGCGTCGAAGCCTTCGGCGAACGGCGTCACGACGAGACCGCCGTCGCCGGCCAGGATCGCCAGCTCCTCGTCGGTCAGCACGGCTACGGGCACGGTCGTCGGCTCGGTCATGCGCTCGCTCTCGGGGAGGTGTTGGACGGTCACAGGAAGCCCAGCGACACCACGTGCAGCGCGCCCTTGCCCACGTCGGCGACGGCGTCACCGGCGTCCTCCAGCCGGTCGCCAGCCCACTCCGTGGCGTCGGAGACGGCACCGGTCGTCGCGTTCCAGGCCGCCGAGGCGCCGTCGGCGATGTGCCCGCCCACCGACTGGAAGAAGTCGCCGATCGCCTCGCGGTTGTCGTACACGAGGTTGCCCAGGCTCCACGCGCCGTACGCGAGGACGGCCGCACCGGCGATGCCGAGCCCGACCGGGCCCAGCGCGATGAGCCCCGCACCGGACGCCAGCAGCGCGCCCGCACCGAGGGCGCCGGCGGCGCCGAACCCGCGCGTGGCCCAGCCTCGGCCGCCCTCGTAGCCGCCGCCGGTGACCGCGTCGATGCCACCGGTCAGGACCGTGAGCGGCAGGAAGACCTTGCCGACGGCGGTCGCTGCCTTGGCCCCGACGACGAACCGGAGGATGCCCCCGTTGGTGGCGCCGTTCGAGAAGATGTCGAGCATCTCGTCGGCCTTGGCGAAGTTCTTCACCATCGTGCCGTAGTCGGTGATCGGCGCGAACGACGCCTTGAGGAACGACAGGTAGGCGCTGCCCTTCGTCGCCGTCCCGATGCCCTTCTTGATCATCATCGCGAGCGCCACGCCGCCGGCCCCGACGCTGCCGAGCGAGCCCAGGAGGTCGTGGCTGTCCAGGGCGCGCTGCAGGTAGGCCTGCACGGCCGACTCCAGCGTCTGCGGGACGTCGACCTTGGCCAGGCTCTCGGCCACGTGCTGGTCGGCGACCGCGACGACGGCCAGCGCCGTGCCGATCTGCGCGGCATGGTCCTGCGCGGCGCTGTTCAGCTTGCGCTGCTCGGCGTCGCGCGCCGCCGCCGCGCCCGTGGGGTCGCCCGGCTCCGTCATCACCGGCGGCAGGGTCCGCGGGGTGACCGCGCCGTTCGGGGCGACGGTGAAGCCCTCGCCCTGGACGGACGCCACGGTGGACAACAGTGCGCTGCGCGCGGCGCCGAGGTCGGAGGAGCCGGTCTGGAGCGCGGCGCGCGCGTGCTCGAGCGCGTCCGCGAGCGCGAAGCCCGTCGTCGCCTCCTTGGCCATCCGGTCCGCGGCGGCATCCGCGGCGGTGCCGTGCCAGACGGCGGTGAGCCGGGAGACCGCCGCTTTCGCGGCCTTGACCTCGGCGTCGACGGCCTCGTGCGCCTTGCCGACGCCGATCGCCGCCTCGGCCAGCGCCTCGGGCCGCCAGGCGCGGACGGCGTCGATCGTCAGGGTCGTCGTCACCGGGCCTGCCCCATCGCCCCGAACCGTCGCTGCACGCCGGCGTCCGTGCGCCGGTACGACTCGGCGGTCCCGCGGGCGCTCGCCGACATCCCTCGCAGCCGGTCGCCCATGACCTGGACGGCCGCACCCGCGCGGGTGGAGACCCACACGGCGGCCTCCGCGGTCTGCGTGCCCGGCAGGGCATCGGCGATCGGGCCGAACGGTCCGGCCACGTCCGCGGCCTGCAGGCCGGCGGCGGCGGACTCGAGCTCGCCGGCGGCGGTGTCGAGTGCGGCGATGTCCACGGAGACGCTCATGCAGGGATCCTCTCGTCCGACGACGTCTACTGCAGGCCGAGCTTGGCGATCCGCTCGAGGCCGCCGGCAACCTTGGCGGCGAGCGGTGAGGACTGTACGGGACCGCCGTCGTTCTGCAGGTAGCGGACCTGCGCCTGGAGCAGGGCGAGCGCCTGGTCGGCACCGGACGGTCGGCGGCGGTCCACCTCGGTGATCAGCGCGCGAAGGAGCTCGATCGACTGGCCCACTGCCGCGTTGCCCGTCACCTCGAGCAGCGGCACCGCGGCGGAGCGCCACCCGTTCGCCCGCTCGACCACGAGGTCGACGCCGTTCTTGCGGCCCGAGACGTCGACCCGCGCGCGACCGTCGACGACGACGGGCTTGTGGCGCCACGACCTGGCGGCCGGCGTGAGCAGACCGGTCGCCACGTCCCAGCGAGCCGCCTCCACCCCGCCGGCGGCGGGATCGAGCGCCGGGAAGACGAGCACACCCTGCTGACCGTTCTCGACCACGGCGTCCTCCTGCATCGTTCGCACCACCGGCAGCTGCCCAAGGAGACTAGCGGTCAGAGCGCCAGGAACTGGTGCACAAAGGCGATCGCCATGCCCCCCTCGCCCACCCCGGCGGCCACGCGCTTGACGGAGCCGGAGCGCACATCGCCCGCGGCGAAGACGCCCGGCACGGTGGTCTCGAGCGCGAACGGCTCCCGCTCCGGCACCCACCCGCCGGACGCACGGGCGGCGGGACCGGTCAGCACGTACCCGTGGTCGTCGCGGGCCACCTGCGGCGGCAGCCACCCGGTAACGGCGTCGGCGCCGATCATCACGAAGAGGACCTCGACGTGCCGCGTGACCACCGCGCCGGTGCGCCGGTCGACGACCTCGATCTGCTCGAGGTCGTCCTGCCCGTGCAGCGCCACCACCTCGGAGCGGGTCTGGACGGTGATGCGCCCGTTCGAGCCGAGCTGCTCGATCAGGTACTGGGACATGCTCGCGGCCAGCGACTCGCCGCGCACGACCATCGTCACGCTGCGCGCGTGGCGGGAGAAGAACAGGGCGGCCTGGCCCGCGGAGTTCCCGGCGCCGATGATGACGACGTCCTGGCCGTGCGCGAGGCCCGCGTCACTGCGGGCTGCTCCGTAGTACACGCCCTTGCCGACGAAGCGGTCGACGGCCTCGAGCTCGACGTGCCGCCACTCGACCCCGGACGTCAGCAGGACCACCTGGGCGCCGATCCTGGCGCCACCGTCGAGCGTCAGCGAACGCGTCCCGGGATCGAGGGACTCGACCTGCCGGGTCACCACGATCTCCGCGCCGAGCCGCTTCGCCTGCCGTAGGGCCTTGCTGGCGAGCTCGTCGCCGGAGACCCCGAAGGGGAACCCCGTGTAGTTCTCGATCCGGGTCGAGGTGCCGGCCTGGCCGCCCGGCGCGAACTTCTCGACGAGCAGCGTCCGCAGCCCCTCGGCCGCGCCGTTCACCGCCGCCGTGAGCCCGGTGGGTCCGCCGCCGACGATGACCACGTCGTACTCGTCGTGCGCCGGGGCCACCCCGAGCCCGCCCGCGAGTGCGACCTCGCGCATGGTCGGCTCCACCAGCCTGCGGCCGTCCGCGAGCTCCACGACGACGGCGGCGTCGGGCGTGTTCACGGTGTCGAACGAGATGCGGTTGCGATGCAGGAAGGTCCGCACCTCGTGCACGCGCGGATCCACCAGCGGACCGATGACCACCATGTCGGGCGTGGGCTTCTCGGACGCGAGCTCCTTGAGCCCCTCCATCCGGCCCTGGGCCAGCGCCCCCACGGTCGCCACCACCTGCGGGGCCATGGCCGCCAGCGTGAAGAACGTTCCGACGTCCACCTTGAGCACCCGCGACGGCTCGACCGCCACGCAGCCGGCCGGCATGGCCATGCTGAGCATCACGGGCACCTCGCCGTACAGCTCGCCCGGGCCGCGCGGGCCGATCACCCGCTCGACCCCGTTGACCTCCTTGGTGAGGTCCACCCGTCCTTCGATCACGACGAACAGCGCGCGCTCGTCGCCCTCGTGGACCGCGTACTCCCCGGGCAGCAGCGCGATGTCCTCGACGGCCCGGGCCAGAAAGGTGAGCTGGTCGGACGTGAGGTCGGCGAAGAGCGGGACGGCGGACAGCTCGGCGGCGCTGATCACGTGGCCTCGTGCGCCTCCGCTACCGCGTCTCGGCCGGAACGGTCGCCGTCCCGCAGGCACCGCAGTAGGGATCATCCTCCGCCACGTGGTAGCGGGGGCAGCTCTCGTTCGGGCAGGTCCGGGTCTGCCGCCCGACCGCCGCGGGGGCGTTCTTGGGAGGCATCGGCATCGTGTAGATCGGCCCGATCACCTGGCCCGAGCCTGCCGGCGGGACGCGCAGGACCGTCCAGGTGGTCGGCTTGCCGCACACCGCGCACGTCTTGCCGGTCTGGACCCTGCCCTCCGCGGAGCAGGCCGGGTTGGTGCACCGCAGGGCGACGTTGGCCATCGGATCCCTCAGCTCTCAGCGTCGATGTGACTCGGCCAGGCTAACCGGCCGACGCCTGTCGACGGGCCCGGACGATCAGGGGCACACCGACCCCGGCGCCGACGACGAGGAGGGCGAGCAGCCACCAGACCCACGCCGGTGTCCCGCCCTCGTCGGCCTCGACGGCGTCGTCGGCCGACGGCGACGGAGACGGCGTGACCGTCGCTGTCGGGGTCGGCGTGGGCGTCGGGGTAGGCGTGGGGGTCGGCGACGGCGTGGGCGTCGGCTCCGGTGCGGGGGTCGTCGGTGCGGGCTCCGGGGCGACCGCCGTCTCGCTCGGCTCGCTCGTGGGCACCGGCGCGGGCTCCTCGGTGATCGTCGGCTCCGGCGTGGGGGCCGGCTCCGACGGTTCGGGGACGACCGGCAGCGTGACCGTGGGGGTGGGGAGCGATGGGATGGTGACGGTGGGGGTGGGGGTCGGCCGCGCCGGACGCGTGAAGGTCGGCGTCGGACGCGCGGGGAGGGTGACGGTCGCGGTCGGCGAGATGTCCGGCCGATCGATCGCGTCGCACGACGCCAGGAGGAACATCGTCAGCAGGACGCCGATCACGCTCGCCGGACGGACGACCTTCTTCGGTGCGGTCATGCCACGCCCTCTCGGCTCACTCAGTCCGGCGACACTCGCCGCCGCGGCTGCCGGCGCCGGAGCGCGGAACTGCCTGCGCAGAAGGTACCTATCCAGGTCGCCACTGAAAAGGACCCAGCACCTGCGGGTTTGTCCGACGCTAGCGAGGCGCGACCGGCTGCCGCAGGATCGTCCGCTGCTTCTCGGGAGCGACCCGGCGGAAATCGCTCAGGTAGATCTCGTGATGGGTGCCGACCATCCGCAACCCGTTCTCGGGGATGAACTCGTGGTGCATGCGGGCGAGCACGTCGGCCTCGTCGTCGAACGAGCCGATGTGCAGCGTCTGCACGCACCGCCCCTCGGATAGGGTCGCCAGGCGGAGGTCGCCCAGGCGAGCCGGGCGCTCCTTGGCGTCGACGCGCGCGATCGCGTCCGTGACCATCTCCGGCGCGATCCAGTCCGGGACCAAAAGCATCAGCGTCCAGTCCCACCGCGACTTGTCCCGTGCCGAGGTGAAGGCCTCCATGTCGTCGGCCCGCCACAGTCCCTCCAGCGGCGGGACGACGTAGTCGCGCCCGAGCTCGCGCTTGCTCGCGAACTTCACTGCGTAGGCCACGGGGTAGAGGGTCTCGACCGCCTCGGCGAACGCCGGCGAGGTGTTGGGGTCGCCGCGTCCGTCGACCATCAGGTACTGCAGGTCCGGCACGTCCAGGAGCCGGAACCGGCCGCGTCGCGCCTGGTAGGCGTCGAGGCTCTTCTTGACGTCGGTCTTCTCGTCCATCGCCGTCGATGATCCTCCGCCACAACGACGAACGGCCCGGATCCCGAGGGATCCGAGCCGTTCGATCTGTGCGCGAGGGGGGATTTGAACCCCCACGCCCTTTCGGACACTGGCACCTGAAGCCAGCGCGTCTGCCGTTCCGCCACTCGCGCGCGCCGCAGAACATTAGCACGATCGGGGAGGGCCTCCGGACCGTCCTGGTGCGAGGCCGGGCGGCGGCGCGCACACATCACCCGGCATCCCGGCCCGTACCGGTGGGTCCCGGATACGATCAGGGCGGATCGTCGGCACGCTACGTGCAGGTGGACGCGCGAGAGGGACGGGGGAGGTGGCAGTGGGCATCCTCGACAGGTTCGAGAACGGCGTCGAACGCGTGGTCAACAACGCCATCGCCAAGGCCTTCAAGAGCGAGCTCAAGCCGCTCGACCTCTCCAGCGCCCTGCGCCGCGAGGTGGACGACCGTGCGGCCGTCGTCGGACGGGACCGGACCGTCGTCCCCAACGAGTTCACCATCGAGCTCGCGACCGCCGACTACGACCAGGTGGAGTCGTGGGGTGCCGAGGCGCTCGCCGACGAGTTTGCCAACAACGTCACCGACTACGCCGCCAGCCAGCGGTACGCGTTCGTCGGGCCGGTCACGGTGTCGTTCAGCGAGGACGGTGAGCTCGAGGCCGCGCGGTTCCGGGTGCACAGCGCCACGGTGCGCGGTGCGGTGGCCCCCGCGTCGGCCAGCTCGGCGCCCAGCGCCAGGCACCCCCTGGTCGACATCGACGGGCAGCGCTACATCCTCACGGGTCCGGTGACGGTCATCGGGCGCGGGTCGGAGGCGGACATCATCGTCGACGATCCCGGCGTCTCCCGGCGGCACCTCGAGATCCGCGTGACGGCCGACGGTGTTGTCGCCACGGACATGGGCTCCACCAACGGACTCTTCGTCGAAGGCCACCAGGTGCCGGCCGCGACCCTGCTGGACGGCAACACGCTGACCATCGGGCGCACCCGGATCCTGTTCTGGACAGGCGGCGAGCCGGACCTGGACGAGTGACGCCGGCACATGAGTGAGCTGACGATCACCCTGCTTCGGCTGGGTTACCTGGCCCTGCTGTGGGTGCTCGTGCTCTTCGCCATCGGTGTGCTGCGTCGCGACCTGTACGGCACGAGGATCACGGACCGCCGACGCCGCAAGGCACCGGTGCCGGCCGCCGCAGCCGGCCCGGCCACAGCGGCCGAAGCCCCCGAGGCGCCCCCGGTCCGCACACCGCGCTCCGCCCGCAGCGGTTCCGGCCCCAGCAGGCTCGTCGTCACCGAGGGTCCGCTGCGCGGCACGATCGTGCCGCTGGCTTCGTCGGCGGTGCTCATCGGCCGGGCGCCGGGCTGCACCCTGGTGCTGGACGACGACTACTCCTCGTCGCGGCACGCCCGGATCTTCCCGCAGGGTGGCCAGTGGTTCGTCGAGGACCTCGGATCGACGAACGGGACATTCGTGGCGGACCAGCGCGTCGAGGCTCCGACTCCCGTCCCGACGGGTACACCCGTCCGCGTGGGCCAGAGCGTTCTCGAGCTGCAGAGGTAACCGGTGACCGTCGCACTCAGGTATGCGGCGCGGTCCGACGTCGGACTCGTGCGCTCCAACAACCAGGACTCGGCGTACGCCGGGCCGCACCTGCTCATGGTCGCGGACGGCATGGGCGGCCACGCCGGGGGCGACGTCGCCTCCTCGGTCGCCGTCGCGAGCTTCGCGCCCCTCGACGGCGAGTCCCACGGCCCCGACGACGCGCTGGACCAGCTGGAGACGGCGCTGGCCGACGCGCGGGACGAGATCATCGCCCGCAGCGACGCCGACCCCGAGCTCACGGGCATGGGCACCACCGTGCTGGCCATCCTGCGCGCCGGCAACAAGCTCGCGATGGTGCACCTCGGCGACTCGCGCGGGTACCTCATGCGCGACGGTGTGCTCACGCAGGTCACCACCGACCACACGTTCGTCCAGCACCTGGTGGACATCGGCCGGATCACGCCCGAGGAGGCCGAGCACCACCCGCAGCGGTCGGTGGTCATGCGCGTGCTCGGCGACTTCGACCCGGAGGTCACGCCCGACCTGTCGGTCCGCGAGGCGCGGCCCGGGGACCGCTGGCTGCTGTGCTCCGACGGCCTGTCCGGCTTCGTCAGCGCGGACACGATCGAAGAGACCATGGCGACGATCGACGACGTCGATGCCTGTGCGGACCGCCTCGTGCAGCTCGCGCTGCGGGCCGGGGGTGGCGACAACATCACCGTGGTCCTGGCCGACGTGATCGAGCTCGACTCCGTCGCCGACGGGGCAGGTCCGACGACGACCGCGACGGTGGTCGGCGCCGCGGCGCTGACCCGCAACGACCCCACGTCGGCGGCGGACGGTCCGGCGGCCCGCGCCGCGAGCCTGACGCGCGCGACGAAGGAGCCGGCGGAGGACGACGGCACCGACGCCACGCCGGCACCGACGGAGGACGACGACGACGAGAACCCGCCGACCCGCCGCCGGTGGCGCACGGTCGTGGCGTGGGTGGCCGTCGCCGTCGTCGTGATCGGTGGCGCCGCGATCGCGTACGCGTGGACGCAGTCGCAGTACTACGTGGGCGTCGACGACGGCGAGGTCGTCATCTTCCGCGGCCTGCCGCAGACCATCGGCTCGATCCCGCTGTCGTCGGTGGTCGAGCGCACGGGCACCGACGTGGAGGACCTCTCCTCGGGCTACCTGCAGGTGCGGGTCGAGCAGACGATCCACGCGGACTCGCTCGAGGACGCCCGCAACCTGGTCGCCATGCTCGACGTGGACACAGAGAACACAGCGGACACGGTTCCGTCTCCCACCGCGACCCCCAACCCGACCCCGTCCGGGACGGCCACGCCGTGAGCCGCGCGTGATGGCCACCGTCCAACCGCACCGGGTGCGGGCCGGTCGGGGCGTGGAGCTCGGCTTGCTGGTGCTCGCCCTGGCCATCGGCATCTCGTCGTACGCCCTGGCCGGCATCGGCACCTCCGACAAGATCCCGCCCGACGTGATCGGGTACGGCGCCGGGCTGACCGCGCTGGCCGTCGGCGTCCACCTGGTGCTGCGCTGGCGCGCCCCGTTCGCGGACCCGGTGATCCTCCCGATCACCGTCGCGCTCAACGGCATCGGGCTCGCGATGATCTACCGCATCGACTTCGCGTACACCGCGCGCGGCCGCGACGACACGTTCGCCCAGCGCCAGCTGGTGTGGACCGCGGTCTCGGTCGTGCTCGCGGCGCTCGTCATCGTGCTGCTCCGCGACCACCGGACGCTGCGGCGCTACACGTACACCGCGATGGTCGCCGGTCTCGTGCTCGTCATGCTGCCGCTCGTCCCGGGCCTCGGCGTCCTCATCAACGGCGCCCGGATCTGGGTGCGTGTCGGCGGGGTCGGGTTCCAGCCCGCCGAGTTCGCCAAGATCGCGTTCGCCATCTTCTTCGCCGGCTACCTGGTGACCCACCGCGACACCCTCGCGCTCGCCGGCCCCAAGGTGCTGGGCCTGCAGCTGCCACGCCCGCGCGACCTCGGTCCGATCCTCATCGTCTGGGGCGCGTCGGTCGCCGTCCTCGTGCTCGAGCGCGACCTCGGCACCTCGCTGCTGTTCTTCGGCCTCTTCGTCGCGATGCTCTACCTCGCCACCGAACGGCTGAGCTGGGTCGTCATCGGCCTGCTCCTGTTCCTCGTCGGCGCCGCCCTGGCCGCCAGCGCGTTCTCGCACGTCGGAGCGCGATTCGACGCCTGGCTGCACGCGTTCGACCCTGCCATCTTCGACCAGAGCCCCGGCGGCTCCGGGCAGCTGGTGCGCGGGTTGTTCGGCATGGCCAGCGGCGGGCTGTTCGGCACCGGGTGGGGCCAGGGGCGACCCGACCTCGTGCCGTTCGCGGAGTCGGACTTCATCGTCGCGTCGCTCGGCGAGGAGCTCGGCCTGACCGGGCTGATCGCGATCCTGCTCTTCTACGCCATCCTCACCGAGCGTGGCATGCGCACGGCGATCGGGGTCCGCGACGGGTTCGGCAAGCTGCTGGCCGGCGGCCTCGCGTTCATCGTCGCGCTGCAGACGTTCGTCGTCGTCGGCGGCGTCACACGGCTCATCCCGCTGACCGGGCTGACCACGCCGTTCCTCGCCTACGGCGGCTCGTCGCTGGTGGCGAACTGGGTGATCGTGGCGCTGCTGCTGCGCATCTCCGACGAGGCCCGACGTCCGGCCCCCTCGATGAAGCCCGTGCTCACGCCGATCGCGGGCACGCCCGTGGTCGTGGGCGGCAGCGGCGACGACGACCAGCCGACCGAGATCATCGGCGGTGTCCGGTGAACACACCCCTGCGCCGCCTGGCGACGGTCGTCCTGGTCATGTTCGTCGGCCTCATGGCGGGCGCCACCTGGATCCAGTACTTCCAGGCGGACACGCTCAACAACGACAGCCGCAACGTCCGCACGCTCTACCGGGAGTTCGGCAACGCCCGCGGCCCGATCGTCGTCGCGGGCGAGGCGATCGCTCAGTCCACCAAGGTCGAGGACTCCTACGGCTACCAGCGGTCGTACACCAACGGCGAGCTCTACTCGGCGATGACGGGCTTCTACTCCGTGGTGAACGGCCGCACGCAGCTGGAGAACGCGGCCAACGACGAGCTCACCGGCCGGGGCGACCGGCTGTTCTTCTCGCGCATCCGGGACCTGCTCACCGGCCGCCAGCCCGAGGGTGCCGCGGTCGAGACCACCCTCAATCCGGCCGCCCAGCAGGCCGCGCTCGACGGGCTCGCCGGGCAGCAGGGGGCGGTCGTCGCGCTGGAGCCGTCCACCGGCAAGATCCTCGCGCTCGTCTCGACCCCGGGCTTCGACCCCAACGTGCTGGCGTCGCACGACACTAAGGCCGCCGGCGCCGCGTACAACCAGCTCGCGTCGGCCCCCGGAAACCCGCTCCGCAGCAACGCGACCCTCGAGCGCTACCCCCCGGGGTCGACGTTCAAGCTGGTGACGGCGGCGGCGGCGCTCGAGAGCGGGCAGTACACGCCCGAGAGCACGCTGCCCGCGCCGGTCGAGCTCGCTCTCCCGCAGACCACCGCGACCATCGGCAACTTCGGCGGCGGCGGCTGCGGCAGCGACCCGATCACCCTGGCCGACGCCCTGCGCGTCTCGTGCAACACCGCGTTCGCCCAGCTGGGCATGGACGTCGGCGCCGACGCCCTCCAGGCCCAGGCCGAGCGGTTCGGCTTCAACGACCCGGGCCTCACCATCCCGATGAAGGTCGTCGAGAGCGTATTCCCCGACGACATGAACGCGCCGGTCACCGCCCAGTCCGCCATCGGGCAGCGCGACGTCCAGGCGACGCCGATGCAGATGGCGATGGTCGCGTCGGCGATCGCCAACGGCGGCCAGCTGATGACGCCGTACGTCGTCCAGACGGTCCGCTCGGCCGACCTGCACAAGGTCTCCGAGACCGAGCCCACGTTGTACTCGACCGCGATCTCGCCCGGCACGGCCGCGTCGCTGCGGGACATGATGATCGGCGTCGTGAACGGCGGGTCCGGCACGGCCGCGCAGATCCCCGGCGTGCAGGTGGCCGGCAAGACGGGCACGGCGCAGACGGCCGACGGGCAGCCGCCGCACGCGTGGTTCACCGCCTTCGCGCCCGCCGACGCCCCTCGCGTGGCGGTCGCGGTGCTGGTCGAGCACGGAGGCAACGTGGGCAACGAGGCCACGGGCGGCAAGGTGGCGGCGCCCATCGCCAAGGCCGTCATCGAGGCGGTGCTGGGCTCGTGAAGACGGCATCCGGGGTCCTGCTCGGCGAGCGCTACCGGCTGGTCCGGCAGATCGCCGTCGGCGGCATGGGCGAGGTGTGGGAGGGGTACGACGACGCCCTCGCCCGGCCGGTCGCGGTCAAGGTGCTGCGCTCGGAGTTCGCGGGCGACCGCGGCTTCCTCGAGCGGTTCCGCACCGAGGCCCGCAACTCGGCGTCCCTGTCACACCCCAACATCGCGCAGCTGTTCGACTACGGCGAGCAGGAGGGCTCCGGCTTCCTGGTCATGGAGCTCGTCGTCGGCGAACCCCTGTCCGACCTGCTCGAGCGCGAGCCGGTGCTGCCCACGCGCCGCCTGCTCCCGATCCTCGCGCAGACGTCCCGGGCGCTGCACGCCGCGCACCTGGCCGGCGTCGTGCACCGCGACGTCAAGCCCGGCAACATCCTGCTGGGCCGCGGCGGCCGCGTGAAGATCACCGACTTCGGCGTCTCGCTGGCCCGCAACCAGGTGAACATGACCGCGACCGGCATGGTCATGGGCACCGCCCAGTACCTCTCGCCGGAGCAGGCCGTGGGCAAGCCCGCGACCCCGCTGTCCGACCTGTACTCGCTGGGGATCATCGCCTACGAGGCGCTGGTCGGGCACCGGCCGTTCACCGGGCCGACGGCGGTCGACATCGCCGTGGCGCACGTGAACAACCCGGTGCCGCCGCTGCCCGCGAGCGTCGACAAGCAGCTCGCCGCGCTGGTCACCCGGCTGCTCTCCAAGGAGCCCAGCGCCCGGCCCTCGTCGGGCGAGGAGCTCGCGCAGCTGCTCGACAGGCTCGTGCCCCGCACCCCGCCCTCAGGCGTGCCCGTGTTCGTCGCCACCCAGGAGCGGACGCCGGACACGTTCGCCACCGCCGTCGCGTCGGCGCCGCCCCCCGCCGTCGCACCGCCGCCGTCCTACCCGCCGCGCCGCACCCGGCGCGCCGAGGAGCCGGCGACCCGCCCGGCGGTCCGCAAGAGCACCCCGACCTCGGGCACGCGGCTCGGCCGCACCGGCCGGCTGACCTGGCCCTTGCTCGCCCTCCTGCTGCTGCTCGTCGGCCTGCTCGGCGCCGCTCTCGCGGCGCAGCTCACCAAGGCGGACAGCCCGCCCGACGGCCAGACCCGGCTGTCGGCCACGGCCTCCCATTACTCTCGTGGCGTCACCCTCGATGGGATGATCACCGAGAACGGGTCCACAGCGCTCGCCGCGGACCCGGCATCGACGGAAGCAAAGGACGCCTAGTGGTGGACGACGGATCCCGCATCCTCGCCGGACGGTACGAGGTCGGCGAGCTCATCGGCCGTGGTGGCATGGCCGAGGTGCACATCGGCCACGACACCCGGCTCGGTCGCACGGTGGCCATCAAGATCCTGCGCTCGGACCTCGCGCGCGACCCCAGCTTCCAGAACCGGTTCCGGCGCGAGGCCCAGTCGGCCGCCGCGCTCAACCACCCGGCGATCGTCTCCGTCTACGACACCGGTGAGGACGTCTTCACCGAGCCCACCGGCGTCGTCGCCCACGTGCCGTTCATCGTCATGGAGTACGTCGAGGGCCACACCGTGCGGGACATCCTGCGCGACGGCGCCGCGGTGCCGATCGAGGAGGCCGTGGAGATCACGGCCGGCGTGCTCTCGGCGCTGGAGTACTCGCACCACGCGGGGATCGTGCACCGCGACATCAAGCCGGCGAACGTCATGCTCACGCCGACGGGCGCGGTCAAGGTCATGGACTTCGGCATCGCCCGCGCGGTGGCCGACTCGGCCGCGACCATGACCCAGACGCAGGCCGTCATCGGCACCGCGCAGTACCTGTCGCCCGAGCAGGCGCGCGGCGAGACCGTCGATGCCCGCTCCGACCTGTACTCGACCGGCTGCCTGCTGTTCGAGCTCCTCACCGGCCGCCCGCCGTTCACCGGCGACTCGCCCGTCGCGGTCGCCTACCAGCACGTCCGCGAGGCCGCGCCGGTGCCCAGCACCTTCGCCTCCGACGTGCCGGACGCCCTCGACCGGATCACGCTCAAGGCCCTCGCCAAGGAGCGCGACTCCCGCTACTCGACGGCCGCCGAGTTCCGCTCCGACCTCGAGGCCGCCGTCCGCGGGGGCGCGGTCGGAGCGCCCGCCGTCGGGGCMCTCGCCGCCGCCGCCCTCGTCGCGACCCCCGCCACCGACGCCACGCAGCTCATGGCCCCGCCCGTCGCGACCACGCAGGCCATCCCGCCGGMCACGCCGTGGGCCTCCACCGGTGCCGCGGTCACCACGACGGGTCTCGACGACGAGGAGGAGGAGAACCGGCGTCCGTGGCTGCTGCCGCTGCTCATCGCGATCGCCGTCCTCGCCGTCGCCGGCATCGTCGCGCTGCTCGTCGCCAACGGGCAGAAGAACGACAAGCCGACGACGATCGATGTGCCCTCGCTGGCCGGCATGACCGCCGAGCAGGCCGAGACCACGCTCGACGACCTTGACCTGGTGTTCGTCCGCGCCGAGGAACCCTCCGACACCGTCCCGGCCGAGCAGGTCACGCGGTCGGACCCGGCGGAGGGCACGCCCGTCGAGCCCAAGTCCGACGTCAAGGTCTACATCTCGACCGGACCGTCGAGCCTCGCCGTCCCGGACGTCTCCGGGAAGACCGAGCAGGAGGCCGTCGACCTCCTGACCGCCCAGGGCCTCCAGGTCTCGGCCAACCGCCAGGACGACGACAACCCCGCCTTCCCGCAGGGCCAGGTCACCAAGACGGATCCGCCGGCCGGCCAGGCGGTCGCCGCGGGCTCGCAGGTGACGCTCTTCGTCTCCACCGGCAACGTGCAGGTGCCCGACGTCACCGGCAAGACCAAGGCCGAGGCGACGCAGATCCTCAACGACGCCAAGCTCCAGGCGAACACGAGCCCGGTCGAGTCCGACCAGACGCCCGACACGGTCGTCGCCCAGGACGTCGCGGCCGGCACGCTGGTCAAGCAGGGCCGGGCGATCAACCTGTCGATCGCCGTCGCGCCGACCACCGCGACCATCCCGAACGACCTGGTGGGCAAGCCCTACGACCAGGTCGTCGCCGAGCTGCAGGGTCTGGGCCTGCAGAACGTCAACCGGATCGACGAGCAGTCCGACGAGCCGGCCGGGAACGTGATCCGCACGGACCCGACGGCCGGCGACGAGGTCCCGCTGGACCAGCAGATCGACATCCACGTCTCGAAGGGCCCGAGCGGCAAGGGCGCGAACCCGACGCCGGCGCCGTCGACGACGCCGTAGCAGGAACGACGAAGGGCCGTCCCGAGGTCGGGACGGCCCTTCGTCGTTCGCTCAGAGCCGGACGAGCGGGTGCAGCCCCGCGGAGCGCGCGACGGMCTCGTCGTCGCCGCAGATCTCGAGCCAGTTGGCGAGCAGGCGGTGGCCACCCTCGGTGAGCACCGACTCGGGGTGGAACTGCACGCCGTGAAGCGGGAGCGACACGTGCTGCAGCCCCATGATGATCTCCCGACTGTCGCCTGCGACGACCGCCGTGACCTCCAGCTCGTCCGAGATCGTCCCGTTCACCACCGCCAGCGAGTGGTAACGCGTCGCGGTGAACGGGTCCGGCAGCCCGGCCAGCACCCCGACGCCCTTGTGCTCCACCTGGCTGGTCTTGCCGTGCATGAGCTCGGGCGCGTGGGTGACGACGCCGCCGAACACCTCGCCGAGGGCCTGGTGACCGAGGCACACCCCGAGCATCGGGAGGCCCGCGGCGGCGCAGTCCCGGATCACCTGCATGCTCTGGCCGGCGTCCGCCGGCGTGCCGGGGCCGGGCGAGACGAGCACGCCGTCGAACCCGGTGCGCTCCTCGACGGGCGGCACGGCGTCGTTGCGCACGACCACGGTCTGTGCGCCCAGCTGGTTGAGGTAGCCGACGATCGTGTAGACGAACGAGTCGTAGTTGTCGATCACGAGGATCTTCGTCACGTCATTCCCCCACGGTCGTCTGGTTGAAGGGCATGTACGGCGAGACGGCCGGGAACACCCAGGCGAAGCAGACCGCCAGGACCGCGAGTGCCGCGACCGCGAGGATCAGCACACGCACGGCGACCGGGCCGGGCGTGTGGCGCCACAACCATCCGTACATCTAGCGCTCTCCAAGTCGTTCGAGGGTGCCCATCATGCGCCACCGACCAGCTCGGCCGGAATGCCGTCCGCCGTCGGAGCCCAGTAGTCGAGCACCCCGTGGACGATGAACCGCTGCTTCGCCGAGAACATCGGGTGGCACGTGGTCAGCGTGATCATCCGCTCGGTGGGGACCGCGCCCGGGACGCCCGGTACGGGGGCGATGACGTCGACGTCGGTCGGGGCGACGATCTCGGTCGAGGTCACGCGGTACACGTACCAGATGTTGTCGGTGGTGCGGATGACCAGCGGGTCGCCCACCTGCAGCTCGGCCACGCGGTTGAACGGCTTGGCGTAGGTGGTCCGGTGACCGGCCACCGCGAAGTTGCCGATGCCGCCCGGCATCGCCGTGCCTTCGTAGTGGCCGGCGCCGAGCACGTCGAGCACGGTGGCCCGGTCCGTCCCCTGGCTGATGGGTCGCTCGGGCTCACCGTCCCACCGAGGCACCTGGATGGTCGCGAACGTCGTCGCGTGCGGCGGCTCGGCCATCACCGGGGGGTCGTCGTGGCGCGGCGGCGCGATGACCGGCCCCGCGGGCGCGCTGGCGGACGCGCTGGGGGTGGCGGTGGGCACCGGCTCGAACGGCAGCTCGCGCACGATCTCCGCCTGCGCGCGGTTGCCCACGACGTCGGTCCACCACAGCTGCCAGACGAGGAACGCGAAGAGCAGCACGCCGAGGGTGATGAGGATCTCGCCGATCACGCCGATGGTCGTGTAGACGACGTGGCGCGCTCGCCCGGTGCGCTGCTGCTTGCGGCCTGCCCGCCGGCTGGTCGGTGCGGGTTCGGTCGCCGTCTCGCCGCTCACCGCGTGCCTCCGGGGGTCGGGTCGGACGAGGACTCCGCCCGCTCGCGCTGCTCGGCCTCGGCCGCTTCCAGCCCCGGCAGGATCTCGACGCCGTCGGGCACGGTGGCGGACGACAGCTCGGTGGTCCCCGAGTACGCGGGCAGGTCGAGCGGATCCTGCGCGTCGGTCACGGACCAGCCGAGCCCGACGTCCGCGGCGTCCCGCAGGTACGACTGGACCGGCGGCGACGACGTGAGCGCCTTGCGCAGGTCGGCGGGGTTTCCGATCGCGCGGACCACGTACGGCGGCGAGTACAGCCGGCCATGCAGCCGCAGCACGTTCCCCACGCACCGGACCGCGCTGGTGGAGATCACCCGCTGGTCCATGAGCTCCATCGCCTCGGCCCCGCCCGCCCACAGCGCGTTCATCACGGCCTGGATGTCCTGCTGGTGCACCACGAGCACGTCGGGGCTGACGGTCTCGCGCCGAGGGGAGTCCGCCGGGGCGTCGTCGAGCTCGACCGTGAGGCCGGGGCCGGAGACGGGAACGAGCCCGCCCTCCACCAGGTACCCCACGCTCGGCTCGCCCACCTGCGTCCCCGCGGCCTCGTTCTCGCTCGCGGTGAGCCCGTCGACGTCCGAGCGCAGCGCGTCGACCTCGGTGGACAGCTGCGCGACGCGCTTGACCTCGACCTGCGCCAGCTCGCGCAGGTCCTGCGGGTGGCGCTCCCCGGTCGCGCGCGCGAACTTGGCGTTGGCGGCGAAGAGGGCCCCGGAGAGGGCCAGCACCAGCGCGACCGACAGCGTGCCGCGGGCGACCACGCGACGCGCACGGTGCACGCGGTGCGGGTGGTCGGTCACGAACGGCTCCTGGGGGTGGGACGCCTGAGTACGGGCGGGCACTACGCTAGGTCACGATGCGACGCGTCCGTGACGAAGCGGGCCTGCCGCGTCACGATCGACCGCCCCCCGGCCACGCCGTCACCCCGCGTGGTCCCCCGCGACCGTCGGGTCGCACAGCCGCAGGACAGGAGCACCGGACGTGCCTGAGTCGAAGTCGCGCAAGAAGGCGACGTACACACCGCCGCCCGCCAAGTCTTCGGGGCCCAAGGTGAACCCGCCCTGGTTCCTGCCCGTGATGCTCGGGCTGATGATCCTCGGGCTGGTCTGGATCGTCGTCACGTACCTCACGCGCTCGCAGTACCCGATCCCGGGCATCGAGCAGTGGAACCTGCTCATCGGGTTCGTCCTCATCATCGCTGGCTTCGGCATGACGACCCGCTGGCGCTGACCTGCACATTCGTTCGACCCAGGCGCCGTCCGCACATGCGGGCGGCGCCTTCGTCTATCCGTCGTCCCCACCGTCACCCCCACCCGGGCCCGCACGCGTCCGTCCACAGCCACCGCACCTGACCTGCGCAAACGTCGCCGTTGTCCCCAGCGGTGCACAAGTCTGTGGATAACTACAGCGGTGTAGTTCCACAGGTGTGAGTAACCCTGTTGAGATCGTGCGAGGCCCGCAAACGTGCTGTGGGAGGGCCTGAGAGGCCAGGTCAGCGGACGAACCCGGCCGACGCGTAGACGAGCACGGTGGGGACCAGCAGCAGGGCACCGAGCACGACCGGTGCGACGACCGCGACGAGTCGGCGGCGGTCGGGCGGGGCGTAGGCGTAGGCCGCCGCGAGCAGCCCGCCGGTGACCAGGCCGCCGACGTGCGCCTGCCACGCGATGTTGGCCATGACGAAGCCGAGCGCCAGGTTGATGCCGATGAGAACGAGGATGCCGCGGACGTCGCCACCCAGCCGCAGGCTGACCACGAGGATCGCGCCGAACAGGCCGAACACCGCACCGGACGCGCCGACGCTCCCGGTGGTCCAGCTGTGGGTCGCGTCCGCGAGGAGCACAGAGCCGACCGAGCCGCCGATCGCGGACATCAGATAGAGGGTGATGTACCGCGCGCGGCCCAGGGTGTTCTCGAGAGTGGGCCCGACGTACCAGAGCGCGACCATGTTGAAGACGATGTGCAGGTACTGGCCGGGCGAGTGCAGGAACGCGGCGGTGACGAACCGCCACGGCTCGTAGAACCCGAGCGCCGGTGAGAAGAGCCACCGGGCGGTCCACGACGGCAGCACCAGCTGCAGGATGAAGCTGGCGACGCAGAGCCCGATGAGCGTGAGGGTGACCACGGGGCGGCCGGCATGGCGCACGCCGCCCAGAACGGTCCGGGTGGTCGGTAGCGCCCGTGCAGCCTCGGCGACGCAGTCGACGCAGTGGATGCCGACCGCGGCCTGGCGCTGGCACTCGGGGCAGGTGGGCCGGCCGCACCGCTGGCACCGCACGTACGACACCCGGTCGGGGTGTCGAGGGCAGACCGGCGGCGCGACCGGCGCGCCCGGGACTCCGTCGACTGAAGAGCTGATGGTCGGTCTCAGTCCTCGATGGTGATCGAGTTGATGACGATGTCCTCGACCGGGCGGTCACCGGGGCGGACGCGCGTGTTCTCGATGGCGTCCACGATGGCGCGGCTCTCGTCGTCGGCGACCTTGCCGAAGATCGTGTGCTTGCCGTTGAGCCACTCGGTGGGTGCCACCGAGATGAAGAACTGCGAGCCGTTGGTGCCGCCCACCTTGCCGGTGGTCGGGTCGAGGCGCTTGCCGGCGTTGGCCATGGCCAGCAGGTAGGGCTCGTTGAACGACAGCTCGGGGTGGATCTCGTCGTCGAAGGTGTAGCCCGGGCCGCCGCGGCCGGTGCCCAGGGGGTCACCGCCCTGGATCATGAAGCCGGAGATCACGCGGTGGAAGACCACGCCGTTGTACAGCGGGTCTGTGCGCTCCTCGCCGGTCGTCGGGTCGGTCCACGGGGTCGTTCCCGTGGCCAGTCCCGTGAAGTTCTGCACCGTGCGGGGCGCGTGGTTGGGGTAGAGCTCGATCCGGATGTCTCCGGCGGTCGTGTGCAGGGTCGCAAACATGCGAGAAGTCTCGCACGCGACCCTGGAGCACACCGGTGAATGTGCGGTTGTGCAGGCCACAGGCTCTGTTCTGCACAAAGACCATCCTGCGCTGCCGCTCTCGCGGTGGCAGAGTGGGAGGCCAGTGCAGCCGAACGAGCCGGGAGCCGAGATGCCGTTCACGAAGAGCCCGAAGATCGACGTCGACACGGAGAAGCTGAAGGACCAGGCGGCCGACCTGGGCGCCACCCTCGCTGATGCCGCCAAGACCGCGAAGGATGGCGCCGGGTCAGCGGCCGAGACGCTGAAGGACGCCGCCGCCAAGGCCGGTGACGCGGCGTCGACCGCGAAGGACTGGACGACCCCGAAGGTCGAGGCCTTCATCGACTGGCTCCTCCCGCGGGTGGAGCACCTGTACAAGGAGAGCGTGAAGGCCGCCGCTCCCAAGGTGGAGACGGCCGCGGACAGGGTCTCGCCGGCCATCGACACCGCGCACGACAAGATCGTCGACGACTTCCTGCCCAAGCTCGTCGCCGCCATGAACGAGGCGGCGGTGAAGGCCGGCGCGGCCGTCGAGAAGGCGGCCGACGCTGCGGCCGTGAAGGGCAAGGGCTCTGCCGCGTCGATCGCCGCTGCGGCCGCGGAGGCCTCGGGCAAGAAGAAGCACACGGGCGCCAAGGTCTTCTGGCTGCTCGCGGCCCTCATCGGCCTCGGTGCGGCTGCGGCCGCCTGGACCCGGTCGCGCTCGAGCGTCGACCCGTGGGCCGAGCCGTGGGAGCCGACGGACGCCGGTACGGCGCAAGCCCGGGTCGCCGACGCCGCGGACGCGGTCGGGGAGGCCGCCGGCAGCGCCGTCGCCAAGGGCCTCGACGCCACGCGCAAGGCAGCCGAGAAGGTCAGCGCGGCCACCGGGTCGCTGACCGAGAAGGTGTCCGAGGCCAAGGACGACCTGACCGAGAAGGTCGCGGGCGCCACCGAGGCCGCGAAGGACAAGGTCAGCGAGGCGACCGAGGCAGCGAAGAAGGCGACCGCGCGCCGGACGACGAAGCCGGCAGACGATGCGCCGGAGACGCCGACCGTCCCGCCGACTGAGCCGCCGGCCGAGGGTGGCGCGCCCGCCTTCTGACCCGAGGGCCCCGCGCACCGCCCGACCCCCGGATCCCTCGCGGAGCCGGGGGTCGCGCGCTGTCCGAAACGTTTTGGCCGTTGACCCTCCCGGGAGACGGTCTGCACGATGCGCGAGGCGCGTCGTGCCGGTGCCGCAGCGAGGCGACTCCGGGGCCATCCGCCGACCCCAACGCCTCCAGCGCCGTGGAAGAGGACCCCCATGTACCGCCCCAGAACCCGCGGTCGCGTCGCGATCGCGTTCAGCACCGTTCCCGCGGTGCTCGTCGCAGCCGCCGGACTGCTCGTCGCCCCGCTCGCCGGAGCCGCGACCGCCGCGGACCCGACGTACAACTACGCCGAGGCCCTGCAGAAGTCGATGTTCTTCTACGAGGCCCAGCGCTCGGGCGACCTGCCGGCGAGCAACCCGGTCTCGTGGCGCGGCGACTCCGCGCTGACGGACGGCGCCGACGTCGGCAAGGACCTCACCGGCGGCTGGTACGACGCAGGCGACCACGTGAAGTTCGGGCTGCCGATGGCGTTCAGCGCGACGATGCTCGCGTGGGGCGCCATCGCGTCACCGCAGGGCTACACCAAGGCCGGGCAGCTGGACGAGGTCAAGGACAACCTGCGCTGGGTCGACGACTACTTCGTCAAGGCCCACACCGCACCGAACGAGCTCTACGTGCAGGTGGGTGACGGCGAGGCGGACCACAAGTGGTGGGGTCCCGCCGAGGTGATGACGATGGCCCGACCGTCGTACAAGGTCAGCGCGAGCTGCCCCGGGTCCGACGTCGCCGGGGAGACCGCCGCCGCGCTGGCGTCGTCGGCGATCGTCTTCAAGACGGACGACCCGACGTACTCGGCCAAGCTGCTCACGCACGCCAAGCAGCTGTACACGTTCGCGGACACCTACCGCGGCGCGTACTCCGACTGCGTCACGGCCGCGTCCGCGTACTACAAGTCGTGGTCGGGCTACCAGGACGAGCTGGTCTGGGGCGCCTACTGGCTCTACAAGGCGACGGGCGACGCCTCCTACCTGACGAAGGCCGAGACCGAGTACCTCAAGCTGAGCGTCGAGAACCAGACAACCACCCACTCCTACAAGTGGACCGTCGCGTGGGACGACAAGACGTACGCCATGTACGCGCTGCTCGCCATGGAGACGGGCAAGCAGCAGTACATCGACGACGCCAACCGCTGGTTGGACTACTGGACGGTCGGCGTCAACGGCCAGCGCGTGCCCTACTCACCGGGCGGCCAGGCCGTCCTGGACTCGTGGGGGTCGCTCCGATACGCAGCCAACACGTCGTTCGTCGCGCTGGTCTACTCGGACTGGTTGACGGACGCCACCCGCAAGGCGAGGTACCACGACTTCGGCGTGCGGCAGATCAACTACGCGCTCGGCGACAACCCCCGCAAGTCCAGCTTCGTGGTCGGCTTCGGCGCCAACCCGCCGCAGAGCCCGCACCATCGGACCGCGCACGGCTCGTGGCTCGACTCGATCGCTGACCCGGTGAAGACCCGGCACACCCTGTACGGCGCCCTGGTCGGTGGGCCGTCGTCGGCCAACGACGCCTACACCGACAGCCGGTCGGACTACACCTCCAACGAGGTGGCCACCGACTACAACGCGGGCTTCTCCAGCGCGCTGGCGCGGCTCACGCAGGAGTACGGCGGCACGGCGCTGGCCGGCTTCCCGGTCGCCGAGCAGCCCGACGGCGACGAGATCTTCGTCGAGGCCATGCTCAACCAGCCCGCCGGCGGCACGTTCACCGAGATCAAGTCCATGATCCGCAACCAGTCGGCGTTCCCGGCGCGGTCGCTGAAGAACGGCACGCTGCGCTACTGGTTCACGCTCGACGCCGGTGACTCGGCCGCGAACCTCACCGTGTCCGCGAACTACAGCGAGTGCGGGCCGCAGACCACCAAGCCGGTCAGCGCGGGAGGCTCGCTGTACTACGCCGAGATCAGCTGCATCGGGCAGAACATCTACCCGGGCGGGCAGTCCCAGCACCGGCGCGAGATCCAGTTCCGCATCACCGGTGGTTCCACGTGGAACGCTGCCAACGACGCCTCGTTCGCCGGCCTGAGCACCACGGCGCTCGCCAAGACCAAAGCAATCACGCTCTACGACGGCGGCAAGCTCATCTGGGGCACCGAGCCCACCGGCACCGTCACGGACACCACGGCGCCCACCGTCCCGGGCACCCCGACGGCCTCCGGGATCACCTCGACGGGCGCGTCGCTCACCTGGACGGCGTCCACCGACGCCGGCAGCGGCCTCACGGGCTACGACGTCTACCGGGTGCAGGGCACCACCTCGACGCTCGTCGCCTCGACCACCACGGCGTCGACGGTGCTCTCCGGCCTCACGCCCAGCACCGCGTACTCGTACGCGGTGAGGGCCAAGGACGTCGCGGGCAACGTGTCGGCGGCCTCGGCCACCGGCACGTTCACCACCTCGTCGCCGCCTGTCGACGTCGTGGCACCGGGCAAGCCTGGGGCGCCCGTCGCCTCCGCGATCACCTCGACCGGCGCGACGCTCACCTGGACGGCCTCGACCGCCGGCACGTACGCGGTGGCCGGGTACGACGTGCTGCGGATCAACGGCACGACGTCCACGGTCGTCGGCACGGCGACCGGGACGACGTTCTCGCTCACCGGGCTCACGGCCGGCACCTCGTACACGTACGCCGTCCGGGCCAAGGACTCGGCAGGCAACGCGTCGACCACGTCGTCGTCGGTCGCCTTCACCACGACGGCCGCCGCCGACACCACCGCACCGACCGTCCCCGGCACTCCGGCGGCGTCCGCGGTCACGCAGACGGGGGCGACCCTCACCTGGGCGGCGTCCACCGACGCGGGCGGCAGCGGGCTGGCCGGCTACGACGTGTACCGGGTCCAGGGGACCACCTCGACCCTGGTGTCCTCGTCGACGTCGGCGTCGACGACGCTCACCGGCCTCACGGCGGGCACCGCGTACACCTACGCGGTGCGGGCCAAGGACGGCGCCGGCAACGTCTCGGCGGTCAGTGCGCCGGTGACCTTCACGACGCTCCCGACGACGACCGCGAGCAGCTGCGCCGTGACGTACTCCGCCAACAGCTGGAACGTGGGCTTCACGGGGAGCATCAAGATCACCAACACCTCGACGGCACCGGTGACCTGGACGCTCGGGTTCACGTTCCCGTCGGGTCAGCAGGTGACCCAGGGCTGGAGCGCGACGTGGTCCCAGACCGGGAGCGTCGTCACGGCCACCGGGCTGGGGTGGAACGCCACGCTGGCCCCGGGCGCGAGCACCGACGTCGGGTTCAACGGGTCCCACCCGGGCACCAACACCGCCCCGACCGCCTTCACCGTAAACGGGGTGACCTGCTCGGTCTCCTGATCGCGACCACGAGGGCGCCGCACCACCCGGTGCGGCGCCCTCGTCATCCCCGGGAGGCCGCCCGACGCGTGAGCCGGCGCATMGCCGGCGGCGTGGCCCCGATGCCACCCGCGAGGACGAGCGCGCCGAGCACCGCGGTGACCACGTGGAACACGGGCGACGTCGGCGCCGCGATCCACGGGAGCGCCAGGAGGACGACGCCGCCACCGGCGTAGGCGAGCGCACGGAACCAGGCGACCGCCGTGAGCGCCCGCACGTGCGGCATGACCCCGGGCAGCTCGCGCTCGAGCCCGGCGGTGTCGCCCGTGAAGTCCCGGTCGGCCCAGATCAGGCCGGCCTCCTGGGCCGCGGCCCGCACCGTCGTCACCGGGTACCACCCGGCCTGGTGCTCGGGCAGCGCGGACCCGCTCACGCCCCGCCCCGACGGGAACGAGCCGAGGACGGCGCCGGACGCATCCGTGACGGCGTACCGGTCGACGACGCCCTCGGTGCCGCGGGCAGGGAACGCGGCCTGCACGTGGGTGATCGTGCGCGCCTGCCCGGGCCCGTCCCCGACGGGGACGTCGAACCCGCCGCGGGCATCGGCGGACGCGGGCGGCGCGACCCAGCGGACACGCTCGGGACTGATCTCCAGCCAGGATCCCTCGTACTGGCGGCGCACGAACGCCTCGTCATAGTGGCCGACGTTCGGGGCGAGGATCACGTGCTCATGCTGCCCGACCGGCGCCGGCGGCGTGGGCGTTCAGTCCGCGCTGTGCACCGGGCGGACGCGCTCGCCCAGCTCCCCGAGCTGCGCCTTCATCTCCCCGACGGAGAGCGTGTGCTCGACGCGCGGCGAGTAGAGCATCGAGCTGACGATGGCGCCGGTGGCCCCGATGGCGAAGGCCTGGCTCACGTGGCTGACCAGACCGGCGCCACCGGACGCGATGACGGGCAGCTGGACGGCCTCGGTGATCATGCCGGTGATGTCCAGGTCGTACCCCGCGCCCGTGCCGTCGCGGTCGATGCTGTTGACGACGATCTCGCCGGCGCCCAGGTCCTGCCCGCGCTTCGCCCACTCGACCGCGTCCATGCCGGTGTAGGTCCGTGCGCCGTCGATCGCGATCTCGTACCCGCTGGGGATCTTCGCGGTCTTCTCCACGCGCTTGACCTGCATGCTCAGCACGATGCACTGCCGGCCGAACTCGACCGACCCGTGCGTGATGATCTCCGGCTCGCGCACGGCCATGGAGTCGATGCTGATCTTCTCCGCGCCGGCGCGCAGCACCGCGTGCATGTCCTCGAGGTGCCGGATGCCACCCCCGACCGTCAGCGGCACGAAGGTCCGGTGCGCGGCCTTGCGGACCATGTCGAGGTCGATCTGGCGCTTCTGGGCGCTGGCCATGATGTCGTAGATGACGATCTCGTCGACGTCCTCGTGGTACAGCCGGTCGGCCAGCTCGGCCGGGTCCCCCACGTCGATGTTGTCCTGGAACTGCTGGGCCTTGGTGACCCGGCCGTCCTTCACGTCGAAACAGGCGATGAGCCGGTTAGCGAGCATCGAGATCCTTCACGTCTGAGAGGTCGAGGTCGCAGAACGACTTGAGCACCTGCAGGCCGGCCCGCGCGCTCTTCTCGGTGTGAAACTGCGTCGCCATGATGTTCTTGTGCGCGACCGCGGCGGCGAACTCCTGGCCGTAGGTGGTCACGCCGACCAGCGTGGAATCATCCGTCGGACGGGCATAGAAAGAATTCACGAAATAGTAGAAGCCGCCCGGTGTGAATGACCGTGAGAACGGGTGGTCGCCGCGGACCTCGACATTGTTCCAGCCCATGTGCGGAACGCGGACCTCGGAGCGGTCGAACTCGTGCACGCTCCCGGGCAACCAGCCGAGGCACTCGACATCGCCCTCGGCCGAGTGCTCGAACAGCACCTGGAGACCGACGCAGACACCGAGAAAGGCCTGGCCATCGCCCCGGACCTTCTCGTTCAGGTGGTCGATCCACCCCTCCTGGGCCAACGACTCCATGGTCACGCCGGCAGCCCCGACGCCGGGAAGGATGTACCTGTCGACCTCGTCGCACTCGCTCGGCTTGGCCACGAGCGCGTGCGGGACACCGAGGTGCTCGAGCGCATAGGAAATGCTCTGCGAATTCCCGGTGCGATAGTCGATGATCCCGATCACTTGCCCAATCCTACACGGCACGCGTGTCTCAATATGTGGTCGGAGTCAGTCGAGGAACAGGGCACGCAACCGCACGGTCGTGAACGTCAGACCGAGCCCGATCATGACGACGAAGTACGCGACGTGCACAAGCATCGAGCCGTCGAGCACCCCGAGGGTCAGGCCGCGCACCAGCTCCACCGCGTGCCACAGCGGCAACGCCTTGATGACCCCCTGCAACCACCCCGGGTACACGGTGATGGGGTAGAAGGTGGCCGAGAACAGGAACATCGGGAGCATCACGAAGTTGATCCAGTCCATCTGCTGGAAGGTCTTCATGTAGCTGGTGACGGCCATGCCGACGCTGGCGAACCCGAACGCCACGAGCAGCACCGCCGGGATGGCCAGCGCCGCGGACCACGCGAGGTTGAGCCCCATGACCTGCATGACCGTGAGGAACCCGAGGGCGTACACGCCGCCGCGGAGCAGCGCGTAGGAGATCTCGCCGAACGCCACGTCCAGCGGCCCGAGGGACGTCGCCAGCATCGCGTCGTAGAGCTTGCCGAAGTGCATCTTGAAGAACACGTTCCACGTGGAGTCGTAGACGGCCCCGTTCATCGCGGACACCGCGAGCAGTGCCGGCGCGATGAACGCCGCATAGGACACCGAGCCCCCGGTCGGCAGCTCGACGTCGCCGATGTACGAGCCCAGCCCGACGCCCATGGCGAACAGGAAGAAGACCGGCTCGAAGAACCCGGACAGCACCACGATGCCGCTCGAGCTCTTGGTGGCCTTGAGCCCGCGGGCCACGACCGACCGCGCGTTGCGGGCGTACAGGGCGCTCACGGCGGTGCTGCGCGAGGGGGCGTCAGCGGTGGTGGCGGTCATCCGCGCAACCTCCTGACGAAGGCGCGGCGCGCCAGCACCCAGCCGAGGGCGGCCATGACGAGCAGGATGGCGAGGTGCCAGCCGACGGGCCACGCCCCGGGCGGCGAGCCGTACGACAGGGTCCGGCCGATCTCGCTCGCGTGCCACAAGGGGGAGATCCAGCCGACCCACTGCAGCCAGACCGGCAGGGTGGCCAGGGGGTAGAACGTCCCGGAGAACAGGAACAGCGGCGTGAAGACGAACCGCTGCACCAGCGCGAACTGGCCCTTGTCCTCCGTCAGGCTCGCGGAGAACGCCATGAGGGGTAGCCCGAACGCCAGCCCGGCCAGGACGCCGACCAGCGGCATCAGCGCGCCCCTGACCGGGTCGCCGACGGCGCCGAACGCCACGATCAGCAGGTAGTAGATCGTCGTCGTGAAGAGCATCCGCAGCACCACGGACAGCACGAGCCCGGCCATGATCTGCGGCGGTGCGATCGGCGAGGCGTTCATGCCCCAGAAGATCCGGCGCCACTTGAACCCGGCCATGATGACGAACGTGAACTCGTCCATCGCGACGGTCACGCCGGCGGTCGCCAGCAGCGCGGGGGCGACGAACCACACGTAGCTCACGGGACCGTCGGCGCCGGAGGCCACCGACTGGTCGAGGAACGTCGCCAGGCCCAGCCCGATGCCGAGCAGGTACAGCAGGGGGCTGCCGACGGACCCGACGACGATCGTCCAGCCGTACGCCTTCATGCCGCGCAGCTGGTGCTCCGCGACGTACCAGGCGCCGAACCGGCGCGGTCGGGCCGCCACAGCGACGGCGGCGTCGGGCAGGGTGGTCGTCATTCGATCAGGCTCCGCCCTGTGAGCCGCAGGAACACGTCCTCGAGACTGGAGCGCCGGACCAGTGAGGTCGTGGGGTGCAGGCCGAGGTCGGTGACGCGCTCGAGCACCGCCTCGCCGTCCTCGGCGTACAGCAGCACGCGGTCCGGCAGCACCTCGATCCGCTCCACCAGGCCGGCCATGCGCACGGCGGCATCGGCGTTGCGGTCGGACCCGAAGCGCAGCTCCACCACCTCGCGCGTCGAGTACTGCCGGATCAGGCTCGACGGGCTGCCCTCGGCCATGATCCGGCCCTTGTCGACGACCACCAGGCGGTCGCACAGCTGCTCGGCCTCGTCCATGTAGTGCGTGGTGAGCACCAGCGTGGTGCCGCGCTCCTTGAGCCGGAACAGCCGGTCCCACAGCACGTGGCGCGCCTGCGGGTCGAGCCCGGTGGTCGGCTCGTCGAGCATGAGGATGCGCGGCTCGTTGATGAGCGCCCGGGCGATGGTCAGCCGGCGCTTCATGCCGCCCGAGAGGTCGTCGACCTTGGCGTTGCGCTTCTCCTCGAGCTGCGCGAAGCCCAGGAGCTCGTCGGCCCGCGACGCGCACACCGACCGCGGGATGCCGAAGTAGCGGCCGTAGACGATGAGGTTGTCGCGCACGCGCAGCTCGGTGTCGAGGTTGTCCTCCTGCGGGACCACGCCGAGCAAGGATCGGATCTCGGGCCCGTGCGTGTCCGGGTCGAGGCCGAGCACCCGCAGCTCGCCGGCGGTCCGCGACGAGACCGCGCCGACCATCCGCATCGTGGTGGACTTGCCCGCGCCGTTGGGTCCCAGCAGCCCGAAGGACTCACCGGGCGGCACCTCGAAGTCGATGCCGTCGACGGCGGTGAAGTCGCCGAAGCGCTTGGTGAGACCCTGGGCGGCGATGACGGGAGCGGTCACAGCGGACCAACCTAGACGAGTGCGCCGACAGGCGCTGCAGACTTTGATCTTGACCGCCGCCGCGTCCGACGACACCCTGCAGCGATGACGGACCTCGCCGACCTCTGGCCCCTGGCAGACCTGCGTGTGACCTGCGGCGACCTCGAGCTGCGCTACCTCGACGAGCCCACGCTGACCGGCCTCGCCCAGGTCGCCTCGGAGGGCATCCACGCGCCCGAGACGATGCCGTTCACCGGCACCTGGACCCGCGGCACGCCTCAGGAGGTGGCGCGCAGCATCCTCACGTACCAGTGGGGCAAGCGCGCGGCGACCACCCCGGACGACTGGCACATCGACCTCGCGCTCGTGCGCGCCGGCGAGGTGCTGGGCACGCAGGGGATCATGGCCAAGAACTTCCCGGTCGCGCGCTCTGCGGAGACGGGCTCATGGCTCGGTCGTCGGCACCAGGGCCAAGGGCTCGGCACCCGGATGCGGCTGATGATCCTGCACCTGTTGTTCGACGGCTTCGACGCGCAGGTGGCGACGACCACCGCCTTCGCCGACAACGCCGCCTCGAACGCGGTCACCCGGCGGCTCGGCTACGCGCCGAACGGCGTCGGCGTCGACGCGCGCGAGGGACAGCCCGCGCTCAGCAACCGCTACGTCCTGGACCGGGCCGCCTGGGACGCGCGCCCGGCGGAGCTGCGGCCCGAGGTGACCCTCGTCGGCGTGGACCGCGCACGGGAGCAGCTCGGACTCTGAGCCCGACGACGAAGGCCCCGGACCGCACGCGGTCAGGGGCCTTCGTCACGCCTGTGGAGCCAAGGGGACTCGAACCCCTAACCCCCTGCTTGCAAAGCAGGTGCGCTACCAATTGCGCCATGGCCCCGTGCCCGAGCACACGGCGGGGGCGTCCTTACTCGAAGGTGTCAGTGACCTCGGCCCACAGGTCTCGCTCGTCGCGATCCTGTGCGTACTTCTGCCACACGACGAATCCGAGGGCGGCCAGGGCCACCAGGAGCAGGAGCTTCTTCATCGGTTCCCCCACGGGTCGGGAGTGGGCCTAACAGGACTTGAACCTGTGACCTCTTCCTTATCAGGGAAGCGCTCTAACCGTCTGAGCTATAGGCCCGTGCACTGCCATTGCCTGCGCCGCAGTGGCGCCGGATGAGACTACCCCAGGGCAGGGGTGGCGCCCAAACCGGCTACGGAGTGGCTGTGGTCACTCGTCCGTCATGGTGACGTGCACGCCGCCGACGAGGGCCGCCACGATGTTGTACAGGAACGCGCCGATGGTCGACAGGGCCGTCAGCAGGAAGACGTCGATGACCGCGATGAGCGTCGCGCCGGAGATGATCCGGGAGAACTCGACGTACTGCAGGATGTCGATGCCGCTCTCCGTGCCGGTGATCTGCGTGACGAGGTTGTCGGCCTTGGTGAACACGTGGAGCCCGTTGAGCGTGAACCACACCACCGCCGCGGCGACGACGAACATCACGCCGATGGCGACCGACAGCAGGAACGACAGCTTCATCACCGACCACGGGTCGACGCGCGAGATCGCGAGCCTGACGCGGCGCGGGGCGCCGTGCTGGCCGATCGTCGGGATGCGACCCGTGCTCGGCCGCGCACCGGTGAGGTTCTCGGTCGAGGTCGCCGTCCGCGGGGGGGCGCTCGTGGTCGCCGCCGGGGCGGCTGCCGGGGTGGTCGTCATGGTCGGTTCCTTGGGGGGCCGGGGTCGAGTGGCCGCGGCGAACGCGGTGGTCGTGGCGACACCGGCCTTCTTGAGCCAGACCGTGGCGGTGTCCACTGCGACCATCATCGGGGACGGCGGGTCCTGCTCGTCGTCCACCGTGGCGGTGGTGGTGTCACGATCCTGTGGAGATATCGCGGTGGCGGCCGTGGCGGCCGCCACCGGCGCCGCCGAACCGTTGCTCGTCGACCGCTCCGCCGTGGGCCCGCTCGACGGCTCCGCGCGTGCATCCGGCCGCGTCGACGTCCGTGTCGGGCTCACCGTCGGCGGCATGACGCTGGCCGGCACCGTGAACGCGGTGGTCCCGTTGGTGCCGTTGAGGCCGGGCACCTTCGTCGCCGCGTCGTCGGCACCTGCACCCGGCTCGCTCCACGCCGAGGTCGATCCCTTGCGTGGCGTGGACGTCGTGGTGCGACCTGAGGTCGTCGGCGTCGTCGGGCGTTTGCGTGGTGGGATCGAGGGGGGCGTGGAATCGGTCATGCGTCCTCCGCGGGAAGGTCGTCGGTCACGGCGTCGTCGGCAGGCGCCTCGGCGTCACTGATGACGTCCGCTGAGCCGTCCGTGGCGTCCGATCCGTCGGAAACCTGGCCATTCTCAGCGCCCACGGTACCTGGCTCGTCGGCCAGGTGTCGCTCAGTGTTGCGCGCGACCGCGATGATCCGGTCCCCGCTGTCGGGCTTCGCGAAGATGACGCCCTGCGTCGTGCGACCCGTCGCGTTGACCTCCGACGTGGCCGAACGCACGATCTTGCCGCGCTCCATGATGACCAGGACCTCGTCGTCGGGGTCCACCACGAGCGCCCCGACGAGGTCGCCGTTCGCCTCGGGCAGGTTGGCCACCTTGATGCCCAGACCACCGCGGCCCTGCTGACGGTAGTTCTCGACCGTGAGGGCGGTCCGCTTGGCGATGCCGCCCTCCGTGACGGTGAACAGGAACGCGTCCTCCCGCACGACGTCCATGGCCAGCAGCTCGTCGTCGGCGCGGAACTTCATGCCCGTGACGCCGGACGTGGCCCGGCCCATGGGCCGCAGCGACTCGTCGGACGCGGTGAAGCGCACCGACTGCCCCTTGCGCGACACCAGGATGAGGTCCTGGTCGGAGTCGACCAGCCGCGCGGAGACAAGCTCGTCCGGCAGGCCCTCGTCGTCCTCGCGCAGGTTGATCGCGATGACGCCGCCCGAGCGGTTGGAGTCGTAGTCAGTCAGGCGCGTCTTCTTCACCAGGCCGCGCTGCGTGGCCAGGACCAGGTACTCCGCCTTGGTGTAGTCGCGGATGTCGAGCACTTGCGCGATCTTCTCGCCCGGCTGGAACGCGAGCAGGTTGGCCACGTGCTGACCCTTGGCGTCGCGGCCGCCCTCGGGCAGCTCGTACGCCTTGGCGCGGTAGACGCGGCCGAGGTTGGTGAAGAACAGCAGCCAGTGGTGGGTCGTCGTGACGAAGAAGTGGTCGACCAGGTCGTCCTCGCGCAGCTGCGCGCCGCGCACGCCCTTGCCGCCACGGCGCTGCGCCCGGTAGTTGTCCGAGCGCGTCCGCTTGGCGTACCCGCCGCGGGTGATGGTGACGACCATCTCCTCCTCGGCGATGAGGTCCTCGACGCTGACCTCGCCGTCGAACGGCAGGATCGTCGTGCGTCGCTCGTCGCCGTACTTCGCGACGATCTCGCCCAGCTCGTCGGAGACGATGTCCCGCTGGCGCTGCTCGGAGTCGAGGATCGCCTGGTACTCGAGGATCTCGGCCTCGAGCTTGGCGTAGTTCTCGAGGATCTGCTGGCGCTGCAGGGCCGCGAGCCGTCGCAGCTGCAGGTTGAGGATGGCGTTGGCCTGGACCTCGTCGATGTCGAGCATCTCCATGAGGCCCGTGCGCGCCTCGTCGGAGTCGGGGGAGCGCCGGATGAGGGCGATGACCTCGTCGAGCGCGTCGAGCGCCTTGAGGTACCCGCGGTAGATGTGGATCTCCGCCTCGGCCTCGCGCAGCTTGTACCGGGTCCGGCGGACCACGACGTCGAGCTGGTGGGTGACCCAGTGGCGCACGAACGCGTCGATGCTCAGCGTGCGGGGGACGTCGTCGACGAGCGCGAGCATGTTCGCGCCGAACGTGTCCTGCAGCTGCGTGTGCTTGTAGAGGTTGTTCAGCACGACCTTCGCGACGGCGTCGCGCTTGAGCACGATCACCAGGCGCTGGCCGGCGCGACCACTCGTCTCGTCGCGGATGTCCGCGATGCCGGTGACGCGGTTCTCCTTGACCAGGTCGGCGATCTTCTTGGCCAGGGTGTCGGGGTTCACCTGGTACGGCAGCTCGGTGACCACCAGGCAGATGCGGCCCTGGATCTCCTCGACCTCGACGATCGCGCGCATCGTGATCGAGCCGCGACCGGTCCGGTACGCCTCCTCGATGCCCTTGTGGCCCAGGATCGTCGCGCCCGTGGGGAAGTCGGGTCCCTTGATCCGCACCAGGAGCGCCGCGAGCAGCTCCTCGCGCGACGCCTCGGGGTGGTCGAGGTGCCACTGCACGCCCTCGGCGACCTCGCGCAGGTTGTGCGGCGGGATGTTGGTGGCCATGCCGACGGCGATGCCGGACGAGCCGTTGACCAGCAGGTTCGGGAACCGCGAGGGCAGGACCGTGGGCTCCTGCGTGCGGCCGTCGTAGTTGTCCTGGAAGTCGACGGTGTCCTTGTCGATGTCCCGGACCATCTCCATGGACAGCGGCGCCATCTTGCACTCGGTGTACCGCGGGGCGGCCGCCGGGTCGTCGCCCGGGGAGCCGAAGTTGCCCTGGCCGGCCACCAGCGGGTACCGCAGCGACCAGTCCTGCACCAGGCGCACCAGGGCGTCGTAGATCGCCGTGTCTCCGTGCGGGTGGTACTTGCCCATGACGTCGCCGACGACGCGCGAGCACTTGGAGAACTGGCGGTCCGGCCGGTAGCCGCCGTCGTACATCGCGTAGAGCACGCGGCGGTGCACCGGCTTCAGGCCGTCGCGGACGTCCGGCAGGGCGCGGCCGACGATGACGGACATCGCGTAGTCCAGGTACGAGCGCTGCATCTCGAGCTGCAGGTCGATCTGGTCGATGCGGCCGTGCTCGATCTCGTTGCCGGTGGTCTCGCTCAACGTGTTTCCTTACGTCAGTTGCTCTGCTTGGGGCCCGTACTGCGGAGCGGCCTAGATGACTGTGTTGTCTGTCGACATCTTCCGGGGCTCGCTTCGCTCACTCCTCAGATGTCGAGGAACCGCACGTCCTTCGCGTTGCGCTGGATGAACGAGCGACGGGACTCGACGTCCTCACCCATGAGGACCGAGAAGATCTCGTCGGCCGCCGCGGCCTCGTCGAGCGTGACCTGCAGCAGCGTGCGGTGCTCGGGCGACATCGTCGTCTCCCACAGCTCCTGGTAGTCCATCTCGCCCAGGCCCTTGTAGCGCTGGACCGAGTTCTCCTTGGGAAGCCGCTTGCCGCTGGCCTGCCCGTCCGCGATGACGGCATCCCGCTCGCGATCCGTGTAGACGTAGTCGTGCTCGGCGTTCGCCCACTTGATGCGGTACAGCGGCGGCTGCGCGAGGTACACGTGCCCGTGCGTGATGAGGTTCGGCATGTAGCGGAACAGCAGGGTGAGCAGCAGGGTCCGGATGTGCTGACCGTCGACATCGGCGTCGGCCATGATCACGATCTTGTGGTACCTCAGCTTGGACAGGTCGAAGTCCTCGCCGATGCCGGTGCCGAAGGCCGTGATCAGCGCCTGGACCTCCTGGTTGCCCAACGCCCGGTCCAACCGCGCCCGCTCGACGTTGAGGATCTTCCCGCGGATGGGCAGGATCGCCTGCGTCCGCGGGTTGCGGCCACGGACCGCCGAGCCGCCGGCCGAGTCGCCCTCGACGATGAAGACCTCGCACTCCTCGGCGCGGTTGGACTGGCAGTCGCGGAGCTTGCCCGGCATGCCACCGGACTCGAGCAGGCCCTTGCGCCGGGTGGCCTCGCGGGCCTTGCGCGCTGCCATGCGCGCGGCGGCCGCCTGGATCGACTTGCGGATCACGTCGCGCGCCTCGGTCGGGTGCGACTCCAGCCAGTCGCCCAGCTGGTCGTTGACCACGCGCTGCACGAATGTCTTCGCCTCGGTGTTGCCGAGCTTCGTCTTGGTCTGGCCCTCGAACTGCGGCTCGCCCAGCTTGATGGAGATGACGGCCGTGAGGCCCTCGCGGATGTCGTCGCCCGTGAGGTTCTCGTCCTTCTCCTTGAGGATGCCCTTGTCGCGCGCGTAGCGGTTGATCAGGGAGGTCATCGCCGCACGGAAGCCTTCCTCGTGCGTGCCGCCCTCCGTGGTGGAGATCGTGTTCGCGTACGTGTGGACGGACTCGGAGTACGCGTTGGTCCACTGCAGGGCGATCTCGACGGCGATCCGGCGTTCGGTGTCCTCGGACTCGAAGTCGATGATGTCCGGGTGGACGACCTCCACCTTCTTGGCGCTGTTGAGGTGCTTCACGTAGTCGACCAGGCCGTCGTCGTACTTGTAGGTGACGTTCCGGGAAGGGGCCGGGGCGCCCTCCTCCTTCTCCTCCTCGCCGGCGACCTCGTCGCCGGTGTCGAGGTGGGCCGGACGCTCGTCGGTGAGCGAGATCTGCAGGCCCTTGTTGAGGAACGCGTACTGCTGGAACCGCGCGCGCAGCGTCTCGAAGTCGTAGTCGGTCGTCTCGAAGATGGCCGGGTCGGCCCAGAAGGTCTGCGAGGTCCCGGTCTCGTCGGTGGGCTCGCCCTTCTGCAGCTCGCCCAGCGGCTTGCCGCCGTCGGAGAAGTTCTGCTGCCACGTGAAGCCGTCGCGCTTGACCACGGTCTCCACCCGCGTGGACAGCGCGTTCACGACGGAGATGCCGACGCCGTGCAGGCCGCCGGAGACCGCGTAGCCGGCGCCCCCGAACTTGCCGCCGGCGTGCAGGATCGTCATGACGACCTCGACGGTCGGTCGGCCCTCGGTCGGGTGGATGGCGACCGGGATGCCGCGGCCGTTGTCGACCACCCGCACGCCGCCGTCGGCGAGCAGCGTGACCTCGACGTGGTCGCAGTAGCCGGCCAGGGCCTCGTCCACGGAGTTGTCGACGACCTCGGACACCAGGTGGTGCAGGCCGCGCTCGCCGGTGGAGCCGATGTACATGCCGGGGCGCTTGCGCACCGCCTCGAGCCCCTCGAGCACCGTGATCGCGCTGGCGTCGTACCCGCCGTTGCCGCTCTTCAAGGTGCTGGACGGGGGGGTGCTCTGCTCGGTCACGGGCGGTGGTGCTCCTCAAGCTCTCACACGCGACGGAGGGGGCCGACCGAACTTCACCGGATCGGATCACTCCATGACGCTGGAGTTCCAGGCACAGATGCGCCAGGAATGACCTTTACAGTCTACCTGGTGGAGCGGCCTGGACCGTCTTTTCACACGGCAGTCGGCGCGCGGTGTTCGTGCGGGTCGACCCGCTCAGCGGAACGTGTCGCGCTCGCCCCGCCCGGCGACGCGCTTCGGGCCCGTCTTGAACCGGGGTCCGCCCGGGTTGAGCACGGTGATCTCCAGCACGATCCCCTCACCCAGGTCGGCCGCGAACCGGCCCAGCATCGCGGGCGCCAGGAACTTCAGCTGAGTCGCCCACGACGTCGAGTGTGCGCGCAGCGTCAGGGATCCCCCCTCGAAGGACACGTACTCGCAGTGCTCGGCCACCTGCGGCCCGACCAGCTCGGACCACCGGTGCTTGAGCACGCCGGCGACCTGGTCCGACGTGCCGCCCAGCTGGTCGAGCAGCCCACCGACCGTGGAGCCGATGAGCTGGGGGTCGCGCGCGCCCGGACCTGCCGTGCCCATCTGCACCTGGAGCAGCGGCTTGCGGCGCGCGGGGTCGCCCGGTCGGAAACCTCGCTGCGCGGCGGCGGCCTTCGCCCGGCCCAGCGCGCCGAGCGCCACCTGTCGCGGGGGCGTCAGCTCGACCAGGTCACGCAGCGGCGTGCCGTCCGGCGCCTTGGTCGGGGGAAAGAGGCCGTCGTCAGAGGACACGAGCCACCTCGCCACCCATGACATCGACGCGCGCACCGGCCAGCGGTGCCGGTACGTCGTCGGCGACCGCTGCCGTGATGAGGACCTGCCGCGCCGGGGCCACGAGCTCGGCCAACCGGTCCCTTCGGCGGGCGTCGAGCTCGGCGAACACGTCATCGAGGATCAGCACCGGCTCGCCGTCGGGGCCCCAGTCGCCGCCACCCCATCCGTCGTCGCCCTCGTCGCCGTGGGTGAGCAGCTCGTAGGACGCGAGCCGCAGCGCGAGCGCGAACGACCACGACTCGCCGTGGCTCGCGTACCCCTTGGCCGGCAGCCCGCCCAGGGTCAGCACCAGGTCGTCCCGGTGCGGACCCACCAGGCTGACCCCACGTTCGATCTCCTTCGTGCGCAACCGCCCCATCGCCTCGAGCAGCTGCGCCTCCACCAGGTCGACCGAGGCCGTCTCGTCGTCGGTCTCCAGCACCGCGTCGAGGGACGCCTTGTAGGTGACGATCGCGGCGCCCTGCCCCGCGCTGACCTGCGCATACGCGCGATCGACGTGCGGCGCGAGGGACCTGACCAGGTTTCGTCGTGCCACGATGATCTGCGCCCCGGTCTGCGCGAGCTTCGCGTCCCAGACGTCGAGCGTGCGCAGATCCGCGCCGCCCCCGCGCCGGGCGGCGCCGGCTGACTTCAGCAGGGCCGACCGCTGGCGCAGGACCCGGTCGTAGTCCGCGATCACGCCGGCGACCCGCGGGGTGAGCTGGACCAGGAGGTCGTCGAGGAACCTCCGGCGCCCGTCGGGATCTCCCTTGACCAGCGAGAGGTCCTCCGGCGCGAACAGCACCGTCCGCAGGATGCCGAGGACGTCCCGCGCCCGCGTCGGCGAACCGCCGTTGACACGCGCACGGTTCGCCTTGCCGGGCGTGACCTCGATCTCGACCAGCGACGACCGCGGCTGACCCGGCTCGAGCTCGCGGACGACCTTCGCCCGGACGACCGCCCTCGTCGTCCCGGCCCGCACGAGCGCGGCATCCGTCGGGACCCGGTGGCTGCCCAGGGTCGCGACGTACCCGAGCGCCTCGACCAGGTTCGTCTTGCCCTGCCCGTTCGGTCCGACGAGCGCCGTGATGCCCGGCTCGAGCGGGAGCTCGACCTGGGCGTACGAGCGAAAGTCCGTCAGGGAGAGGTGCGCGACGTACATCGGGTCCCGGCTAGACCGACTGTGCCGGCGGCGTACCCGTGACCGGTCCCGTGGTCCCGGCGGGCTTGACCGCGTGGCCGCCGAACTGCTGACGGAGCGCGGCGACGGCCTTCATGGCGGGCGACTCCTCCTGGCGGGAGGCGAAGCGCGCGAACAGCGACGCCGAGATCACCGGGGCCGGCACGGAGAGGTCGATCGCCTCGTCGACCGTCCACCGACCCTCACCGGAGTCCTCGACCCAGTCGTCGATCGCGCCGAGGCCCGGGTCCTGCTCGAGGGCCTTGACCAGCAGCTCGAGCAGCCAGGAGCGGACGACCGTCCCGCGCTGCCATGCGCGCATGGTGCCGTGCACGTCCGTGACCAGGTCTTTCGCGGCGAGCAGCTCGTAGCCCTCGGCGTACGCCTGCATCAGGCCGTACTCGATCCCGTTGTGCACCATCTTCGCGAAGTGACCCGCGCCGACGGTCCCCGCGTGCACGAATCCCTCGTTGCGCGGGCCTTCCGGCCGCAACGCATCGAACACCGGCATGACCTTGGCGACGGTGTCGGCCTCGCCGCCGACCATGAGCCCGTACCCGTTGGCCAGGCCCCACACGCCGCCCGAGACGCCGGCATCGAGGAATCCGATGCCACGCGACGCCAACAGCTCGGCGTGCGGCAGGTCGTCCTGGTAGTACGAGTTGCCGCCGTCGATGACCACGTCACCGGCCGTGAGCAGGTCGGACAGCTCCGTGATCACGGCATCGGTGATCTTGCCGGACGGCACCATCACCCAGACCACGCGCTCGCCGGCCGGGAGCGCCTCGATCATGGCGGCCAGCGACGGCACGTCGGTGACGTCGGGACTGCGGTCGTACCCCGTGACGTCGATGCCGGCGGCGCGGATGCGCTGCCGCATGTTCCCGCCCATCTTGCCCAGACCCACCAGACCGATGTGCATGCCGTCTGCCTCTTCTTGAGTTCGCGTCGTGCGTGTCCCGCTCACTCTGCCGCAGCAGAGCGTGGTGCGCCGGTCAAGCGTCAGCCGTCAGCTGGCGAATCGGATCGGCACCAGCAGGTAGCGGTACTCGGGGTTGTCCTCGCCGTCCAGCGACTCCTGGCCGGTGAACTCCACGGGCTTGTTGGGGTGCGTGAACGACAGGCGCACGAACGTGGTGCTCAGGGCGCCCAGGCCGTCCAGGAGGAACTGCGGGTTGAACGCGACGGAGATGTCGTCGCCGACGAGCGTCGCCTCGAGCGCCTCGGAGGCCTGCGCGTCGTCGCCCTGGCCGGCGTCGAGAACCACCTGGCCCTCGCTGAACGACAGACGGATCGGGGTGTTCCGCTCGGCGACGAGAGCCACGCGCTTGGCGGCGTCCGCGAGGGCGTGCGTGCCGACGACCGCGTGGATCGGCGTCTCGTCCGGGAACAGCCGGCGGACGGCGGGGTAGTCGCCGTCGACGAGCAGGCTGGTGGTCTGGCGGCCGGCGGCCTCGAAGCCGATCATGTCGACGCCCGAGCCGGTGGACAGCGCGACGGTGACCGACCCGGCGCTGCCGAGCGACTTCGCGGCGTCCGACAGCGTGCGAGCCCGGACCAGCGCGACGGTGGAGATGTCCGGCGACGCCGGCTTCCACGTGAGCTCGCGCAGCGCGAGCCGGTAGCGGTCCGTGGCCAGGAGCGTGACCTTCTCGCCCTCGATCTCGACCCGCACGCCCGTGAGCAGCGGCAACGTGTCGTCGCGGCTGGCGGCGACGGAGACCTGAGCCACCGCGTGCGTGAGCTCGTCACCGTCGACGGTGCCCGTGGTGGGCGGCATCACCGGAAGGTTCGGGTAGTCCTCGACCGGCATGGTCAGCAGCGTGAACCGGCTGGCACCGCAGGTGACGACGACCTTGGTGCCCTCGAGCACCACGTCGACGGGCTTGTCCGGCAGCGCACGGGAGATCTCCGCGAGCAGACGTCCCGAGACGAGCACGGAGCCGGCCTCGCTGACGTCCGCGGGGATCTGCGACCGGGCGGAGACCTCGTAGTCGAAGCTCGAGAGCTGCACGGTGCCCGTGGTGTCGGCCTCGAGGCGCACACCCGCCAGGACGGGGACTGGGGGCCGTGTGGGCAGGCTGCGCGCCGTCCATGTGACGGCGTCCGCGAGAACATCGCGGTCGACCCGGAACCTCATGCCTCAAACCTCTCGTCGTGCGGGCCTGCCGGCGTGCCGTCACAGGTTGTGAGGAGGTCCGGTCGGACAGGCGTCAGGCGAACACTACGCGAGTGGTCCGACGCTCGGTACGGGCATGCGGATGACAACGACAACCGTGTCGTTCGTGGAGCGCCGCAGCCCTCTGGCGGTGTGTGGATCCATGACAGAGAGAAGTGTCGTCATCGTCATCGGTCCTGTGCACTGTGTGGATCATCGATGTCCGCGCAGGTCAGGCCTCGTTCTTGCTGTGCACGCCGCTTGTGGGCCAGATCGGACACACCGTGGACGGGCGTGGAGAGCTGTGATTCGCCGATTCCGCGTCCACCAGAGCCAGCCCTCCCGTCCACATGACACGTGGGGGTCGTCCACCGTCATCCACAGGTGTACGCACAGGTGTGGAGATTCGTCCCATGCCTGTCTCATCCGCAGGGTGAAGGTTGTGGTCAAGCCCCCCGGATCGTTCCGACGGTGAGAGTTGTCTCATGGCGGGACGACCCGAATGCCCGTTTGTGAACTCACACAACGCACCGATTTGCCCAACTTTCCGCATCGCCGCAGGTCAGCGCGGCGCGGGGATCGCGCGGCGTCGTTGATGCGCCGAACGGGTGAATCCCGTCACAAGCATCCCCAGGTACCTGTGGACAGCTGTGGATAACTGTGGGGAAGTGGTCGGTCGAACAGGGCAAAAACGGGCGTTGATCAGCCCCGGTTCTGCTGCTTGATCCGGTTGGTGAGCTCGGTGACCTGGTTGTAGATCGACCGGCGCTCGGCCATGAGCTCGCGGATCTTGCGGTTCGCGTGCATGACGGTCGTGTGGTCGCGACCACCGAACGCCTGGCCGATCTTCGGTAGCGACAGATCAGTGAGCTCACGGCACAGGTACATGGCGATCTGGCGTGCGGTGACCAGCACCCGCGAGCGGCTCGAGCCGCACAGGTCGTCGATGCTCAGTCCGAAGTAGGCGGCCGTCTGGCCGATCACCTGGGTCGCGGTGATCTCGGTGGTCTGGTCGTCGGTGATCAGGTCCTTGAGCACGATCTCCGCGAGGGAGAGGTCGACCTGCTGCCGGTTGAGGTTGGCGAACGCCGTCACGCGGATGAGCGCACCCTCGAGCTCGCGGATGTTCGTCGAGATCTTCGAGGCGATGTACTCGAGCACGTCCGGCGGCGCCTGCAGCCGCTCGCTGCCGGCCTTCTTGCGCAGGATCGCGATGCGCGTCTCGAGGTCCGGCGGCTGGACGTCGGTGATCAGGCCCCACTCGAAGCGGGAGCGCATCCGGTCCTCAAAGCCGTTCAGCTGCTTGGGCGGCAGGTCGGAGGTGATCACGACCTGCTTGTTGGCGTTGTGCAGGGTGTTGAACGTGTGGAAGAACTCCTCCATCGTCTGTTCCTTGCCCTGCAGGAACTGGATGTCGTCGATGAGGAGCACGTCGACCTCGCGGTAGCGCCGCTGGAACGCGCCGGCCTTGCCCTCGCTGATCGAGTTGATGAAGTCGTTCGTGAACTCCTCGGAGTTCACGTAGCGCACACGCACGCTCGGGTAGAGGTTCTGCGCGTAGTGGCCGATCGCGTGCAGCAGGTGCGTCTTGCCCAGGCCCGAGTCGCCGTAGATGAACAACGGGTTGTAGGCCTTGGCCGGCGCCTCGGCGACCGCGACGGCCGCGGCGTGCGCAAAGCGGTTCGAGCTCCCGATGACGAACGTCTCGAAGAGGTACTTCGGGTTGAGGCGCGCCGGCTCGGCCGGCTGGCGTCGGTTGGTGCTCGCTGACGACGGGCGGTCGTCGCCACGCCCGTTGTATCGACCGCCCCGGCGAGAGTCGTGGTCGGTCTCGTCGTCGTCGGACACCAGCGACAGGTCCGGGCGAGCCTCGCGTCGGGCGTCGGCCTCGTCCGCCTCGCGCTCGTCGCGCGAAGGGCTGTACGCCTCGTGTCGCTGCTCCGTGCCGACCACCCGCAGCGCCGGCGGCGCGTCCTCGGCCAGCTCGGGGTCGACGGTGATGGCGAACCGGGCCTCACGGTCGAGGGCTGCGCTCAGGGCGACGGTCACCTCGCCGCGGACGCGAGACTCCAGGTAGTCCTTGGTGAGGTCGTTGCCGACCGCCAGCAGGAGCGTGCCGTCGAGGAGTCCGAGCGGACGGGCCAGGCGGACGAACGCGATCTGCCGTGGCGTGATGTCCGGGCTCGACTCGAGGGTCGACACCACGTGCCCCCAGACCCGGGAGAGCTCTTCGTCCTGTGACACGTGCTACCTCGGCTGTTCGTTCGCGTGGGTGGTCGAGTCTCGCACGAGACTGTGTTGTCCACACAGTTGTCCACACCTGTGAGCAGATGATCAGGGCGGTGTCAGGAGCTTCCACGACACGGTGAGGACGGCGTTCGCTCGGTTGGTCGTCGGGGCTGGCTCGTCGTGTCCTGGGTCTGTCCACCACGTCGTGGTCCACAGGCCGTCGGCCCCCGTGACGATCCTCGATGCTAGTGGCAGACCGTCGACCCGGCGAGGGCTCGGGCGGGTGACGTCGCGGGTGCCCGTCGGGGTGTGCTGTGGCACGATCGGTGCGGCGAGTCGCGCGCATTTGACCGGCCACTGCGGCGGGAAGTACGGTATTGCAGCCTTATCGATGGCTCCTCCTGGCGCGCCCTGACGCCGCACGCATGACTTGTGTGTCCCGGAGCATTCGATCTCGGCAGCCTGAACCTGGTCGCGCGGCACATGCGAGGCCCACCCGATGTAGTTGGAGACTCTCGTGACCAAGCGCACCTTCCAGCCGAACAACCGGCGCCGGGCCAAGACCCACGGCTTCCGCCTGCGCATGCGTACGCGCGCCGGCCGGGCGATCCTGGCGGCACGTCGCCGCAAGGGCCGCTCGGAGCTCTCGGCCTGACGCCACCGTCGGTGCTGTCCGCTGCGCATCGCATGCGCCGCGCTGCCGACTTCGAGCAGGCGGTGCGCAGAGGTGCGCGCGGCGGACGGGACACCCTCGTGGTGCATCTGACGACACGGACCGATCACTCGCCCTCCGGGCCGGTGGTCGGTCTTGTCGTGTCCAAGGCCGTAGGGACCGCGGTGACGCGGAACCTGGTCAAGCGCCGGTTGCGAGAGCTCGTGCGAGCGCGCCTCTCCGGTCTGCCGTCCGATGTGGGCATCGTCATCCGGGCACTTCCGTCGGCGGCTGACCGGCCGTTCGCACTCCTGGGCGCCGACCTGGACGGTGCGCTCGAGACGGCCGCACGTCGGGCACGACGTCGGAGCGAGGCGTAGTCATCCCATGAGTTTCCACTCGGTGGTCCGTGCCGTGGTGCGTTCTCCGGCGACGCTGCTCCTGCTGCTGCTCCGGGGTTATCAGCGGTTCATCTCCCCGATGACGCCTCCCACCTGCAAGTTCTACCCGTCCTGCTCGCAGTACGCCGTGATCGCGGTGCAGCGCCACGGAGCGATCCGTGGCACGCGGCTCGCCGTCTGGCGGCTGCTCCGCTGCAACCCGTGGAACCTGGGTGGCGTGGACGACGTTCCACCTGCGCGGTCCGCTCACCGTCATTCCCACGTGGCTGCTGCCACGCACTGACCCCAACGAGGAGTACTGCCACATGTCGTGGTTCGACGGTCTGCTCAAACCCATCATGGTCGTCGTGGCCTGGATCATGGTCCAGTTCCACGCGCTCCTCTCCGCGCTCGGGCTCGACCCCGACAGCGGCGCCGCCTGGGGGCTCTCCATCGTGGGGCTCGTGATCGTCATCCGGATCGCGCTGATCCCGCTCTTCTTCCGCCAGATCAAGGCGTCGCGCGGCATGCAGCTCATCGCGCCGCAGATGCAGGCGATCCAGAAGAAGTACAAGGGGAAGACCGACCCGGCATCCCGGGAGGCCCTGCAGCGCGAGACGATGGCGCTCTACCGGGAGAACGGGACCAACCCGTTCGCCTCGTGCCTGCCGATCCTGCTGCAGTCCCCCATCTTCTTCGCGCTGTTCCGGGTGCTCATCGAGCTCCCGCAGGTCGCGTCCGGCGCCTACCCGCCGATCGGTCCGATGACGGCCGAGCTCGCGGCGTCGGCCGAGAACGCCACGATCTTCGGCGCCCCGCTGTCCGGGACGTTCATGCAGGCCGGCGACAACTGGCACATCCGTGTGGTCAGTGCCGTCCTGATCGTTGCCATGTCCGCGACGACGTTCCTCACGCAGCGCCAGCTCACCATGAAGAACATGCCGCCGGCCGCACTCCAGGGCCCGATGGCGCAGCAGCAGAAGGTGCTCCTCTACGTCCTGCCGCTGATCTTCGCCTTCTCCGGCGTCAACTTCCCCATCGGTGTCCTCATCTACTGGACCACCACCAACCTCTGGTCGATGGGCCAGCAGTTCTACACGATCCGCCGGATGCCGGCGCCCGGCTCTCAGGCCGAGATCGCGATGAAGGAGCGCAAGGCTCGCAAGGCTGCCGGGCATGCTCCGTCGATCGAGGACGCCCCGTCGACGCCGACCCTCCTCATCGAGGAGAAGCCGCGCGGCCAGCGGCAGCAGCCGAAGCGCAAGGACCGCAACAAGCCTCGTGTCGTCGCCGATGACGTCACAGACAAGCCCGTGAGGTCGACTGACGACGATCCCGACGGGCCGAGCACCAAGGCGCCTGGCGCCCCCACCAAGCCAAAGAAGTAGCGCAGACGCGCGACGTTGATCGGGAGAGACTCCATGACTTCGACCCAGCCTGACGCCCCCGTCGAGACGGTCAGCACCAAGCGCCTCGAGGAAGAGGGCGAGATCGCCGCTGACTACCTCGAGGAGCTGCTCGACATCGCCGACCTCGACGGCGACATCGACATCGACATCGACCACGGCCGTGCCGCCGTGGAGATCGTGTCCGAAGACCCCGCCGACAAGTCGCTGGAGCGGTTGGCCGGCCCCGACGGGGAGGTGCTGGACGCGCTCCAGGAGCTGACCCGCCTGGCCGTCCAGGCCAAGACCGGCGAGCGCAGCCGGCTAATGCTCGATGTGGCCGGCTACCGCGCCGGTCGCCGCGCCGAGCTGGTGACGGTCGCGAACGAGGCAATCGCGCGAGTGCGCGAGTCCGGCGCGGCCGTCGCGCTCGATGCGATGAACCCGTTCGAGCGCAAGGTGGTCCACGACGCCGTGGCCGCCGCTGGGATGTCGAGCGACTCCGATGGTGTCGAGCCCAACCGGCACGTGGTGATCCGTCCGGCGTGACGTGCTAGTTTCCGCTGCTGCGGATGACTCAAGGGGCGGGTTCATTGAGCCGGCCCCTTCGTCATGTCCGGGCGTTCGCACGCGTGGATCCGCGACCGCAGGGCCTGGCTGTTCCACGTGAAACAGTCGTGCGCGGCGCGGCGGGGCCTTCCGGGTGGCCGGACTTTTTCGGTGAGTCAGGTGGTCGTGTTGCGGGGGCGGAGCTGGGACCGTCCGTGAAAGGAACCACTGCCGTTGAGCAGCAGGTCTGGCAGGGGCGCCGTCGTCGCCGGGGGCTGAAACCTGGCGTCGGGGCCCTGGATGCACCGTCGGCCGGATTGAGGCTTGCCCCCTTCACACCATCGCGAGGCGTTGTTCGCATGCAGGTGGCAGTCGAAGCTTCTCTTTAAGTTGCGCGGTTCGGCGTCGGCGGAGGAGGCGCTGCATCCGGACGCGAGACGAGACCTCGTGCCAGGGCCCCAGGTCTGCGGGCTTCGGGGTTGGTCGGAGTCGAGGCTGACCGACCGCCCCGGCGCACTGGGCTCAGCTACCGGCGGCGGTGTTGCGCCGTGCCGGCTTCGATGCGCAAGGGCGACAGCGGTGTTCCACGTGAAACGGTCTTCGCCGCGTGATGAGGCCCCGGCGCGCTTGGCGAGCGAATCACGCACGGTCGCGTGGCGCAGGGTGCGGTGCGCTCGACCGTCGCGCCACGTCAGCGCCGACCGCTGAGAAGGGGCCTCTCGTCACGAGTGGTGCACTCTTCACAGAGCCTCATGCGGCCGCTGCGCACCCGCCTGTTTCACGTGGAACCGTGGAACCCGGGCGGTCTGAGGTGCACGTGGTCGAAGTTCGTCGCAGTCGGCGGGCAGGGAGCTCCCAGACTTTCGGCGGTGCAGGATTGGTGCTCTCTTAAGACGTGTGCCCATGCAACAGGGATGCTCGTGCAGGCAGGCAGGCAGGCAGGCAGGCAGGCAGGCAGGCAGGCAGGCAGGCAGGCAGGCAGGCAGGCAGGCAGGCAGGCAGGCAGGCAGGCAGGCAGGCAGGCAGGCAGGCGGACTGTCCCCGTTCTGGCCTCACGCTGCAACGGACGCCGATGCGGGGTGGGTGTGCTTGGGGCTGGGTCACGTCTTCACAACCCTGGGATGTAGGGCTCGCGGGCCTGCATCGCCACAAGTCTTCGCCACTCGGTGATCGGTGCTCCGCACCTCCGACACCCCATGGAGCGCCGGCGGCACGGCTGTGATCCGCGAGCGCCGTGGTTTCACGTGAAACAGCCCGTGATGGCGCTGGTTGGCGGGCGCCATCAATCCATCCAGCATGCGCTGTGGTCCGCTCCGGTGCTCTCGTGTGCCGCGCAGTCCTTCGCCGCCATGGCTTCGACCGGGGCGGTGTCGGTTTGGCCAACAGAGCCGTGTGGTCAGCACCGTTCAGATCAGGGTGTGAACTGCACGAACGACCACGATCACTTCCCGGGCGCTGAGAAGTCGCCGCGTCCGCGTCCGCCCTTTGGGGGCAGATTCATGTCTCTGGTGGGCGCCCCAGGCGACCGGAACCATGCACGCAACCCGGAGACCCTGCACATGGCGAAGCCCGGACTTGCCCGCGGGACGGGTCGGTCCTCGAAGTCGAGGGGTCGAGCCCAACCGTCGCGCCGCCCGACACGAGGAACCGGAGAGCGGGCACTGCAGCGTGCGGAGTCGTCCCGACAGGGCCCGGGACGGGAATTCCCGGCCTGAGACCGGTATTGATTGCCGATCAGACGCACTCATGCCGTGGCTGTCCCTCGGATGGCAGCTCGCGCCGGTATCACGCGGATGCGCCTGGGCGTCGCCCCGACCGTATAGATCGGCGTGTCTGACGGAGGAACAGCGCCACGCGCTGTACCCGCTCCCAGGCGCCCACCGCGACGCCCGAGCGCTGTTTCACGTGAAACCGAGGCGACGGGCATCTACAAACTCGGGTCACTGCGCGGGTCGCTTCGCGATGTCGCAACTGCGCGAACAATCCGCGAAGGTGGCGTTGGCTGGCGTGCCATGCATGTGGCTTGCCGTTGGCCTCGGGGGATTGGCACTCCGCCTTCTTCGTGCCTGTCTGGCGCACCTCTGCGAGGCGGGGCCGCTCGTGTTCTTCGGTGGTTCTGGATTGATCGACCGAATCAGCCACCGTCTAGATCCTCAGCGGCCCGCGGCGCCGGGCCTTCAGAGGCCGGTGAGCGATTTCGCCTGCGGGGCCCCCGGTCAGGTCCTGGCGAGCTCGGCCGACCTCAGCCGGCGGCGCTCACCCGGGGCGCAACCGTCCGCTTGGGGCAGGACGCGGTCACCGGCACATCCTCACTGCTGGTCACCGACGCCATAGTCGCCACCACACACAGACGGCGTGGTCTAGTGGGAACGTCGAACTCCCAACTGGCCTGCGCGGCCCACCCGGCTGCGACCGCCGATGATTCGTCTGCCGAAAGACCCCCGGGCGAAAAGAGGGCTCCGAAGCAATCAGGAAATGCGGTCAACAGCACCGAGTCTGTTCTGGCGGCATCCAGGCTCACAAGGTCCAGGTGGTGTGCAGCCGCGAACTCCATGGGGAGGCACGCGCGAATGCAGGTGGCCACGGACTTGCGGATGAGGTCGCGCACGGCCTTCGCGGGCCCGGACTGAGGAATTGCGCGACGCCTGGCCGACGCCGCGGGCTTGGCGGATCCGGCAAGTCTGGCTGTCATCTAGCGAGAGTGGGGAGTCTGGTTGTTTGACTCGTAGGTCCGTCCACATGCTCCGGCGGGGGTACGGAGCGAGGGCGTCGCGGCACGGTACGGTAGGGCCGCGCCGATCGGGTGAGGTGTCGGCAGGGCGGCACCGTGGCACTCGCGCGGAGCTCGTGTGCAGTTCGTTTCACGTGAAACCAAGGGGATCAGACGGTGACGGAAGCTCAGTCGATGGACGTCGACGGAGCCGACCCTCTTGACGGTGACCCCCGGCTGGAGCACTTCTTCGGTAGCTCGTGGCCCACCATCCTCGGCTTCCATGACCTGCTCGTCCGCGAGGGCGAGCTTCGTGGGCTGGTCGGGCCGAGGGAGTTTCCCCGGCTCTGGGAGCGTCACATCCTCAACTCTGCCGCTGTGGTGCCGTTCCTTCCGACAACGGGGCGAATCATCGATCTCGGCAGCGGAGCCGGACTTCCCGGGGTGGTGGTCGCCGCAATGTTGCCGGACGTCGAGGTCGTGCTCCTCGAGCCCATGGAGCGGCGAACCGACTGGCTCAGTGAGGTCGCTGAGGCGCTCCGCCTCGAGAATGTCGTCGTGCGCCGAGGACGGGCACAGGACGAGCACGGCCAGCTGACCGCGGACGCGGTGACCGTCCGGGCGGTCGCCTCGCTCGACAAGCTCTACCGATGGGCGCTGCCCCTTCTGCGTGCGGGCGGCTCACTGGTGGCCCTCAAGGGTGGCCGGGCAGAGGAGGAGATCGAGGCGGCCAGGCATGTCGGCCGCAAGCTCGGTGCTGGGGCGGCCTCCGTGGTCGAGGCTCCGACAATCGAGGGAGTCGAAGTGACGAGGGTGGTCCGCGTCGTACGGGAGGCTGTTCCTGGTGTTCGGTAGGAAGAAGCGGCGTCACGACGACCCCGCGATCTCGGAGAACGCGCCCAGCGAACTGGACGCGGGCAGACTCGCCGGTGACGCGGCGGTCCCGAGCGAGGCCGCCGGGCGCGCGGCGGTCCCGAGCGAGGCCGCCGGGCGCGTGGGGGTGCCGAGCGAGGCCGCCAGGCGCGTGGGGGTGCCGAGCGAGGCCGCCAGGCGCGTGGGGGTGCCGAGCGAGGCCGCCGGACGCGCGGTGGTGGCGAGCGAGGCCGCCGGGCGCACCGTGGTGCCAGGGGCATCGGTTGCCGCTGCACCTGTTGTCCCCTCACCGGGCGCGTCCGGCACTAACGACTCGGCGCCGTGGGGCGGCGAACCTGCGCCTGGTTCGCGTGGAGGCACGCCGGGCGCAGAAGGTCCCCGGGTGTTCGAGCCGCGTGTCGCGGCGCCCGCGCCTGCTGGCAGCGCGGTCTCTCCGGGGAGTAACACGTCGAGTTCGGACGGCGGTGGGGATGGCCGATCGATAGCTGCCGCACCCGCGAGCGGAGTCGTCCTCCCCGCGAGCATCCGCGAGGAGGCGAACGGCGCAAGCGGTCCGGCGGACACGACCACCGTCGGCGCTTCACGTGAAACGGAGGAGTCCGAGGGAACTGCCGCTGTGCCGGCCGAGCAGCCGTCGGATCATCACATCGATGCCACGGCTGCCGTTTCACGTGAAACAGATGCAGCCGACACCCCGAGGCAAGCGTCGGCTGAGTCGTTGCCGCCATCGATAGGCGTGCGGGATGCAACTGGGCCCATGGGCGGCGATTCGACGGCGAGCGATGGTGTTGGCGCCGTTTCACGTGAAACAGCAGCAACGTCAGCGATCGCAGAGGGTGGCGTCGCCGATGTGAGCGACGCGTCAGCGCGTGAGGGGGCCGATGGCACCGAAGCAGACGCTGCGCGTGACACCATCTCGCCCATGGCGTCGCGACACGAGCTCGATCCCGAGGAGAGCCGTCGCGCTGCGCTGGTCGAGAGTCTGCCGACCGTCACTGACGACACCCCGTTGATGGCCGAGCTGAAGCAGGACGCCCGGCGACGCATCGAGCTCCGCGGCCGGCGTTTCCCGCGTCCGCCGCAGACGCGGGTGATCACGGTGGCGAACCAGAAGGGTGGCGTCGGCAAGACGACGACGACGGTCAACCTCGCCGCGGCAATGGCTCAGGCGGGCTTGAACGTTCTCGTTCTCGACAACGACCCGCAGGGCAACGCGTCTACCGCGCTCGGCGTCGAGCACCGCGCCGGCACCCCGTCGATCTACGAGGTCCTGGTCGATGGGTCCCCGATGTCCGAGGCAGTCCAGGAGAGCCCCGACGTCCCCAACCTGTGGTGCCTGCCGGCGACGATCGACCTGTCGGGCGCTGAGATCGAGCTCGTCTCCATGGTTGCTCGGGAGACCCGCCTCCGGAACGCGCTCGATACCTACCTCGAGTGGCGGACGGCGACCGGACAGTCGCGCATCGACTACGTCTTCGTCGACTGCCCGCCGAGCCTCGGCCTGCTGACGGTCAACGCGTTCGTGGTGGCTCGTGAGGTCCTCATCCCGATCCAGTGCGAGTACTACGCGCTGGAAGGGTTGAGCCAGCTGCTCAAGACGATCCAGCTCATCCAGGCGCACCTGAACCCTCGGCTGCACGTCTCGACCATCCTGCTCACCATGTACGACGCGCGGACAAACCTCGCGCAGCAGGTGGCGACCGAGGTCAGGACGCATTTCCCCGAGCGCACGCTCAAGACGACCGTCCCGCGCTCTGTCCGCATCTCTGAGGCGCCCAGCTACGGACAGACGGTGATGACGTACGACCCCGGGTCGTCCGGCGCGCTGGCCTATCTCGAGGCTGCTCGGGAGGTGGCCGAGCGGGGTGCCGCGGGGATCGACGACGATGCGGCCGGCGCGACCTCCCACACGAACGGGCAGCCGTCCGGCGAGCCCGCCCAGCACGTACACCACGAACACCAGTCGGCCACGGCCGTGCTTCAGGAGGAACAGTGAGCGAGAAGCGACGCGGCCTGGGCCGGGGCCTCGGAGCCCTCATCCCCACCGGGCTGGACGGCCAGCGTCCCACGGGGGCGGGGCGTCCGGTCGACGTCTTCTTCCCCGACCCCAAGCGCGACAACGGCGACGGCGCCGTCGCGCAGGGGAGCAGTGCGACGGCCGTGCTCACCGAGGCGCCCCCGGTGGAGGTGCCGCCGACCTCGGTCGAGGACCTTCCGGACGCGGTGTCGACGGCCGAGGCAACCACCGCCATCACTGAGACCGTCGAGGCACCGGCAGCGGTCAATGGCGCTGCTGTCGTGCCCCCGGTCGCCTCCACACCGGCCGAGCAGGGCGCTTCCACGCCGGCCGAGGAGACCGTCGACGGCCTGGTGCCCGTACCGGGTGCCCGTTTCGCTGAGCTGCCGGTCGGGGAGATCCGTCCCAACCCGAAGCAGCCCCGCACCGTCTTCGACGAGGACGCCCTCGACGAGCTGGTCGGGTCGATCCGCGAGGTCGGCGTTCTCCAGCCGATCGTCGTCCGCGACGCAGGCGACGGATACGAGCTGATCATGGGTGAGCGCCGCTGGCGCGCCACCCAGGCGGCCGGCCTGGCCACGATCCCCGCGATCATTCGCGACACCGAGGACGGGGACCTGCTGCGCGACGCGCTGCTCGAGAACCTCCACCGGTCGGAGCTCAACCCCCTCGAGGAGGCTGCCGCGTACCAGCAGCTGCTCGACGACTTCGGCTGCACGCACGAGCAGCTGGCCACCCGCATCCAGCGCTCCCGGCCGCAGATCTCCAACACGCTCCGCCTGCTGAAGCTCCCGCCCCTCGTCCAGCGACGCGTTGCTGCCGGGGTGCTGTCGGCCGGCCACGCTCGTGCGCTGCTCGGTCTGAACGACGGCGCGGCGATCGAGCGGCTGGCTCAGCGCATCGTGGCCGAGGGCCTGTCGGTCCGGGCGGTGGAGGAAATCGTGTCCCTCGGGGGTGACTCCGAGCCCGCCGCGCGACGGGCCGCCCCGCGCGCGGGCGTGAAGAACGATGCGCTCGACCACCTGGCCGCCCGGCTCTCCGATCGATTCGACACGCGCGTCAAGGTCAGCCTGGGCAAGTCTCGGGGTCGTCTGACCGTCGAGTTCGCCTCCGTGCAGGACCTGAACCGGATCCTCGCCAGCCTGGCGCCCGAGGACCCGGGTCTGCTCAAGGGCTGATCGGGGCGACGGGGACGTCGCGCGCCGAACGACCGGAACGACGCCGCGAGCGGCTCTCCTGCGGCTGTGCGGTGGATGAGCCCGACGCTGAGCCGATCTGTACATCAACTGAGATACATACCGTACAAATCAGGCGTTGCTGCATGTCAGCGCGTCAGCGCGGCGTCGACCAAGGCGCGATACAGCTGACCGAGGGGCAACCCAGCAGCCTCGGCTGCCTGGGGAAGCAGCGACGTCTCGGTCATGCCGGGGGCCACGTTGACCTCGAGGAACCACACGGTTCCGGCGTCGTCGACGATCAGGTCCGTACGCGACAGTCCATCGAGCCCGAGCGCCACGTGAGCGGCGACGGCGACCTCGGCGACCCGCTCGCTCAAGGCCGTCGAGAGCCGCGCCGGGGCGAAGTACTCGGTGCGCCCGGGGTTGTAGCGGGCATCGAAGTCGTACGGTCCCTCGGTCACGATCTCCACGGCGGGGAGCGCGAACGGACCGTCGCCCGTGTCGACCACGCTGACGGCGACCTCGGTTCCGGACACGGCTCGCTCGACCAGCGCGGTGTCGCTGTAGGCGAAGCAGTCGACCATGGCCTGCGGCAGCGCATCGGCGTCGCTGACGAGCGTGACGCCCAACGCGGAACCGCCGCGGGACGGCTTGACGACGACCGGGAGGCCGAGTCGACGGACGATCGCCCGGAGCACCTGGGCCGCGCCCAGCTCACGGAACAGCGACTGCGGGAGCGTCACGAAGTCGGGCGTCGCCAGGCCCGCGCGCGCGGCGACGGTCTTGGCGATGGGCTTGCTCCACGCGATCCTGCTCTCGCGCGGGCCGGTGCCCAGGAGGCGGAGGCCGAGCATCTGGACGACGTCGCGCACGGAGCCGTCCTCACCGCTGGTCCCGTGCAACAGCGGCCACACGACATCGGGGTTGAGCTGGACGAGCGCGGGGACCAGGTCGGCGTCGACATCGTGCACCGAGACATCGACCCCGACGGAGCGGAGTGCGTCGGCCACGCGACGGCCGGAGCGCAGCGAGACGTCGCGCTCGTGGGAGAGGCCCCCGGCGAGGACGACGACGCGGGGCGACGGTGTGGTGGTCACGGCTGGACGACTCCGATGGCGAGGCGAACGAACGACGCAGGACGGGACAGGTGGGCGGATTGAAAGACCGTCACCGGGACGGACAGACAAACCTGCAGGTCAGAAGGCATCGGGGGCGGGCGACTGGACGTCCCGCTGCCCCGCAGATCCCGTCGTGCCGAAGAGCTCGACGAGCTCCCGCTCGCCGGCGACGACACCCGCGAGGCGTCGGACTCCCTCGCGGATGCGCTCGGGCGTGGGGTAGCAGAACGAGAGCCGCATGTGGTCCGCGCCCGAGCCGTCGAAGTAGAAGGCGGTGCCGGGAACGTACGCGACCCGTGCGGTGACGGCTCGCGGCAGCATGTCCTTGGCGTCGAGGCCGTCGGGGAGCTTGACCCACGTGTAGAAGCCGCCGTCGGGCACGTTCCAGGACGCATCGGGAAGATGTTCGGACAGCGCGGCGACCATGGCGTCGCGCCGCTCGCGGTACTGCTCGCGGTACGACTTGATCTGTCCCTGCCAGTCGCAGGTGGCCAGGTACGTCGAGATGGCGATCTGCGACGCGTTGGACGGGCAGAGGATCGCGGACTCGCTGGCCAGGACGAGCTTCTCGCGGACGGCGTGAGGGGCGACCACCCAGCCGACGCGGTACCCAGGGGCGAACGTCTTGGAGAACGAGCCCAGGTAGAGCACGCCGTCGTCGTCGAGCGACCGCATCGCGGGGCGCGGGTCGCCGGAGAAGCCGAGAAGGCCGTACGGGTTGTCCTCGAGCACGAGGACTCCGTAGCGCTGCGCGATCGCGAGGATCTCGGGCCGTCGTGAGACGGACAGGGAGACGCCGGCGGGGTTGTGGAAGTTGGGCACGGTGTAGAGGAACTTGACCCGGCGACCCTCGCGGGCGAGCGAGGACAGCGTCGACTCCAGGGCGGCCGGGATCAGGCCGTCGGCGTCGATGGGCACGTGCACGACGTCGGCCTGGTACGCCCGGAACACGCCGAGGGCGCCGACGTAGGACGGCGCCTCCGCGACGACGACGTCGCCCGGGTCGATGAAGATGCGAGTGACCAGGTCGAGCGCCTGCTGCGAGCCGGTGGTCACGACGACGTCGTCGGGGTGGGCGTCGATGCCCTCGAGCGCCATGACGTCGAGGATCTGCTCGCGCAGCGTCTCGTCGCCCTGGCCGGACCCGTACTGGAGCGCCTGCAGTCCGCGAGTAGCGACGACGCGCTGGGCGAGATCGCCCAGGATGTCGAGCGGGAGGCCCTCGAGGAACGGCATGCCACCGGCGAGCGAGACGACCTCGGGACGGTTGGCGACGGCGAACAGCGCGCGGATCTCGCTTGAGCGCATGCCGTGCGTGCGTTCGGCGTAGGAGCCGAGCCAACGGTCGAGGCGCGTTCMGGTGCCGGCGGCGGAGGACGTGGGGGGGCCCGACGTCTCGCCGTCGGGAACCGGGTGCTCAGTCATGCACCCGAGTTTCGCATGCTGTCGGCGATGGTCCGTGCACCGTCCCAGCGACACGAGAGCCCCCTGCCGCGGGGCAGGGGGCTCTCGGGGAAGGAACTAGACGGAGGCGAGCACGCTCTCGATGTCCTCGGCGATCATCGACTTGGGCCGGGCGCCGACCACGGACTTCACCAGCTCACCGCCCGCATAGAAGTTGAGCGTCGGGATGGACACGATGCCGTAGTCGCCCGTGACCTGCGGGTTCTCGTCGGAGTTGAGCTTGACGATCTTCACGCGGCCGTCGTACTGCGCGGCGAGCTCCTCCAGCACGGGCGCCACCATGCGGCACGGGCCGCACCACGGCGCCCAGAAGTCGACGATCACGGGGACGGTCGACTCGAGCACCTCGGCCTGGAACGTGGCGTCGGTGACGGGGGTCGTTGTGCTCATCGGATCTCCTGCACGTAGGACTCGATCGGGGGGACGGGCGCGACCAGGTCGCCGAGCGACGCCAGGAAGTGCTGGGCGTCGAGCGCGGCGGCACAGCCCGAGCCGGCAGCCGTGATGGCCTGGCGGTACGTGTGGTCGACGAGGTCGCCGCACGCGAAGACGCCGGTGACGTTCGTGGCGGTCGAGCGACCGATGACCTGCACGTAGCCCTCGTCGTCAAGGTCGACCTGGCCGCGCAGCAGCTCCGAGCGCGGGACGTGGCCGATGGCGACGAACACGCCGGTCGCGGGGTGCTCACGGGTCTCGCCGGTCACGGTGTCGCGCAGGGTCACGCCGGTGACCTTGTTCTCGCCATGGATGGCCACGACCTCGCTGTTCCACGCGAACTCGATCTTCGGGTCGTTCTCGGCGCGGTCGGCCATGATCTTCGAGGCGCGCAGGTGGTCACGACGGTGCACGAGCGTGACGCGCTTGCCGAACCGAGTGAGGAACGTGGCCTCCTCGACGGCCGAGTCGCCGCCGCCGACCACGATGATCTCCTGGTCGCGGAAGAAGAACCCGTCGCAGGTGGCGCACCACGACACGCCGCGGCCCGACATGCGCTTCTCGTCGTCGAGACCCAGCTCGCGGTAGGCGGAGCCGGTGGCCAGGATGACGGCGCGCGCCTGGAAGGTCTCGCCGCCGAGCGTCTCGATCGTCTTGATCTCGCCGGTCAGGTCCAGCGACGAGGCGTCGTCCCACAGCACCTCGGCACCGAACTTCTCGGCCTGCTTCTGCAGACCCTCCATGAGCTCGGGGCCCTGGATTCCGTCGGGGAAGCCCGGGAAGTTCTCGACCTCGGTGGTGTTCATCAGCGCGCCACCAGCGGTGACGGAACCCGCGATGACGAGGGGCGCCAGGCCCGCGCGGGCCGCGTAGATCGCGGCGGTGTAGCCGGCCGGGCCCGAGCCGACGATGACGAGATCGCGGATGGTGGTGGACTGCTCGGTCACGGGGACTTCCTTGCGGCTCGACATGCCGGAGACGTTCCGGCGGGGCTGACGGGATCAACCGATCCTAGGCGGGATCTGTTCCGGAACCGGCGTCAGGACGCCTCAGGAGAGGGCGATCTCGGTGAGCTCGAGCCGGAACGAGCCGTCGGGCATCGTCGGGAGGTCGGTGATCCACAGGACGAGGCTCTGCGTCTCGGTGGCCGGGTTGAGCGTGAAGACGGAGTCGGGGCCGAACGGCCCGGAGGCCAGCACCGGCCCCGTGGTCGGGTTCGCCGCGTCCGTCGCGCGGATCTCGACGTTGCCCCCCGTGGCGTTGGAGTGCAGCGTCACGGTGCTCACGGTCGTCTTCGTCGTGAGCGTGATCGCGTAGCCGACGGCGTCCTTGAAGCCGGCGAAGTCCGAGCGCTTGTACGTCTGGGTGTACCAGAACGTCGACGGGTCGCCGTCGTAGGCCTTGGCGACGTCCTCCTGGTGCTCTCCGTCCGCGTCGGAGGGGTCGATCGTCGTGGCCGAGGCGATGACCGGCGGACCGGCGGCCGGCGCCGCGGGCTCGGCGGGTGGCGCGGCKGCTGCGTCTGTCGGGGCGGCGGGCGTCGCCGCCGCGGAGGTGCTCTGCGCGGGCTCGGGCGACCCGGTGGGGGTCGTGGACGAGAACAGCGCCTTGAAGGCCAGGACCACGCCGATGATCACGGCGATCGCGACGATGATCAGCACCAACGCGGTCGGGTCGAACCGGAGTTTTGTCTGCCGGGGCGCCTGCTCCGCGCCGATGACGTCGCCGAAATCGAATGCCGAGGTCGGCTGGTCGGGCGGCGGTACCGGAACCGGCGGGACGGGAGGGGGCGCAGCCGGCGGCACCGACGGCGGCGCTCCGGCCCCGGTCGTCTGAGCGACGGGCCGGCGGATCACGGTCGGCACGACGGGGGGCGGCGGCGCCGTGGGCGGGAGCGGTGTGGTGGCCGAGAGCGCTGCGGCGGCGGCGATCGGCGGGACGGCCAGGCCGATCGCGGGCGTGTCGTCGGCCGGACCTGCGCCCAGCGAGCCCGCGCGTGCGGGGGTGGCGGGCGGCGGCGTGCCGGGCCGGTTCGCCCCGGGTGGGTCCTGCTGCTGGAACGCCGTCCGCACCGACTGGCGCTGCACGACGACGGGTGCGGTGTCCTGCTGGTCGTCCTCGTCGGGGACGGGAACGCCGCCGCCGGGCGCGGCCGCGCCCGTGGGTGGGAACTGCGCGGCGGCGACCGCTCCGCCGACGGCTGCGACGTTGCCGCCGGAGGTCCGGATCTCGCCCCACGGCTCGAGCTCGCGCACGAGCTCGCCGGGGCTGTGCGGACCGTCGTCGTTCGGGCCGAGCGTCACGACGCACAGCGTGTCGAGGTCGTTGGGCACGCCCGGGACGAGGTCCGCGGGGGCGACGAACGAGCCGTCGACGATCGGCGCGGGCGGGAGCGTCTCGCCGCCCGGGGTCTGGGGTGCGCGGGGGTCTGCCGGCCAGAGACCGGTGAGGGCGGCGTACAGGAGCCGGACGAGCCCGACGGCGTCGGCACGCGTAGTGAAGCGGGCATCACCGCCGGAGTCGCCGAGCAGCGCGGCGTCGAGCGCCAGCCCGCCCAGGAGCACGCGCCCGTCGGGGCTCACGTGCAGCACGGACGGGCGCAGCGCCAGGTGGTGGACGCCGCGCCGCCGAGCGACCTCGAGCGCCGAGGCAGCCTCGCCGACGACCGCGCGGGCCTGATCGGCCGTCAGTGGCGCCTGCGCGACGAGCGCGGCGAGGGACGGCCCCACCAGCTGCTCCGAGACGACGTAGCCGTACCCCTCGTGGGTGCCGACGTCGAGCACGCGGACGAGCCGGGAGTCGGTGACCAGCGCCGCGCGACGGGCGGCATCGAGTGCGGGCGCGACGGCGCCGTGCTCGAGGATGCGGACCCGGACGGGGCGGTCGAGGATCTGGTCGGTGGCCTGCCAGGCGCTGGCCCCCTCGAGGTCTGACTCCACCGGGGCCAGCACGCGGTAGCGGCCCGCGAGCACCGTGCCTCGTCCGACGACCTCGCTCACCAGCACCTCCGTGTCGATCACCTGCCCTGCCACCGGCACGACACCCTGCATGCTAGACGTGCCGGATCAGCGGCGTCCTCCGCGCATGCGGCGGAGCAGCGGCAGAAGCAGGCTGTCGAGCTCGTCGACGCGCAGCAGCCGCAGGCCACCCACGTAGACCAGGCCCATGACGGTGCCGACGACGGCGCACTGGATCAGCGATGCCACGAACCCGGTCGACAGGACGAGACCGAGCAGCTGCAGCACGCCGAACCCGACGCCGGCGGTGACGAGTGCCACGACGCTCGCCCGAGCCAGAACCCGGAGCACCCGGGTGCCGTCGATGCCCCCGAGCCGACGCCGGAGCCGCCACTGCGCGATCCCCGCGCCGACGAGATAGGAGATGCTCATGCCCGCGCCGGCGCCGGCGACCCAGTACATCGGGTCCAGGATCGCCCTCGACAGGACGGCGCCGACGACCACGACGGCCGCCATCACCACCTGGATGGGGACCATGGCGCGGGCGTCCTCGTACGCGTAGTACGCGCGCTGGAACATCGACCAGGCGCCGAACGCGGGCAGCCCGACGATCATCGTCAGCACCACGGTCGCGACGGCGTCGGCGGACCCGGCGGACGCGGTGGCCAGCACGACGCGCGTGAGCGGCAGGGCGAGCACGGCGATGGCGACGGTCGCGAACACGGTGAACACGCCGACCACCCGCAGCCCCGAGGAGAGCGTCGACCGCACGCCGGCGACGTCCTTGTCGTGGGCCTGCCCGGACAGCCGGGTGAACAGGGCCGTCGCGAGGGAGACCGTCACCAGCGAGTGGGGAAGCATGAAGATGAGGAACGCGACGTCGTAGGCAGCCGGGCCGGCGACGGCGGTGGCGGAGGCGCCCTGCGCGACGGCGGCGGCCGGGGCCGAGGAGGACACGCGGGAGACGACGAGGTAGCCCAGCTGCCCCACCGTCAGGCCCAGGAGCGTCCAGGTGGCGACGCCGCCGGCGGTGCTGAGGCCCGAACCGCGCAGCCCCCAGCGCGGCCGGTAGTGCACGCCGGCCCGGCGCAGGGCGGGGAAGAGCACGACCGCCTGCGCGACCACCCCGAGCGTCGCGGCGGCGGCGAGCAGGGTGGTCTGCCCGGTGGTCCACGACGACGCGTCCACGACGCCCGAGCTCTTCCAGCCGCCGAAGAGCACGATGAACACGCCGAACCCGGCGATGGCGACGATGTTGTTGACCGCCGGCGCCCACATGTACGGGCCGAACGACCCGCGTGCGTTCAGCACCTGCCCGAGCAGGGCGTAGGCGCCGTAGAAGAACAGCTGCGGGATGCACCAGTACGCGAAGGTCGTCGCCAGCTGGTTCTGGGCGGCGTTGTCGAAGTCCGAGTAGAGGTCCACCAGCCACGGCGCGAGGAGCGTGAGGACCAGGGTGGCCGCGGCCAGCAGCACGAAGCCGAGCGTGAGGAGGCGGTCGACGTACTCCTGCCCCGCCTTGCGCTTGTAGGCGCGCACGACCTGCGGCACGAGGATCGCGTTGAGCACGCCGCCCGCGAGCAGCATGTAGAGGACGTTGGGCAGCTTGTTGGCCACGGCGAACGCGTCGGCCGCCTGGCCCGTGGCGCCGATCGCGGTGGCCAGGACCATCCCGCGCAGCAGGCCGAGCACGCGCGAGGCGGCCGTGCCCGACGCCATCAGGGCCGCGCCGCGGCGGATCCCGCCATCGGTCGTGGAGCTCATCGGGAGTCCTCTTCGGCCGTCTCGTCGGGGGTGCCACCGAGCACCGGGAGGGACGTCGGTGCGTCTGACTCCGCCACCCTCTTGGCTCCACGGCGGGCGCTCTGGCCGCGGCGGACCGTGCGCACGATGCCGAGGATGAGACCGAGCGCGAGCAGGACGCCGACGACGATGGTGCCGATGCTCTCGATGGTCGGCGCGACCTGCGCCGTGAAGCGCACGGCCGGCGACACGGGGAGGCCGTCCGTGGCCGTGAGCCGGGCGGTGACGACGACCGAGCAGTTCGCCCGGGCGTGGAGGGGGATCCGGACGTTGACCTCGCTCTGCGCGTCGACCGCCACCGGCGAGACCTCGCCGACCTCGAGGCACGCCTTGCGGGGAGTGACCTCGAGCAGGACGGTCGCGGGGACGGCGAGGGTGTTGCGCACGATGACGGGCAGCACGCTGTCCGCCGCAGCGACGCGGACGTCGCTGACCTGCGCGATGCTGAGGCCGGTGGTGCGCGCGTCGACGTCCGCGACCACCGAGGTGACGAGCGCGTCGCGGGCGACCGGTTCCGTGCGCCAGGCGACGGCCAGCGGCGCGAGCACCTCGTCGTCCACGCCGTCCAGCAGGATCGCGGGCTCGCTCGTCACGCTCGCGAAGGCCACGGCCCTGCTGCGGGCGTCGGCCAGGGCGTCGACGCTGGACGGCGCCAGCTCGGCGGGGTTCGTGCTGTCCGCCGGGAGCACGGTGCGCGCCGGGTCGGTCGAGTCGAGCAGCGTGGACACCGAGGTGAGCCGGACCCAGGGGGCGGACTGCAGCGCGGTGAGCTGCGCGGCGACGTTCGCCTGGTCCGGGACCCATGCGCGCCCGGGCGCGAGGAGCATCCGCGGGGGCTCGGACGACTCTCGGCTGATCACGGCGAGCTCCGCGAGCGTCCTCTGCGCGGCCGTCGCCGGCGTCGCACCGGGCTCGACCTTCTCCGGGTTGGCCAGCAGCTGCGTGAGCGTCGCGTCCGGGCCGAGCGTCGCGACCGTGCCCGCGGACGTGCGCGCCGCCCCGCGGGCGTCGGGCGTCTGAGCGGCGTCCGTGTCGGTGCGCGGAGGCAGCACGAGGAGATCGGCATCCACCTGCGGGGTCACGGCCGCGGTCGCCTGGTCCGGCAGGTCGGTCCCGGGCGCCCACAGGAGTCCGGTCGTCGCCGCGAGGCCGGGCACGCCGGCCTGTGCAGTCCGGTCGACGGCCAGCTGCACGAGGTCGTCCTGGTTCGCGTGCGCCGCGGCCGCGAGATCCGGGTCCGACCAGGGCAGCGCGATGACGTCGTGCGAGGTGAGGGCGTCGGTGAGCTCCTCGGCCCAGGCCTGGGTCCGCGGCGTGCCGGCGCCCGCGGAGGCGAGCAGCGCGGGGTCCACGGCCACGCCGATGTCGCGATCGGTCGCGATCGCGGTGGACAGCGCGTGCAGCCGACCGCCCGGTGCGGTCGCCTGGTCGAGCTCGGCGGTCGCCGCGTCGTCGGCCGTCTGCGGGGCGGGCGACGGAGGGCCGACGGCCGGGACGAGGATCGACACCGGCGTCTGCGGGACATCGTCGGTGGTGAGCCAGAGCAGGAACGTGCGCTGCAGGCCGACGCGGTCGGACCCGTCGAGCGCCTCGACCACGAGGCCGCGGGGGCCCCACGTGTCCGGACCCTCGAGCAGGCGGATCCCCGCCGCCGGGACGACGAGGTCGACGGTCGCGCTCGCGCCAGGAGCCAGCGGCGCGGCGACGGGCGCGGTGGCGACCCGGGACGTGCGGCTGAGTCCGACGGTCCCGGCGGAGGACCAGGCCTCCACCTCGGTCCGTGAGGCGATGCGGAACCGGCTGAGCCGCAGTGCGGCACTCGGCGCGGCGATCTCGGTGTCGCCGTCGTTGCGCAGGACCGCCGTCACGTGCAGGTCGTCGCCCGGCTGAAGCACGCTCGGGGAGACCGCCGTGATCTGCACGGAGACAGGCAGGTCAGGGTCGTCGGTCGCCGCCTGCGCGGGGACTGCGAGGCCCGCGAGCGCGCCCGCGACCGCCAGGGCCGCGCAGAGCACCCGGCGTCGCAGCGAGCGGGCGCTCATGCCTCGCCGACGAGCACGAGGAGTGCTGCCTCGGCGAGCCGGCGTTCGTTCGGGTACGCGAGGATCCCGTGCAGCTCGGCCACGGGGATCCACGCGGCGTCCTCGGCCTCGCCGTCCGGGTCGCCCTCGACGGTCAGCGACCCGCCCGTCGCACCCAGCAGGAAGTGGTGCACCACCTTGTGCACGCGGCGGTCGTCCCCGCTGAACCAGTAGTCGATGACACCGAGACGCCGCAGGACCTCTCCGGTGATACCCGTCTCCTCGGCGATCTCCCGCACCGCGGCCTGCTCCGGCGTCTCGTCGCCCTCGAGGTGCCCCTTCGGCAGGCACCACTCCAGGCGGCCGGCTCGGTTGCGGCGGGCGATGACGGCGGCGTGGTCGACGCCGTCGCGGCGGCTGACGACGATGCCGCCGGCCGAGGTCTCGTCGACGACGGGCAACGGGACGGAGGGCACCCGGACGAGCGTGTGACGCGGGTCGATGCGCAGCGGATGACCGCCCGGTGGCGATGGGACGCCCCCGGGGACGGGTGGGTGCGCCGGGCTCGACATATCGACACTGTAACTACTCGGCACGCAGGGTCCCGTCCGCATCGCGGCAGATCCCTCGCTCGCGCTGGGTTGCGCTCCGCTGCGGGCGGGTGCGCTGGCGCGCCCCCACCCTCCGCTGCACTCCACCCAGCACTCGGGACATGGCAGGCTTGGACGAGTGCCGTCCCTCGATCCGCCCGTCAACCCCGAGACCCCCGACCTGAGTGCTGCCCTCGTGGCGCTGCAGAAGCGTGCGCTGGGAGTGCTCGCGGGTCTGCCGCCCGACGCCCTCGAGCTGGGCGAGCTCTTCCGTGCGGCGGGGCACGAGCTCGCGCTCGTCGGTGGCCCGGTGCGCGACGCCTTCCTCGGGCGGGCGTCGGCGGACCTCGACTTCACGACGTCGGCGTCGCCGGAGCAGACCGAGGCGATCCTGGCGCGCTGGGGGGACGCGCACTGGGACATCGGCAAGGAGTTCGGCACGATCGGCGCGCGCCGGTTCGCGGGGCGTCGCTCGCTCGCCCAGGATGTCGTCGTCGAGGTCACCACCTACCGCACCGACGAGTACGACCCCGCGTCGCGCAAGCCGCAGGTCGCGTTCGGCGACTCCCTCGAGGGCGACCTGTCCCGGCGCGACTTCACCGTGAACTCCATGGCCGTCCGGCTCCCGGAGCTGACGTTCGTCGACCCCTTCGACGGCCTCACCGACCTCGCGGCTGGCGTCCTGCGCACCCCGGTGGACCCGCGGCAGTCGTTCGACGACGACCCGCTGCGGATGATGCGTGCCGCGAGGTTCGCGGCTCAACTCGGGTTCGCGGTCGACCCGGCCGCGCGCGAGGCGATCGTCGACATGGCCGACCGCATCGCGATCGTGTCGGCGGAGCGGGTGCGGGACGAGCTGAGCAAGCTGCTGGTCTCGGCGCAGCCGCGGGAGGGCCTCGAGGTGCTCGTCGACACGGGCCTGGCCGACCACGTGCTGCCCGAGCTGCCGGCGCTGCGCCTCGAGATCGACGAGCACCACCGCCACAAGGACGTGTACCAGCACTCGCTCATGGTGCTCGAGCGCGCGATCGCCCTGGAGACCGGCCCGGACGGTGCGGTGCCCGGCCCTGACCTGGTGCTGCGGCTGGCGGCGCTGCTGCACGACATCGGCAAGCCGAAGACCCGGCGGTTCGAGGACGGCGGCGGGGTCAGCTTCCATCACCACGAGATGGTGGGCGCGAAGCTCGTCGCCAAGCGCCTGAAGGAGCTGCGCTTCGACAAGGCGACCGTCCAGGCGGTCGCGCGGCTGACCGAGCTGCACCTGCGCTTCCACGGCTACGGCGAGGGTGGCTGGACCGACTCGGCGGTGCGGCGCTACGTAACCGACGCCGGCCCGCTGCTGGAGCGGCTGCACCGGCTGACCCGGTCCGACTGCACCACGCGGAACCTGCGCAAGGCGGCCAAGCTGTCCGCCGCGTACGACGACCTCGAGGAGCGGATCGCGCGCCTGCAGGAGCAGGAGGAGCTGGACTCGGTGCGGCCGGACCTCGACGGCACACAGATCATGGAGATCCTCGGGCTGGCGCCCGGTCGTGAGGTGGGCGAGGCGTACCGGTACCTGCTCGAGCTGCGGATGGAGCGCGGACCGCTCGGTCCCGACGCGGCGCAGGCAGAGCTGCTCAGCTGGTGGGCAGCGCGCGCCTGACCACGAGCAGGCACACGTCGTCCTCCTGGTGGGTGCCGACGAACGCCTCGACCAGCCGGTCCTTCACCTCGGCCGCGTCGGCGTCGTCGGGCAGCGCCGACAGCACCGCGGTGAGTGCGTGGATCCCCTCGCGCAGGCCGCGGTCGCGCCGCTCGACCAGCCCGTCGGTGTAGAGCACGAGGGTCGCGCCCGGCGGGACGTCGACCTTCCCTTCGGCGCCGCCTGGACCGGCCAGCCCGATGGGCGTCGACAACCCCTCGTCCAGCGCGACCACCTCGCCTCCCGCGAGCCGGAGCAAGGGCGGCGGGTGACCCGCGCGGGCGTAGACGACCTGTGCGCCGTCCACGGTCGAGTGCCAGCGCAGGTACGCGCAGGTGGCGATGTCGGCGATGTCGAGACCGCGCACCAGCTGGTCCGCGCGGGCGAGCACCTCACTCGGCGAGGAGCCCTCCCACGCGTAGGACCGCAGCAGCGACCGCAGCTGGCCCATCGCGGCGGCCGCCCGCAGGTCGTGGCCGACGACGTCGCCGACCGCCAGGCCGATCGCACCGTCGGGTAGGGAGAGCACGTCGAACCAGTCGCCACCCACCTCGGTGCGCCGGGTGGACGGCACGTAGGCGGTGGCGACATCGAGGCCCGCGATGTGGGGGATCTCGGGCAGCAGGCTGTGCTGGAGCGTCAGTGCGGCCGTGCGCTCCGCGAGGAACAGGCGGACGTTGTCCAGCGCCAGCCCCGCGCGACGCCCCAGGTGGGCGGCGGTGACAACCGCGTCGGGACGGAACCCGTCGACGGCCACCAGGCAGAGCACCCCGATCACCCGGTCACGGGCACGCAAGGGCACGATCATGGCGCTGCCGAGGCCCAGTCGGAGCAGGAGGTCGAGCTGCACCGGCGTCATGCGCCCCGGAAGATTCGGGAGGTCGACCTGGTACGGCGTCGCGACGAACCCCGGGCTGCTGTTCAATGCCTCCTGGATCTTGGGTGAACGCGTGAGCCAGCCGTAGTCCTCGTTGGCCAGGGCGTGGGCGATCTCGCGGTCGTCGGGGTCGCCGACGACGAGGTGGACCCGGGCGAAGCGGCCGCGGTCGTCGGTCACCGCGACGAACCCCCACGTCGCCAGCGCCGGCACGGCGATGTCACCGAGCGTGTCGACGGCGCCGTCGTACTCCAGGTGCTGCGCCATCTCGTCGCTGATCCGGGCCAGCAGCTCGAGCCGGGCCGTCGACTCGTGGACGAGGTCGAGCTCCAGGTCCCGGACGGTGTCCACCCGGTCGGACACGTCCACCTGGATCCCCACGTGGTGCGTCACCTGCCCGGCCTCGTCGACCACGGGGCTGATCACGACCTGGTTCCAGAACGCCGAGCCGTCGCGCCGGTAGTTGCGGATGACCGTCGCGACGGCGCGGCCCTCGTCCATCGCGGTCCGGATGCGTCCCACGGCGGTGGGGTCGGTGTCCGCACCCTGCAGGAACCGGCAGTTGCGACCCAGCACCTCGTCGACCGGGTACCCGGTGAGGCGGGAGAACGCGCCGTTGACCCACACCAGCGGGTCGTCGGGCCGGAGCGCGTCGGAGATCGACAGAGCGAGGTCGCTCGAGAGCACCGCGTGCAGCGGGAGGTCGTCCCGGCTGCCGACAAGCTTGTCGTCGCTGCTCACGAGGCCAATCGTGCCTCGGCGACCTCCGCCGCCGGTACCCCCCGAGAGGTGTACCCGTAGAGAGCGGCGAACCCGGCATACGCGAGCGCGAGGACGAAGAACAGCCCGCGGGAGTACCCGGTGTCGGGCAGAGTCAGGGCGCCGAGGGCCGCGGCGCCGACGAACGCCGCGTTGTAGAGGACGTCGTAGAGCGCGAACGCCCGGCCCCGGAAGTCGTCGTCGGTGTCCCGCTGCACGATCGTGTCGACCGAGATCTTCGCGCCCTGCGCGGCCAGACCCAGGGCGCCCGCGGCGACGAGCACCGCGGTCTTGCCCGCCGACGCGACGAGCAGCAGCTGGCTGACCGCGGCCAGCAGCAGGCAGAGCACGATCCACAGGTGCGGGCCGGTGCGCCGGGAGAACACCGGCGTGAGCACCACGGCGAGCACGAACCMGGCCGCCGACGCTGCGAGCACCAGCCCGAACGTGCGCAGCCCCTCGCCGGCGTCGGCCGGGTCGGAGAGGAGGTTGCGGGCGATGAGGATGCTGGCGATGAACGTGACGCCGTAGAGGAACCGGTGTGCAGCCATGATCCCGAGCGCCCGAGCCGGAGTCCGCCGCGCGATCAGGTGCCTTGCGCCCGCGACCAGACCGTGGGCGAGCGTGCCGAGCGCCGCGCGCATCTGGCGGGCGTCGGCGCGTTCGTCGGGACCCAGCCGGTCCTTGCCCAGCCGCGTGGCCAGCCCCGCCGCAGCCGCCATGACRGCCGCCGCGACGAAGAGCGCCGCCGCGTCCTTGCCCCGACCGGCCGGCAACGCCAGGCCCAGGACGAACCCGATCGCGCCGCCGAGGCCCGCGGCCGCCGCCCCGAGGGTCGGGGTCAGGGAGTTCGCCGTGAGCAGCAGCGGGCCGTCGACCGTCCGCGGCAGGGACGCGCTCAGGGCCGACAGCAGGAACCGGTTGATCGACAGGTTCACCAGCGCCAGCACGTACACGGCGGGGCCGACGCCGTCCGTCACCATGATCACGGCGATGAGCAGCGTGATCGCGACGCGCACCAGGTTGCCGACGAACAGCACCTGCCGGCGCCGCCACCGGTCCAGCAGCACACCGGCCCACGGTCCGACGATGGTGAACGGGAGCAGCAGCACCGCGAACGCCGTCGCGACGCCGACAGCCGTGCTCGCGTTCTCCGGCGAGAAGAAGAACAGCGTGGCCAGCCCGACCTGGAACATGCCGTCGGCCGTCTGGCTCGTGAGCCGGACGGCGAACAGCTTGCGGAAGTCCTTCAGGGGCCACAGGGCCTTGAGGTCGGCGATCACCTGCACCGTGTCATCCTCGCACCCGCTTGTCGGCGCCCCCGCCGCCCCGCTCGGCACATCGCGCCGACCTTGTCCCGCGAGGTAGGACGAAGTCGACTCGATCTGCCTCACGGCCGGACCGGGCAGGCGGCGCCGCAGGGTCGGGGGTGGCCCGGCCAGCCTCGCGACCGGAGCGCCGCGACCACCTGCGCCGCCGTCACGCACGGCGCGGCGACGACGTGCCGCCATCGGTAGCGCAGCGTGAGGTCGCCGCGCGCAACCAGGACGGCGTTGTCCCGCCAGGTGTCGTCGTCTGTCCGCCCGAACGGGTGGGCCAGCTGCCCGTCCAGCTCGACCCGCACGCCCAGCCCGACGTAGACCCGGTCGGCCCGGATCCATCGACCCTCCACCTGCTCGTGCGCCTGCGCTCGGGCCGCCGGCAGGCCGTGCCGCCGCTCGACGTCCCGCACGTACCGGTGCTCCAGCGGCGACTCGATGCCGCGACCGGCGTCGCCGAGCAGGTCGAGCAGCAGGGCGCGGTGCCGCACACGGGGCCGGTCGGCGGCGTGCATGAGCACGCGACCCGGCATGACGCCCTGGCGTACCGCGTCGCAGACGAACCCGACGAGGTCGTCCTCGGACTCCAGCTCGTCGGCGACGTCGAGCACCGTCGCGTCCACGCCGACCGTCCGGAGGGCACCGCCGGCGAACGGCATCCGGTTCCGGCGGTGGACGACGAGGCCCGGCTGCGCCGTGACCTTGTGTCCGGCGGGCACGCTCACGACCAGGTCAGCGCCCGTCCGACGGACGAGCCCGTGCACGAATGCGGCCGACCCGTGCGAGAGAGCCGCGCGCGGCCCCGCGTACAACAGCGCTCCGCGGGCCCGCTGCCGCCACGTCACCGCCCCGGAGTGCAGGACGACCACACCCCGGAACGGGCGCTGCCACTCACCGTCCGCCACGCGACGAGCCACGAGCGACCGCCGCACGCCCCAGGCCTCCATCTGCGCAGTCGTCACGACGGCGTCCTGCCGTGCGACGACCGCGGCAGCGCGCGGGTCGGTCCGGGCGGGCAGCCGCGGACGGGGCGGCGGCGTGGGTCGGTCGGCCATCCGCGCAGCGTGCCGCAGCGCCGCGTTCCCCCGTGCCCTCCCTCCACAGCCGCCCACGACACCGAGTCGACTTCGTCCTGCCAGCTAGGACCAAGTCGACTGGATGTCCGACGGGGCTCCGTGCGGGGGACGACGAAGGCGCGCACCCCGAGGGATGCGCGCCTTCTGTGTCAGTCAGCGGGAGAGAGCTCAGCGCTCGTTCTCGCCGCGGATGAAGGACTCCAGCTGGGCGCGGCCCAGGGTGTCCTCCATCTGGACCGGCGGGGACTTCATGAAGTACGTCGACGCCGACAGGATGGGGCCGCCGATGCCGCGGTCCTTGGCGATCTTCGCGGCGCGCAGGGCGTCGATGATGATGCCGGCCGAGTTGGGCGAGTCCCAGACCTCGAGCTTGTACTCGAGGTTCAGGGGAACCTCACCGAAGGCGCGACCCTCGAGGCGGACGTAGGCCCACTTGCGGTCGTCGAGCCACGCCACGTAGTCCGACGGACCGATGTGGACGTTGCGGTCCTCCTTCTTGCCGCCCAGGGGGCCGGTCAGGTTGGAGGTCACGGCCTGCGTCTTGGAGAGCTTCTTGGACTCCAGGCGCTCACGCTCGAGCATGTTCTTGAAGTCCATGTTGCCGCCGACGTTCAGCTGGTACGTGCGGTCCAGCACGACGCCGCGGTCCTCGAAGAGCTTCGCGAGAACGCGGTGCGTGATGGTGGCGCCGACCTGCGACTTGATGTCGTCGCCGACGATCGGGACGCCGGCAGCCTCGAACTTCGCGGCCCACACCGGGTCGGACGCGATGAAGACGGGGAGGGCGTTGACGAACGCGACACCGGCGTCGATCGCGCACTGCGCGTAGTACTTGGCGGCGACCTCCGACCCGACGGGCAGGTAGCAGATGAGGACGTCGGCCTGGGCCTCGCGCAGAGCGGCGACGATGTCGACCGGCTCGGCGTCGGACTCGGTGATCGTCTCGCGGTAGTACTTGCCGAGACCGTCGTTGGTCACGCCACGCTGCACGGTCACGCCGAGCGGCGGGACGTCGGCGATCTTGATCGTGTTGTTCTCCGAGGCGACGATGGCCTCGGACAGGTCGAAGCCGACCTTCTTCGCGTCCACGTCGAAGGCGGCGACGAACTCGATGTCGCGCACGTGGTAGTCACCGAACTGCACGTGCATGAGACCCGGCACGGTGCTGTTGGCGTCTGCGTCGGCGTAGTAGTGCACGCCCTGGACAAGCGACGCGGCGCAGTTGCCGACGCCGACGATGGCGACGCGGATGGAGGTCATCCTCGCTCCTTCTCGGTGGTTCGCGCGGGGGCGACGTCGTCGTCCCCAGCGGGTGTGTCAGCAACGGCCGGACGACCGGTGCCTGCAGGACGGGTGCGACGAATGCCGCGCTCGTTGTCGATCAGCCCGTCGAGCCAGCGGACCTCACGCTCGACCTGTTCGAGGCCGTGCCGCTGGAGCTCGAGGGTGTACTCGTCCATGCGCTCGCGGGTGCGGGCGAAGGACAGGCGGACCGTCTCGAGACGCTCGGTCAGGCGTGTGCGCCGACCCTCGAGGATCCGGAGGCGGGTCTCGGCGTCGGTCTGCCCGAAGAAGGCGAACCGAACGTCGAAGTTCTCGTCCTCCCAGGTGGCCGGCCCGGACGACGCGAGCACCTGCTGCAGGTGCTCCTTGCCGTCGGCGGTCAGCTGGTAGACGATGCGGGCGCGCTTGGACGCCACGGTGTGGGGCCCGACGACCGACTCGGTGCCCTGGATCCACCCGCGGTCGACCAGCGACTTGAGGCAGGGGTACAGCGAGCCGTACGAGAGGGCCCGGAACGAGCCGAGCACCAGGTTGAGCCGCTTGCGCAGCTCGTAGCCGTGCATCGGGGACTCGTGCAGCAGCCCGAGGATGGCCGGCTCGAGCACGTCGGAACGACCGCGCACGGGGGCACCTCCTCAGGATGTTGGTGGAGTCGATGTATCAACTCGATACATCCGGAGAGTATGTCGAGAACGACGAACCGAGCAAGTCCGACCCGCCGGCGGTGACCGGCGTCACCTCTGCGGGCATCCGTGCGGTGGGCGTCCGGGGGCCCGGTGCCGATCGTGTGAAGGCTCGCCCCACCAGGCCTATAGGCCCCCTGCGAGGCACAGAACGGTCCCCCATACTGGGCGTCGCGGCTGGAGCGCGCCCGAAACCGGGCGGCCGGCCCCCCCACTCGTCGAACGGAAGGCAGCGCGTTGGCAGGCACGAATCGGAGGGCTCCCGCCCGGGGCAAGCGCAGTGCGCCCCGCGGGTCGACGAAGCCCTCGTCGCGCAGCAGCGCCCCCAAGCGACGCTTCTTCGACTACCCGCGCACCGGGTTCCACGGTCTGCACCGCTGGTTGCCGTCGTGGCGCGTCGTGCTCGGCACCATCCTCGGCGTCGGCTTCCTCGGCGTCGGTGCCGTCGTCGGCGCCTATGCGTACACGTCGATCCCCACGCCTGCCGACGACACCAGCGCGCAGACGTCGACCATCTACTTCGCGAACACCGCCGACGGCCAGCCGGGCCCGGTCATGGGCACCTTCGCCATGCAGAAGCGCCAGATCGTCGACACCACGGCCATCCCCGCGTACGTCGGGCAGTCGGTGGCCGCGGCCGAGGACAAGACCTTCTACACGAACAACAGCGGCGTCTCGGTCACGGGCATGTCGCGCGCGCTCATCAACAACCTGCGCGGCGGCAAGACCCAGGGTGGCTCGACGCTGACCCAGCAGTACGTCGAGCGGTACTACGTCGACAAGACGACGACGGACTACGTCGGCAAGTTCAAGGAGACGCTGCTCGCGATCAAGATCGCCAAGAGCCAGTCCAAGGCCGAGATCATGGACGGCTACCTCAACACCATCTACTGGGGCCGCGACTCCTACGGCATCCAGGCCGCTGCGCAGGCCTACTTCGGCGTCAACGCCGCCGACCTCACGGTCGAGCAGTCGGCGATGCTGGCCGGCATCATCCCGTCGCCCAACAACTGGGACCCGAAGGTGAGCCCGGCCAAGGCCGAGGCGCGCTGGAACATCGTGCTCGACTCCATGGAGGAGCAGGGGTGGGTCGACCCGGCCGCCAGGGCAGCGATGACGTTCCCGGCGACGATCGACTACCAGCCGAGCGAGACCATGCGCGGGACCAACGGGTACCTGCTGCAGATGGTCATCGACGAGCTGGAGAAGCCGCCGTACGAGATCACGCGCGACGAGCTCAACCGCAAGGGCTACAGCGTCGTCACCACGATCAGCCCCGAGATGCAGCAGATGACCGTCGACCAGGTCAACGGGTTCATGGCCGGGACGCTCGAGGGCCAGAGCGGCAAGCCTGACGACTCGGTCGCGGCACGCGTCCGGCCGTCCATCACGTCCGTCGACCCGAAGAGCGGCGCCATCCTCGCCCTGTACGGCGGCCCGGACTACCTTGCCGACGCCAAGAACCGCGCGACGTACGACTCGATCCAGGCGGGTTCGACGTTCAAGCCCTTCGCCCTGATCACGGCGCTCGAGCAGGGCATCCCGCTCACGACGAAGTTCAACGGGAACTCGCCGCAGGACATCCCGGGCTGGGACCCGTCCTCGGGCAAGAACACGGTGCGCAACTTCGAGCCGGGCAACCCCGGCTCCATGGACCTCGTCAAGGCGACCGCGCAGTCCGTGAACACCGTGTACGCCCAGCTCAACATGAAGGTGGGCGCGGCCAACACGGCGGCGACGGCCGAGAAGGCGGGGGTCGGCGAAGGGCTGACGACGTTCAACTCGAACGTCCTCGGCGTCGACGACGTCCACCCCCTCAACATGGCGAGCGCGTACGGGACGATCGCCTCGGGCGGCACCCGCTACGACCCGTACATCGTGGCCACGGTCAAGAACCCCGACGGGACCGTCGCGTTCCAGCACAAGGTCGTCGGCACGCCGGAGTTCGCCGCCGACGTCATCGCCGATGCCACCTACGCCATGCAGCAGGTCGTCCAGTCCGGCTCCGGCGAGGACTGGGTCAAGCCGCTCGACCGGCCCATCGCCGGCAAGACGGGGACGTCGACCGACAACAAGTCGGCGTGGTTCATCGGCTTCACCCCGAACATCGTGACCGAGGTGTCGCTGAGCCAGCAGTCCGAGGACGGCAAGGGTAAGGACTCGATCCTGACCTTCGGCAAGACCAAGGGCGGCAGGACGCTCAAGGAGGTCACGGGTGGCTCGTGGCCGGCGTTCCTCTGGGCGTCGTACATGAAGAACGTCTTCGCGATGCCCGCCTACGCCGACGTCGTCCCGTTCCCGGACCGCGCGAACGTGGGCGGCAAGGTCAAGCCGACCGCCGAGCCGTCGGCGACGCCCACCCCGGAGGAGACGACCGCGCCCACCGAGCAGGCGCCCGCTGCCGTCGCTGTCCCCGGCGGCCTGGAGGGCAAGCTCGAGGCCGACGCGTCCGCCGCCCTCTTCAACGTCGGTCTCAACCCGTCCATCACGTCGGAGCCGTCCGACAAGGTGACGAGCGGTCGGGTGATCCGCATCGATCCCGGAGCGGGCAGCCAGCTGGCCCCTGGGAGCAGCGTCACCCTGGTCATCTCGACCGGCCCGAAGGCGCCCGCCACCCCGGCACCGCCGGCGGCAACCCCGGCACCGCCGGCGGCAACCCCGGCGCCGACCCCGGCGCCGACTCCCTGATCCACGGCGAGGAGCGGTTCGCCGCTCCTCGCCGGAAGTTCCGGGCCCCGTCCGTCCACAGCCGATTTCGGCGGTGGCCCCCGGCCGGGTAGCCTTGGAGATTGCTGTGCCCGGAGCGGCCCGTCGTCATGGACGGATCTCGCCGGCCAGCGACGCACACACCCTCCTGCCACGGATCGACCGTGGCCGCGAAGACCAGAGGAGGTGGGTATGAGCCTGCGTCAGTACGAACTCATGATCATCCTTGACCCCGAGATCGAGGAGCGCACCGTTGCTCCGTCGCTCGACAAGTACCTGACGGTCGTCAAGACCGACGGTGGCACTGTCGACAAGGTCGACATCTGGGGTCGTCGTCGTCTTGCGTACGACATCCAGAAGAAGTCCGAGGGCATCTACGCCGTCATCGACTTCCACGCGACGCCCGCGACCGCCAAGGAGCTCGACCGCCAGCTCGGCCTCAACGAGGTCGTCCTGCGGACCAAGGTCCTGCGCGCCGACGCCTGATCTCTTGTGGGTGGCTGCACGTAGCGTGCGGCTCCACACATTCCGACTGATCGAACGAACGAGGAGCTGGGCATGAGCGGTGAGACCGTCATCACGGTGATCGGGAACCTGACCGGGGATCCCGAGCTGCGCTTCACCCCCTCGGGGGCTGCCGTCGCGAACTTCACCGTCGCGTCCACCCCCCGTACGTTCGACCGCCAGAGCAACGAGTGGAAGGACGGCGACACGCTGTTCCTCCGCTGCTCGATCTGGCGGGAGGCGGCCGAGTCGGTCGCCGAGTCGCTCACCAAGGGCACCCGCGTCATCGTGACCGGTCGGCTCGTGCAGCGCTCCTACGAGACCCGCGAGGGCGAGAAGCGCACCGTGTACGAGCTCCAGGTCGACGAGGTCGGCCCGTCCCTGCGCTACGCCACGGCCAAGGTCACCCGGACCCAGCGTTCGGGTGGCGGCGGCGGTGGCTTCGGCGGCGGGGGCGGCGGCGGCTTCAGCAACGGTGGCGGTGGCGGCGGATTCGGTGGCTCCGGCGGCGGTAGCAGCAGCCAGCAGGACGACCCGTGGGCGACGCCCGCGGGTGGTTCCGGCGGCGGCTACTCCGACGAGCCCCCGTTCTGATCGGCGCCTGACACTCAGACATTCCCCATCCCTGGGCACGGCAACGCCCAGGGCTCCAGCAGACAAGGAGCACCACGATGGCCAAGGCCGTGGTCCGAAAGCCCAAGAAGAAGCAGAACCCGCTCAAGGCGGCGAAGATCGACGTCGTCGACTACAAGGACACTGCGCTGCTGCGCAAGTTCATCTCCGACCGCGGGAAGATCCGCGCTCGCCGGGTGACCGGTGTGTCCGTCCAGGAGCAGCGCGCGATCGCGCGTGCCGTCAAGAACGCCCGCGAGATGGCTCTCCTGCCGTACTCGTCGTCGGCGCGCTGAGAAAGGGGACCATCATGGCGAAGATCATCCTGACCCACGAGGTCACCGGTCTCGGTGAGCCCGGTGACGTGGTCGAGGTGAAGGACGGGTACGCCCGGAACTTCCTCGTCCCGCGCAACCTGGCGACGGCCTGGACCAAGGGCGCCGAGAAGGACGTCACCGCGATCCGCAAGGCCCGCAAGGCCCGCGAGATCGCGACGCTCGACGACGCCAAGGCGATCCGCGACTCGCTGCAGAGCAAGCCGGTCGTCGTGTCGGCCAAGGCCGGCGAGTCGGGCCGTCTGTTCGGTGCCGTCACGACTGCCGAGATCGCTGACGCGGTCAAGAAGTCGGGCGCGCCGCAGATCGACAAGCGGAAGGTCGAGATCGGTCAGCCGATCAAGGCCCTCGGCGAGTACCAGGTGTCGGTCCGTCTGCACGCAGACGTGTCCGCCACGGTGACCGTCAAGGTCGTCGCGGCCTGAGCTGAGCTGCACTGAAGCGCCCCGTTCCCCTGGTGGGAGCGGGGCGCTTCTGCGTCATGCGCCGGTGACCATCCACGCCGTGCCGCGGGCGCGCCAGCCGGTGGTGACCGCGCGCGCCAGCATGAAGACGCCGGCGAACGCCGCCCACAGCCACGCCAGCCCTGCCGCGCCCGGCGGTGCGGCCGCCCGGACGGCCAGCGCGAACGGGATGTAGACCACGAGCGTGGCCATGCCGGCCCAGGCGAGGAAGCGGCCGTCGCCGGCACCGATGAGCACGCCGTCGAGCACGAACACCCACCCGGCCATCGGCATCGTCACCGCGGCGACGACGAGCGCGGCGACGGCGGCCTGGCGGACGTCGTCGTCGGAGGTGAAGAGCGGCACGTAGGCCCAGGAGAGCCCGCCGATGACGAGGCCGAGGGCGGCCCCGGCCCCGACGCCCCACTGCAGAGTGCGGCGCAGGATCGCGCGGACGCGGGCGACGTCGGCGGCGCCGAGCGCATGGCCGACGAGCGCCTGCGCGGCGATGGCCAGGGCATCGAGCGCGAACGCGGCGAGCCCCCAGACGGCGTTCACCACCTGGTGCCCGGCAAGCTCCACGGCGCCCAGACCCGTCGCCACCCAGACGGTCAGCAGGATGGCGAGCCGGAGCGACAGCGTGCGGACGAAGAGCGGGGCGCCGGCGCGGGCGTTCGCCAGGATGCCGCCGGCCGCGGGTCGCAGCTGTGAGCCGGCACCCCGCGCGCCACGGACGACGACCGCCGTGAGCGCCACGGCCATCCCGATCTGTGTCAGTGCCGTGCCCAGGCCGGAGCCCGCGATGCCCATGCCGACGCCGTAGACGAGCACGATGTTGAGCACCGCGTTGACCACGGCGCCGAGCGAGGCGACGACGAGAGGGGTGCGGGTGTCGAGCAGCCCGCGCAGGGCCCCGGTCGAGGCGAGGACGAGGAGCATCCCCGGCAGGCCGGGCGCGGACCAGCGCAGGTACGTCACGGCCTGGTTCGCGACCTCGCCGGAAGCCCCCAGGGCCTCCACCAGCCACGGTGCGCTGAGCCACGTGACCGCCGAGAGCACGACGCCGAGGCCCAGCGCGAGCCACATGCCGTCCACCCCGACCTGCAGTGCCCCGCTTCGGTCACCCGTGCCGAGCCGTCGGGCGACCGCCGCCGTGGTGGCGTAGGCGAGGAAGACACAGAGCCCGACCACCGTCACCAGCACGGTCGAGGCGAGCGCCAGGCCGGCGAGCGGGGCGGTCCCCAGGTTCCCGACGACGGCCGAGTCGACGAGCACGAACAGGGGTTCCGCGACGAGCGCGCCGAGCGCCGGGAGGGCGAGCGCCAGGATCTGGCGGTCGATGCCGGGCGGGCGGTGTCCGACAGATGAAATCTCAGCCAACCTTTCTCGCATCCACAGCAGGTGCACAGCGTTTGCGCGGGTGAGACGCGGATCCGCGTGCGAAATCCGTCGGCCGTCCACACGCCTGTCCACGGCCTGTGGATAAATTCGGACGGGATCCACAGCTCCGCTCACAGTAGGCGAGCCGTGCTCCACAGATCTCCACAGCTCTCCCCACAGATCTGCGGGCAGTTCCCCACAAGCCGATCCCGACGTTTTGAGCAGCGGCTCCGGGCACCTAACGTCGCGTGTGCGGACACCCGATGAGGGGTGTCCGAGGCGGTTGTCAGACCCCTCATGCAACATGTGTACGAACGACGACTGATGGGGACTTGATGACGATCGAGGAGCTCGAGTACGGCGCTCCGTCGAGCAACCGCAACGGCGGTGGCGGCGGGTACGACCGGACCCCTCCCCAGGACCTCGACGCCGAGCGCAGCGTGCTCGGCGGCATGATGATCTCGAAGGACGCGATCGCCGACGTCGTCGAGCAGATCCGCGGTACCGACTTCTACCGCCCGGCGCACGAGGTCGTGTACGACGCGATCATCGACCTGTACGGCCGCGGCGAGCCCGCCGACGCCATCACGGTCGCGGACGAGCTGACCAAGCGCGGCGAGATCCAGCGCGTCGGTGGCGCCCCCTACCTGCACACGCTCATCTCGTCGGTCCCGACCGCCGCCAACGCCGGCTACTACGCGCGGATCGTGCGCGAGCGCTCGGTGCTGCGCAAGCTGGTCGAGGCCGGCACCCGCATCGTGCAGCTGGGCTACGGCACGGACGGCGGCGACGTCGACGAGATCGTCAACAACGCGCAGGCCGAGGTCTACGCCGTCACCGAGCGGCGGTCGTCGGAGGACTACCTGATCCTCGGCGACATCATCGGCGGTGCCGTCGACGAGATCGAGGCCGCCGGCCACCGCGGCGAGGGGATGATCGGCGTCCCGACGGGCTTCTCCGACCTGGACCGCCTGACCAACGGGCTGCACCCGGGCCAGATGATCGTGCTCGCCGCGCGTCCCGCCATCGGCAAGTCGACCATGGGCATCGACATCGTGCGTTCGGCGTCGATCAAGCACGGCCTGACGTCCGTCGTCTTCTCGCTCGAGATGAGCCGCAACGAGATCACCATGCGTCTGCTGTCGGCCGAGGCGCGGGTGCACCTGCAGAAGCTGCGCAACGGCCAGATGGGCGAGGACGACTGGGCCAAGATCGCCGCGACCATGGGCAAGATCTCCGAGGCACCGCTGTTCATCGACGACTCGCCGAACATGTCGCTCATGGAGATCCGCGCCAAGTGCCGGCGCCTCAAGCAGAAGCACGACCTCAAGCTCGTGGTCATCGACTACCTGCAGCTGATGTCGTCCGGCAAGCGCGTCGAGTCTCGCCAGCAGGAGGTCTCGGAGTTCTCCCGAGCGCTCAAGCTGCTGGCCAAGGAGCTCGAGGTCCCGGTCATCGCCATCTCGCAGCTGAACCGTGGCGCCGAGCAGCGCACCGACAAGCGTCCCCAGATGAGCGACCTGCGTGAGTCCGGCTCGATCGAGCAGGACGCCGACATCGTCATCCTGCTGCACCGCGAGGACGCGTACGAGAAGGAGTCGCCCCGGGCTGGTGAGGCCGACGTCATCGTCGCCAAGCACCGAAACGGGCCGACCGACACGCTGGTCGTGGCGTTCCAGGGTCACTACTCACGCTTCGTGGACATGCAGGCGTAATCGGTCCTGCTACGGCTGTTGCTGTCCCGGTTCCGGATTGAGCCGGGTGTGCCCTGTTCGGTACAGACCGAGGTCGTCGAACGACGCGACGAGTCCCTCGACATGAGGGCCCCGTGCGAACGCGTCCGCGACCGCCAGGACCCTGTCGTCCGACCCTTCGATCGCGACGCCGACCCCGGCGTACTCCAGCATCTCCAGGTCGTTGATGCCGTCTCCGAACGCGATGACGTCGCTTCGCTCAGCCTCGAGGTGTCGTTGGACCAGCTCGATCCCGAGTGCCTTGTGGACGCCGACCAGGTACAGCTCGCCGGCAAAGTCGTGGGCCTCGACGATCGAGCTGGGCACGAAACCCACCCTCGGCCCCAGCGAGCTCAGCAGCTCGGTCCACGGTGCCGTTGCCGCCAAGTAGGTGACCTTGGCGAACGAGACTTCCGAGAGGTCGTCGAGCATCTGGAGCGCGCGGAGGAAATCGTCGGCGCCGTGCTGCTCCTGGCCGCCCCCTGGGCCGAGCAGCGCCCTCAACCGGTCGCCGACGCCGGGCGGTCCGTACAGCGCCTCCGGCGCTTCGAGGACGAACGCCGCGTCGTGCTCGACCAGGAGCGACACCACCCGTCGGGCCAGGTCACCAGGGAAGCGGCGATCCATGAGCAGGGTGCCCTCGACCTCGACATAGCACCCGGCCGAGGCGACCAGGCCGTCGAAGCCGACGTCGAGGATGCCGGTCGGCAGCAGCGCCTTGGAGCGGCCCGTGCACAGGAAGACGCGGTGGCCGGCTGCCCTCACCCGGCGCACGGCGTCTTCGTGGCCCGGTGGCACCACTCCGTGCACCGCGTAGGTGCCGTCGATGTCGAGGAAGACGAGCTTGCTCCGCACGGGGCTCATGGCTGGCACGGGCCCATGGTCGCAAGAATTCCGTCGACGCCGGACTTTGACCGGCCGGGCTGGGACCAGCCGACCGGTCAAAGTACGACGCTCATCCGCGCCCAATCTGTCGTGCATCTCGACACTGCTCGGATCCGTCGGTAACGAGTCGAGTTCTACTTTGGACAAACACCGACCCATGTCGCATGCGACCGTGTGGTGTGGTGTGGAGTGGATCACGGTTACGGCGGCGCCGCCGATGCATCGCCGCCGAGATGCAGGGCTACCGGATCCTCTGAGTACGGCCAGGGACCCGCTAGGCAGAAGCCTCGGTTCCGTTTCCCGGGCCAGGCGGCATGGCGCGAGTTGCATCGAGCAGATCTCGAAGCCTCCTGCGGCTGTGGGGATCCTCCAGCACCTCGCTGATCCATGCGGTCGAGTCCGCGCGGTCGGGGGAGCGGGCGTTGGGCTGCAACCAGTCCGTCGCCGCCGTCTCGGTGATGTGCCCGAGCGAGGCAATGAGCATCGAAAAGTGCCCCGGCCGGGCGACCCGCCCCGGGCCGCCGGCGCCCTGGTAAGCCGCGATCAGCGCGCGCGCTCGACCCGGGTCGGAGCGTCCGAACTCGAACAGCACGCACGCGAGCTCCTGGCTCGGATCTGCCGGTCCGCTGTTGTCCCAGTCGATGACGCACAGCCCACCGCCCACGGTGGGCAGCATGTTGTCGGCCCACAGGTCGCGGTGGCACGCCCGCAAAGCCTCGGGTGGCTCGATCCAGGACTCGAGCGCGACCAGCTCGTCGCGCAGCGCGGCGAGCCGACCCGCGAACGGTGCGCCGCCGTCCCGCACCTGCTCTACCACCTCGTCCCAGCGACCAGCGCCGACGGGCTCGTGGTACCACGGGTCGAGCGGGCGGGGGTCGTCGATCTTGACGCCGTGGATACGGGCGACGACTTCGCCCACAAGCGCCGGGTCGAGACCGGGGTCTGGGGCTCCGAGGTCGACCCACTCGTACACCCTTACCCGGCGACCTCCCACGTCCGCGAACACGAACCCGTCAGTCGTGCGTCGGATCTGCGGCGTGGGCACTCCAGCGAGGTACGCCGCCTCCTGGAGCTCCGCCGACAGTCGCACCTCGTCCTCCTGCGACGGGGTGAACGGGGCCTTCACCGCCCAGCTGCCATTCGTCGTGTCCAGCCGCCACACCACGCCCTGCTTGCCTCGCGCGACCGGGCCCTCGGACAGCCTCGCGGCACCGCCGAGCGCGAACTGTCGGGCCAGATCGGAAGCGTCCATGCCTGTACTGCAGCACAGCCCCGCCGGTAGCGTCACCCCGCGTGCTGGCCGACTCGCATCTGACTCGGGCAGTCGAGTGCGAGCACCTTGGTGTCGAGTTGGACTGACCGGGCCCGACCAGATTCGTCGGGCCCTCGGTCGTACCGGTCTCGTCGGCACCGTCCCGGAGAACTACTGCGCGAACAGCTCTTCGGACCGTTCCTACAGACCACGCGCGAGACTCGCGTCGGCTGCCAGTGAGTTGAGATTGGTGCCGATCTTGCGCTTGACGTAGAACTCGCCCGAGGCCCAGTCGGTCTCGGGGGTGTGGCTCGCCAGCCAGGTCAAGGTGTCGGCTCCCTTGTCGGGCGTGGAGAGCATCGCGCGGGTCAAGCGGCTGGTCGCGATGAATTTCATGAGTCGGCTGGTCGTCTCGGCACCGAAGTTGGTGGCCACGTTTCCCGGGTAGAAGGCTGCCTGCTGGAGGCGCTGCGCACCCGACCGGCCCAGGAGGCGCCGTGGGAGGCGCTTTCGCATGTCCTGACCTCAGAGACAGCCACCGGGCAATCAACTGCCGAGGGATCGAAAGACGGCGCGATGCTCCGGATGGTCTTCGAGACCCCCGCACTCTTGTCGGTGTATCTCCTGGGACTTCACCAGCTCCAGCAGGACCTGGCCGAGATCGTCCGCCGACGAGCACTCGCCGCGGGCCGACCGCTACCCGCCCACGACCCGACTCCGGCAGCCTTCGTCGCAGCCGCCCTCGGATGCTTGGTAGCGGCACAGCGAGAGGCGGTCAGAACGGACGACCCGCGCCATCTTGGCGACCTCGTCGCCCTCTCGGTGCAAGCCGTCGGCACGGCCGGAAGTCCCCGAAAGGACTGAGACCACCTGGCTGGGGGACGTACCACCGGACGGCGTGGTGGTCGGCGTCAAGCCACATGGTCCGACCGACCGCGGCGTGAGGTGCATCGAAGGGCCGCTTCGTACATGGACCGGACGCGGCTGGGCGAGCCGACCGGTCAAAGTGCGCCGCTCTACCGCGGTCAAACTGTCGTGCATCTCGACAGTCCTGCTCGGATCCGTCGGTCTGACTACTCGACTTGTCCTAGTTCGCTACTTCCTGCCGGTGTACTCATCCGTGGCTCCGGAGGAAGTCCTCGAGGCTGGTCGGCTGAGTGCCCGTGATCTGCTCGACGGCGTCTGTCGGGTCGGCCATGACGTTGCTGGCGATGGCGGTGTAGGTGCTGACCCAGGCGTCGAGCTGCCACGGCGGGGCGCCGTAGGAGGCGCGGGAGGTGTAGGCCTCCTCGATCGTCTCGTCGTGGAACGTGACGGTGCGGCCGCGGACGTCGTTGATGATGCGGGCGACATCGGCCAGCGACAGCGCCTGCGGCCCAGTGAGGTCGTAGGTGTTCCCGGCGTGGGCGTCCGGGTCCAGGAGCACCGTGGCTGCGACGCGGGCGACGTCGGCGCGCGCGACGATCGCGCACCTCCCGCTGCCAGCCGGGCCACGGATGACGCCGTCTGTGCCGACGAGCTGCTCCATGAAGTCGATGTAGAAGGTGTCGCGCAGGAACGTCCATGCCATGCCGGAGGCCATCAGGTGTTCCTCGGTCGCGTAGTGGTCGCGGGCCAGGGTGAACGTCGCGCCAGGCGCTGCCGCGGCGAACGAGGTGTAGACGACGTGCCGCACGCCGGCGGCGGCCGCCGCGTCGATGAAGGCGGCGTGTTCGGCGGTGCGGGTAGGGCTCTCGTGCGCGGAGACCATGAACAGCACCTCGACACCCTGCAGCGCCGCCTGGGACAGATCCTGGTTGGCGTAGTCGATGCGGGCGACCTCGGTGACAGACCCGAGCTGCGGCAGTCGCGGACTCGCTGGGTCGCGTACGAGCAGCCGCTGCGCGCGGCCGGCGGTGTCCAGGTGTGCGGCGATGAGCCCGCCGATGTGGCCGGTGGCGCCGGTGACGGCGATGGTGGGCTGGTTCACGGGAGGGCTCCTTCGGTCGGCTTCTTGTCGAGGGTTCGCGGGTCTGGGCGGGCGACGTTGTGTGCCCTGAGCCGGGCCACGATCCGGAGAAGGTGCCCGCGGGCCGGGGTGCTCCGAGTGGACCGTGTCTCGCGATCAGCCAGGGCGCGGGCGGTGAGAATCTCGAGCGGGATCACAGGACCACCACTCCCTTCCCGGCGGTCCCCCCGGCCTCCATGTCGGTGTGCGGCCGGGCGATCCGGCCGAAGGCGGCGCGCATCGTGCCTCGCGCGCTCACGCCGGCACCGCCGCGAGCGGGGACCTGAGTCGTCCCCACAGCACGTTCAGTGTGGACGTCAGCTCGCGCACGTCGATGCCCTTGAAGTGCTCTGTGAGAGCCGCGTCAACCAGCGCCACACCGTCGTCGTGAGCGGCATCTCCGGCACGCGTCAACGCGATCAGCGAGGAGCGGCGGTCGGTCGGGTGGGCCGCGCGCACCGCGAGGCCATCGCGCTCCAGGCGGTCAACCAGCTTGCTGGCCGCGCCCACCGTGATGCCGAGCTCGGATCGCAGCTCCTGCACCCGGCAGGAACCCTCATGTCGGCGGATCACCCGCAGTGCGGACAGCGTTCCCAGCGATATCGAGCCCGCATCGCGGAGCCGGTCGTCGAGCTCGTTCCACAGGTAGGTCTCGTAGCGCACGAGAGAGTCGAAGAGGTCCATGAGCACGCTAACTAGACGCCTTGGAACTATATTCCCAGTGATCTAAGTACGACCGATCCGGGTCGGCGACTGGCCGAGGACCCGGATGCTGCCCGGCCCGCCTGGCCGGCGGTGGTCAGCCCAGATCCAACCGACCGCTCGAACACTTTGCCCGCCCGGCACGCGCTGGAGGCAATCGGTCACAGTACGACGCTCGCCGTCGGGCAATCCATCCTGCCTCTCGACAGGCATATCGGGCCCGGACACTGTGAGTACCGGTCCGCACACCTCAGCCAGTCGCTGCGGCTGGGGACCACGTACCGAACCACTGCTCGGCGTTGTATGCCTCGAACCGCTCGACCTCGACAAATCCCAGCCTCGCTGCCAGGCGCATCGATCGCTCGTTCGCGGTCTGGGTGATGAGCACGACGGCTTCACCGGGCATTGCGCCAGCGAACCAGCTCAGTGCGGCTTCGCAGGCCTCGGTGGCGTATCCGCGTCCCCATAACCCCGGAAGAAGGAGGTACCCCAGGTCCACTGGCCGGCCGCCGGGCGAATCTCGTAGTCGACGTCGCGGCGTTCGAGCTGGACCGTCCCGACCATTGCCCCGTCGAGGTCGATCACGAAACGACCGGGATGCGCCTGAGGAGCCGCAGGGAGCGCGCGTTCGACCGCCTCACGCGATCGTGCTCCGCCCGTGTAGGTGCCGACGTCGGGTGATGTGTAGAGCTCGACGAATGCCGCGCGGTCGCGCGCCTCCGGCGGGCGGAGCAGAAGTCGATCGGTGGCGATCGGTCCCGGTGGCCACGGGCCGCGCCCAAGCTCTGCCATGCCCCGACAGTACGGACACGGCCCTGACAGTGCCCGCGGTCCCGTGCACACGGCCCACTTCCTACGTTGGCTGCCGTGTCAGCATGGGAGCGGTTCGGTCAAGGGTCGCCGCACGAGCCCATCGATCTGTCGTGCGCTTCGACAGACCGGGACCGCCCCACGAAGTACGAAGCCTGACGCCCCGAACGCCCCGATCAGCAGGGAGCGCGCCGTGAAGTTCCGCACCCTCGTCGAGCCACCCGAGCCGATGCGCGGGCTGGAAGTTCCGCCCGAGGTGGCAGCTGCGCTCGGCGGGGGCGCGCGGCCGCCCGTGACGATCACGGTCAACGGGCATTCCTGGAAGAGCCGGGTCGCCATCATGCGGGGCCGCCACCTGCTCGGCCTCAGCAACGCCAACCGACGGGCCGCGGGTGTCACGATCGGCGAGGAGGTCGAGGTCGAGCTGGAGCTCGACACCGAGCCGCGCGTCGTTGTCGAGCCGGAGGACTTCGCCCGAGCCCTGGACGACGACCCCGTCGCCCGTGCCGCGTACGACGCCCTTGCCGATAGCCGCAAGCGCGAGCATGTGCGCGCCATCGAGAGCGCGAAGAAGCCCGAGACGCGCCGGCGGCGTATCGACACAGCCATCGCGGCTCTGCGGGGCTGACCMCGAGAGCAAAGACTCCGGCGGCGCTGTCATCGGCGCGGAGGCATCACGCTGCCTGACTCCTCGCTGACCGACGTCACGTGCGTGTTCCACGAGACCCACGATCGGCCGCACCTGGTCGTGCATCGGTTCCTGAGCCCGTTCCTGTCACACCGTGCCGTTGGCGAACGTCAGGTTGATGACAGCTCCCCAGGGAAGGAACCACCATGACCAGCACGACCGAGACCACCGAAGGCTTCACCGCCGCCGAGCGCGCCGCCATCAAAGACCGCGCCAAGGAAGTGCGTGCGACCGGCAAGAAGGCCGACGGGCTGAACGACCTGCTCGCGAAGGTCGCCGAGATGGAGGACGCGGACCGGGCCATGGCCGAGCGGCTGCACGTCCTCGTCACGGACGTCGCGCCGGAGCTCGAGCCGAGGACCTGGTACGGCATGCCGGCCTACGCCAAGGACGGCAAGGTCCTCCTGTTCTTCAAGCCGGCGGCAAAGTTCAAGAACCGGTACTCGACGCTCGGCTTCAGCGACGTGGCTGACCTCGACGACGGCCCGATGTGGCCGGCGGAGTTCGCCCTGGCCCGGCTGACCCCCGCCGCCGAGAAGCAGATCACGGCGCTCGTGACCCGAGCGATCGCCTGAGCGCCGGACCGCGGGCACCCGACGCTGCGGCGGGCGCCCGCGGGCGTGCGGCGAGTCAGTGGTGGAGCCGCCGCACCACTGACCATCTGAATCGTGCGGCGAGGCCGGGGCACTCGAGCGCGGCGTACGCGGTGGAGGCTTCTCGCAGCGGGTAGGGGTGGCGAGCCGCGGCGTAAGGCGTCGGCRGCGAGGACAGCCCATCCTGGCTGCAAATGCGGGTCGGCTACCCCCGCCGCCTATTCGGTGAGGCCGTGCTGCTTCGTCACGTTGTCGGCGGTCCCAGGATCGCGATCGGCACGATGTCCGCCATCCACGCCAGCGCGCGCTCCGGAGGCCATCCTCGGTCCCTCGTGAGTGAGAGGTACGTACGCGGACTCACCAGCGTGAACAGCACGTCGGTTGCTGACTCGATGTCCATCCCCGCCCGGAACGCGGTCTTGGTGGCCACGACCTCGAGCAGCGATCGGTACCCGTCCCAGCGCAGCCGCTCGAGCCTGTCGAACGCCGTCGCGGCATCGGGATCCGTCAACGCCGCGGACCGCGCCACTTCGTTGATGGCGCTCGCGCGCACGAGGACGCCGCCGCCCTGGTGGACGAACCCGCGAAGCTGCTCACCCGGATCCGGCTCCGCAATGAGTTCCCTGAACCACTCGGCGCGTTCCGGCGGGTCGCCCGCGCCGATGACCGCGCTCTCCACGGCTGCGGTCAGCAGCTCGCCCTTGGTGTGGAAGACGAAATGCACGGTCTGCACGGCGACGCCGGCCCGCGCGGCGATCATGGCCATCGTCGTGCCCTGATATCCGTTTGCCGCGAACTCGACCGTCGCGGCTTCGACGATCGTCGCCGCAGTCGCCCTTGCGCGGTCACGGCGAGTTGGCGTGGCGCGAGCGTTCCGGTCTCCGTTGACGTCCTTCATGCCCGAGAGCATACTGAATTCATTCACTAGTGAGACTCACTAGTGAATGACACCGGATCCCGGCTCTCCGGGGCAGACGATGGGAGAGGGACATGTACGCAGTGATCGGCACGTGGGACGTCCCGGGCTCGCGCCAGGACCACCTCGATGGGTTGACGTCCAACGTCATCCCGTTCATCCGCACCCTGCCGGGGTTTGTCAGCGCCCGGTTTGCGCACGAGGTGGACGGTGACGCGAGCTACAGCTACCTCGTCTTCACCGACCGCGAGAGCGCGGAGAGATTCGTGTCGGTGTCCGCCCCGTCCCGGCGGCAGGTTCAGGCCGAGGCGGGTGTCGTGAGGAAGTCGGAGTTCGTCATCGTCGACGTGCTGACCGAGGTCGATGCGAAGGCGGGGGTCCCGGCCTAGGCGACGACTTGGCGGCTGGTTTGACGTTCGAGCACCCAGTGAATGGCGACGGGCCGACCGTCGCCCTGCCTAGGAGGGCACGATGATTTCCTACACGAGGACCCGACGCGTCGAGCGCAGTTCCGAAGAGGCGTTCGATGTGATCGGAACCCACGTCTTCGACAACCACCCCAAGTGGGAGCGAGAGGTTCTCGAGATCCGTCGTCTGGACGACGGACCCGTCGCGGTCGGCAGTCGAGCGGTGATGGTCCGGTCGGAGCGAGGGCGGGTCAATGAAGCGGAGTACTCCGTCACCGAATTCTCGCCGCCGACGCGAATCGCGTTCGATCACCCGGGATCCGCGCTGGGATTCGCCCTCGAGACGACGATCGCTGCCGTCACGGCAACCTCGTGCGACGTGACGACGCGCGTGACGATGCGGCCACGCGGGTGGCTGCGACTGCTGACCCCAGTGCTTCGTCTGGGCGCGCCGGCGCGCGGCGACAGGCTGACTGCTGCCCAAGCCGATGTCATCGAACGAACGGCACCGCGCACAGGGTGAAGCGATCAGCCGTCCAGTCGGACGCGGAGTACGAGACCGAGCGGCTCGACGCGGTCAGCACTCCGACGCCGAACGACTACCCCTACGGGCCGTCCGGAGTGAAGCAGCGTGATCGCTACGTCGACTCCAGCGAGCAGGTCATCGCTGAACTCTTCTGACGAGATTTCGCCCGGTTCGATGCTCAGGTAGCGGGTCACCGGCGTCGATGGAACCGAAACGCCACAAGCGACCAAGGAAGCTGGCTATGGCACACGCGCTGGACGACGCAGGCCTGCCCGCAGCGCCCCCGCAGGTGGCGGGCGAGGCACCGAAGCTGCGCGACGAGATCCACCGGCTCTCGCAGCGGCTGCTCCGTGCCCGGGAGTCCTACGACCAAGACCTCTTCGGCGGCGACGCCGAGGTGCCCCTCGACGTGCAGCTCGGCGTCATCGAGACCTACGCGGGCAGGCTCGCCAGTCTGACCGAGCAGCTCCGCCTGCTGGACGGCGGCACGCTCGAGCCCGGGGTGCCCGAGCAGCCGCGGCGGATCGATGTCCCGCGGCCGCGAGAAGCTCCTGGCATTCCGGACCCGGAGTCCCGCGAGGCACCAGCTACTGCCCCGCATCCACCCGCCCCTGCCGGTCCGGGGATCGCGAATCCGGACGGCAGCCCCCTCGTCTGCGACGGCAGTCTCATCCGGACCGAGCAGGCCGCGGTCAGCGAGTATGTGCGATACGCGGCCGAGCTGCGCTGGCTGGAGACGACCCGCCCGTCACTTGTCGCCGAGTACGTCGACATCTGCGACGCCATCCTGGCGGCCCTCGCGCACAAGCACGAGCTGACCGTCGAAGCCGAGCGCGAGTCCCTGGCTCGGCATGTTCAGGCTCGCTATCGCCGCGACTACGGGTGAGTGGTCGGGGCGGCCCTCACGCCGTGCGCAGCTCCTCGGCGAACATGACGAGGATGCCGCTGGGACCGCGGACGTAGGTGAGCTTGTAGACGTCCTCGTACGTCGCCACGCCGCGCAGCGGGTAGCAGCCGTGCCTCGCCGCGATCGCCAGGGCGTCGTCGATGTCGTCGACCGAGAAGGCGACGCGGTGCATGCCGATCTCGTGGGGACGGGTGGGCTCCGTCTCGATCGCGTCGGGGTGGATGTACTCGAAGAGCTCGAGGCGGCCGTGACCGTCGGGCGTCTGGAGCATCGCGATCTTGGCGTGGTTGCCGTCGAGGCCGACGGCCGTGTCGGTCCACTCACCGCTGACCGTGTCACGACCGACGACCGTGAGACCGAGGTCCGTGAAGAAGGCGATCGTCGCGTCGAGGTCGCGGACAGCGATGCCGACGTTCTCGAGCTTGATGGGCATGCGATCGATGCTAGCCAGCGCGGACGAACAACTGCCGGGTGGTCGTCACTCGCCCGGGCGGACCAGCCCGCACTCGTAGGCGAACACGACGACGTGGACCGGTCACGCTCCGCACGACTCCCGCGAGAACGACTTCGTGCTCTCCCGTGTGTGCCGTGCGGCATACCCGCGCGTCGCATCCGGTCGCGCGGCAAGATGGTGCGACGTTCCTGAGTACGGTCGCTGTCGACGTCCACGCGCGAGTCCGGAGGCATCGTGAAGCTCTTGCTCACGTCGGGCGGTGTCACGAATCCGAGCATCCGCTCGGCGCTCGTGCGGTTGCTCGGCAAGCCGATCGACGAGTCCCACGCGCTGGTCGTCCCGACCGCGCAGTGGGGCCACCCGATGTGCGGGCCGGCGTCGGTGCGGGGCCTGGTGGCCGCCGATCCCGACTTCCAGTACTTCTCCGGTCTGGGCTGGGCGTCGCTCGGCGTCCTCGAGCTCACCGCACTGCCGACCATCGGCGCGGAGCGCTGGGTCCCGTGGGTGCGGGAGGCGGACGTGCTGCTGGTCGACGGCGGCGACGCGACGTACCTGAGCCACTGGATGCGCGAGTCCGGGCTGGCCGACCTGCTGCCGTCGCTGCCCGACACGGTCTGGGTCGGGGTGAGTGCCGGGAGCATGGTGATGACGCCCCGGATCGGGACGTCCTTCGTCGAGTGGGCCTCCGCGCCCGACGACCGCACCCTCGGCGTCGTCGACTTCGCGATCTTCCCGCACCTGGAGGCCTTCCCGACGAACACCCTCGCGCACGCCGAGCGGTGGGCCGCCGACATCGGCGTCCCGGCCTATGCCATCGACGAGCAGACGGCTATCGCGGTGGTCGACGGTTCCGTCGAGGTGGTCTCCGAAGGGCAGTGGAGGAAGTTCGGGTAGTCCCGTCAGTCGCCGGCGGCGTCGAGTCGCTCGAAGGGGCCCGGGCCGTCGCGCGGCTTCGGCGGGACGCCGAGGTGGCGGACGCGGAGCTCGTCCATGAGCTCCTCGACGAACGCCGGACCCTCGTCGCGCAGGAGCTGCTGCCGGCTCCGGAGCTCGGCGCTGCCCGAGCGCCAGTCGAGGCCCCAGTTGCCGAGCGCGCAGATGATCGGGAGCGTCTGGATGCCGGCTTCGGTGAGGCTGTACCGCGCGCGCTGCCCCCGGGCGGCGGTGCCGCGGGTGAGGATCCCTGCGTCGACGAGGCGCACGAGGCGGTCGGCGAGGATGTTCGAGGCGATGCCCTCGACCGACCCGGTGAGCAGCGCCCGGAAGTAGCGGCGGTCGCGGAAGATGACGTCGCTCAGCACGAGCAGCGACCAGCGATCTCCGAGCACCTCGACGGCGGCGTTGATCGGACCCCCGGACCGTGGTTCCACGACTCCTCCTTGACACCCGTTGCGTCCTCAATATAGTGGTTGCAAAGCGCAATCACTATCGGAAGAGGAGACGATGGGCCGCTTCGTGTACGCGATGAACGTGTCCCTCGACCTGCGGATCGAGCAAGTCCCTGGGGACGACGGCGCAGGCGAGTGGCTGCGCATCGACGAGGAGCTGCACCGCGAGCTCAACGCGCAGGCGCGGGCGGCCACGCTCATCGTCCACGGCCGGCTCTTCTACGAGCTCATGGAGGAGTACTGGCCACGCGCGCGCGGCGACGCGTCGCTGCCGGACTTCCTGCGGGAGTACGCCGAGATCTGGACCGCCAAGCCCAAGGTGCTCGTCTCCCGCACGCGGCACAGTGCCGACTACGACACGCGGATCATCGGCGGGGACGACGCGATTGAGCAGCTCGCCGTCCTCCGGTCCGAGACCGACGGCACCATCGGCGTGGGCGGGGCGGCGCTCGCCACCCAGCTGCTCCGCGCGGGGCTGCTCGACGAGCTGCTGCTCACCACCCACCCCGCGATCCTCGGCTTCGGCAGGCCGCTGTTCGACGACTACGACCGGCCCCTCGAGCTCGATCTGCTCGAGCACCGATCGTTCGACTCGGGCGTCACCATGCGCCGCTACGCCATCCGCGACGAGAAAGAGGCCGGCTGATGCTGAGGCAAGTAGCCGAGGGTGTGCGCATCCACGTGAGCGAGTTCATGCAGAGCAACGCCGTGGTCGTGGACGGCGGGGCGGGCGTCCTGCTCGTCGACCCGGGGGTGCTCGGCGACGAGCTCGCCGGCATCGCGAAGGACCTGACGGGCCGGCCCGTGGTCGCAGGCTTCTCGACGCATCCCCACTGGGATCACCTGCTCTGGCACGCCGAGCTCGGGGAGGCGCCGCGTTACGGCACGGCTCGGTGCGCGGCTGCCATCCAGGCCCGACTCGCGGACGCGGACTGGAAGTCCTCCGTCGCCGGGATGATCCCGTCGGACATCGCCGAGCGGGTGCCACTGGACGACGTGTTCGGCCGCATCACCGGCCTGCCCGCCGAGACGGCACGGATTCCGTGGGACGGCCCCGCGGTCCGGATCATCGAGCATCAGGCGCACGCGCCCGGCCACGCGGCGCTGCTCATCGAGGAGCACCGCGTGCTCGTCGCCGGCGACATGCTGTCCGACCTCCTCGTTCCGATCCTCAGCCCGTTCTCCGGGGACCCGATCGAGGACTACCTCGCCGCGCTGCAGCTGCTCGAGGACGCGTCGGACGACCTCGAGGTGTTCATCCCCGGCCACGGGTCCGTCGGCGGCGCCGACGAGCTCCGCGCGCGGATCGACCTGGACCGGGCCTACCTGGACGCCCTGCGCCACGCCCGGGTCCCCGACGACCCCCGGCTCGGCCCGTCGGCCCCGTACGGCGAGGAGATGACCGGCATCGTCACCTGGCAGCTCCAGCAGCTCGCTCAGTGACGCACCCTGTCGATCAGGCGCTTCGGGATCGATCCAACCGCGCAGGAAGTCTCTGGAATCCCGCCGACAGGTAGGTGGCGACGGCGGGAACCAGCGAGCTCGGGGTGCAGACCATTGCGCTCGACGAACCCAGCCTCCTGAGCTCGGCCGCCGCGGCGACGCAGATCATCCGGCCATAGCCGCGCCCGCGATGGTCGGCGTGGACACCCATCGGCTCGAGCAGCCCCGGCTTCCCCGGGCCGGCAGACCATACGGTGACCCCCGCCACCGCCACGCCGCGGTCGTCGTACGCGAGAAGGCACCGCGCGTCGGTATAGGGCAGACCGGCCGCCATGGTGCGCCACAGCTCGTCGGTGAACCGAGGGCTGTCCCATGCCGACCGGTGGACGGCCGTGAACTCGGACACCTGCCCGGAACCGACGACCTCGGTTCGCAGGCCGACGTCTTCCACAGCCCCCGAGAGGTCGCGGCGGAGCGGGGTCCACGACTCGCCGGCGACCCAGCCGACCTCGGACAACAGGCCTTGCACCCGGGTGCCGTCCGGCGCCTCGACGGAGACCTTGCCCGCAGGGAGCACGCCACGCTCAGGTTCGGACAGGTCCGAGACCACCTGGTGAGCCAGCTCTTCCTCGCGACGAGCCTCGGGCGCGACGGTCATCCGCACCATCGCGGGACCGTCAAGGAATCCGATGGCGAGGAGCTGTCCGGCCCGGCTCCACGTCCGGACTGCGGCTGCCATCGCCTCCGCGCCGAACTGCCAGTACCAGCCCAGGTCGCCCGGGTGCAGCTGCATCGGCGAGACGTCGGACTGCCAGTCCCGGAGGGCACGCACGACGTCGCCGAGCTGGTCCACGTCCGGTGTGCTCAGCTCGATTGCCACGATGGCGATCAGACACCGTCACACCGGCGCATGCACTCGAATTGCACGTCAGACGCCCCCGAGTCCAGCCTTGCGGGCCTTCACGATCGCACCTGAGCGGTCGGGGACCTGCAGCTTCGTGAAGATGTTCGAGACGTGGTTGCGCACCGTCTTGAGGCTGATCAGCAGCTCGTGCGCGATGGTGGCGTTGCCCTTTCCGGCGGCGATCATCTCGAGCACCTCGCGCTCGCGCTCGGTGAGCGAGGGAAACGTCGTCGCGGTCGAGCCGCCCCCGAGTGCGAAGTGGTTGACCACCCGGGCGGCGATCTCAGGGCCGAAGATGGCCTCGCCCGCGGCCGCCGCACGGATCGCGCGAACGATCTCCTCCTGGTCGGCACCCTTGAGGAGGTAGCCGTGCGCGCCGGCGCGCATGGCGGCGAACACGGAGTCGTCGTCCTCGAACATCGTGAGCACGACGACTGCGGGTGCCGGGGTGCTCCGGTTGATGCGGCGGGTTGCCTCGATGCCGTCCAGATCCGGCATGCGCAGGTCCATGAGGACCACGTCCGGATCGAGCGACCCGGCCAGCTCCACCGCACGCGAACCCGTCTCGGCCATGCCGACGACGTCGAGGTCGTCGCAGTCGACCAGCATGAGCTCGAGCCCTCGCCGGAAGGCCGGGTGATCGTCGGCGACGAGGACGCGAATCATCCGACGACTCCGAGGATGACCTCGTCCGCCAGCGGCAGCACAGCACGCACCACCAGGCCGCCCTCGGGGCGATCCGCGATGGTGCACGATCCACCGAGCTCGGCCGCTCGCTCGGTCATCGATACCCAGCCGACCCCGTGGCCCGCATGCCGGTCCGTGCCGTGACCGTTGTCCGAGATCATGAGCTCGAGCGTCCCGTCGAGCACGAGTGCCACTCTGCAGCGGCTCGCGCCGGAGTGCTTGGCGACGTTGGTCATGGCCTCGGACGCGATCCGGAACGCGGCGACCTCGACGGCCGCCGGGATCGAGGGCAGCGTGGACGGGCTGTCGACCTCGAACACGAGCGAGGGGGTCGACAGCGATGCGGCGCGCTGGCGGATCGCCCCGGACAGTCCCACCTCGTCGATGGCCGGTGGGCGCAGCTCGTCGACCGCGCGGCGGACCTCGGTGATCGCCGCCTTGGTCTCGTCGCGGACCTCGGTCAGGAGGGCGTCCCGCGAGACGACGTCCTGACGCGACCGGGCGGCCTCGAGCTTGAGCAGGATGGCGGCCAGCGACGGCCCGACACCGTCGTGAAGCTCTCGTCGCAACCGCTTGCGCTCTTCCTCGCGGGCGGTGACGATCCGCGAGCGCGAGGACTGGAGCTCCGCGGCCAGGTGCGCGGCGCGAACGGTGACCGCCGCGTAGCGCGCCAGGTCGTGGAGCAGCGCGGTGTCCGCCGACGAGAGGCGGCGACCGGGAGGCACCTCCAGGGCCAGCTCGCCGATGTGCTCGCCGCGGTGGCTGAGGGGGACGCGAACGATCCGGGGGTCATCGGCGGACTCGTGGCCGGGTGCTGTCAGCCAGACGCGGTCGACCTTGAGTGCCTCGCCGACCGAAGCCGTGATCGCCTCGACCACGTGGAGCGGATCTGCTGACTCCAGGCTTGCGCCGAGGCTTCGCAACGCTGCGGCCGGGTCGGAGCGCTGGCCGTAGACCCAGCGCTCGATCCGACGGTGCACCGTCGTGTACGCGGGCTGCATCGCCACCGCGACGACGGCGACGGCGAACGCGCCACCCACGGCGCTGCCTCCGAACAGCTGCTCGGCGCCGGCCAGGAAGAGCGCGTAGACGGCGACGACGCCGGCGACCAGGGTGCCGAAGGTCAGTGTCCGGCTGAGGACCAGCTCGATGTCGAAGAGCTGATAGCGCAGGATCGCGATCCCGATCGTCACGGGGACGGCGATCCCCGGCAGAGCGATCGCGAGACTGACCACCCACGGGTTGTCCCGGAGCGTGAAGTGCCCCACCCAGACGAGCGCGAGCGCGAGCGGCAGGCTCGTCGCGCCCCAGACGAGCCACAAGAGCTGTAGCCGGGCCCGCCCGGAGGATCGGCGCAGCCGGGAACGCACCGCGAGCACGGACCCGACGAACAGCATGAGGGTTAGGAGCAGGCCGATCACGCCGAGGACGGCCGAGACGGGCGTCGGCAGCCAGGTGAGCGGCGGGTCGGTGCCGCCGTGCGCCTCCCGGAAGCCTGTCGCGTCGCCTGCGGAACCCACCAGGAACGCCGCCACCCCGGCCAGCCCGACGAGCATGAATCGGCGCCAGCCCGGCGACGGGCTGTGACCGTCGGGCACCAGGTAGGCGACGAGGACCAACCAGAGGAAGAGGAACACCCAGGCGCCCGATGCGAGCTGATCGGCGGCCGTCGCGGCGCGCGAGGTGCCGGTGCCTTCGTCGATGAGCACGGTGCCGAAGCACACGCCGTGCGCCACCAGCAGCCAACCGATCCGTCGCGGGGCTGGACGCACCAGCACCACGGTTCCGACGAGAACAGAAACCGTGGCCGCCCCGAGTACGACGACGGGGATCATGCGGCGAGTCTGCAACCTTGTCGGGCGGTCCGGAAGGGCTCCCGGGAACTGTTCCCGGTGGAGCCGGGACGCGAAGCTCGTGTGCTCGGGTCGGCGGGCGGGTGATCGTCGAGGCGTCGAGGGGCACGAGGTCCCTCCGCGAACAGGGAGCACATGATGCCTCGCACGACGTTCGACAGACTCCTGCCGTGGAGCGGCGCCGTCGCAGGTGCCTGCTGGATCGGTCAGTCCGTCCTGCAGCGGACCACGACCCAGGACACCCCAGGCACGGCGACCACGGCGGTCATTCGCGACAACCTGGCGCTGAACTTCGCCTCGCAAGGGTGCCTCGTCCTCATGGGCGTCGCACTCCTGTTCTTCGCGACCGCCGTGCGAAGTCTCCTGCGCTCAGGTGAAGCGCGGGAAGCGACCTACTCGAGCGGGGCGTACGGCGGCTGGGTGGTCGCCGTCGCCGGCATCTCGCAGATGGTGGCGTGGAACTGGGGGCTGATCAACGGAGCCGCCGACGCCCACGACGACGCCGCGCTGCACTCGCTGAGCTACGTGGCCTACTTCGGGTGGGCCGGGATGGGGATCGGTCTGGCGGCCGCCTTCATCGCCACCGGGTTGGGCGGCATTCGCGGGTCCGTCCTCCCCAAGTGGTTCGCACGACTTACGATCGTGCTCGGTGTTCTCGGTGGGCTCGGCAACGCGGGCATTCCCCCCGGCGGCCTGGTCAACTACGTGCTGCTGCCGTTCTGGCTCGTCGCCGCGTCGCTGGTCATGGCGAGAAGCAACAAGCGCGCCGCCGAGCAGCTGTCCAGAGTCAGCTCCCCGTGACCACGGCGCCGACGGTTCGGCCCCGCCGTTCCGTTCGACGGGCCTGAAACCGGTGCATGGTCCGCCGGATCGGCGGCAGCAGCTGGAGCAGGCTCGCGGTCGCGAGGACCAGCGTGTTCACGCCGACGAACACGCTCAGCGCCTCGAACCACGTCGTCTGCAGCACCGAGGACGGCAGGGGGTTCCAGCGCCGGACCAGGGGCAGGACGATCACCGCGGGCAGGGCGAGCGCGGTCATCGTCGGCCGCGGGACGTAGTTCCAGCCGGACTTCTTCCCGGTGACGATCTGCACGATCGACATGACGAACGTCGACTGCAGGAACAGCGAGTACCCGAGCTCGATCACCAAGGGGAACGCCAGCAGCCGTCCCCGCCACCCCTCCGACCACGCGGTCACCACGCGTTCCAGCAGGAAGATCAGCCCGATCGTGGTCCACAGCGCCGACCAGCGGAAGCCGTCCGCCGCCAGCAGCGCGATCACCATCAGCAGGAGGTAGGAGTTGAGCGCGATGACCCCGTACGCGAGCCCGACCTGCTGCCACCAGTAGTGGACGGTCGTGCGCGTCATCCCGTACGCGCCGATGTTCTCCAACGCGCCGCGCTGCCAGCGGTTGCGCTGCTTGCGCAGGTCCCGCCACGTCGGCATGACCTCCGTGACGACGCGGCACTCCGACGGCGACGTCATCTGGGCCCCGAGCGACTTCAACGCCAGGGTGAGCTCGTTGTCCTCGGTCATCGCCAGCGTGTCGTAGACGTCCCCGACCGTGCCGGGGATCAGGGAGCCCCTCGCCTCCGCGACGGCGGTCAACGCGTACGCGCGGACCACCGACGCCGTGCCCGTCAGGACGAACACGCGACCTTCGCGCCGGCGCAGGACGCGCTGGTAGCGCGTGAACTCGTTGCGCTGCAGCTGTCCGAGGAGCCGCCCACCGTCCTCGCCGGAGAACAGGCCGCCCACGGCCATCAGGTCGGGGTCGTCGTCCAGCCGGCCGAGCGCCACCTCGAGGAAGTCGGGCGTGATCGTCGAGTCGGCGTCCATCACGAGCACGACGTCCCGCGCACCGGTGGTCGGCAGCAACCGCGTCAGCACCTGGTTGAGCGCACCGGCCTTGGCCTGCGTGTTGCCGACCGTCTCGATGACCTCGATGCCGCGGGCACGGGCGATCTGGACGGTCGCGTCCGTGCAGTTGTCGGCGACGACGATGATGCGGTCCGGTGGACGGCGCTGGAGGGTCAGGGACTCGAGGGTCTTGTCGATGATGGCTTGCTCGTCGTGCGCGGGGATCAGGACGGTGCACCGCAGGACGAGCCCGGCGACGTCGGCCTCGGCGGGAATTGCGGTGTGCGGCCACTCGGGCAGGTCGTCCAGGGCGAGTGTCCGCACGGTCGCGGCTCCGAGGACGCGCCGCAGCAGCCTCGCCGTCCCGATGGGCACCGGCTGCTCGAGGCCGCGACCCCGGGACAGGACGCGCAAGGCGGTGACGGTCTGCTGAGCTGCCATCGCGACCAGGAACGCCGCCAGAACCAGGCCCACGCAGAGGACGATGATCGGGCGCGGCGCGGTCAGCTCGACGTCCACCGGCAGGATGGCGATGACGAGGTCGGCGTCCGGAACGATCCGTGGGGCGCTCGTCGCAAGCAGCCAGATCGCACATCCCAGCAGCAGCGCTGCGGCCAGCGAGAGCAGGAGAGTGGCCCACCCGAGCCGGGCGGCTCGGCGGTGCAAGGCCTCCCCCGGAGGCCGCGTCATCGGCTGTTCCGTCGTAGCGACACCACCGTGCCGACGAGGCCAGACACCACGAGGACCAGGCCGACCCACAGCAGGATCGTGCCCAGACGAGCGAAGCCGCCGATCGCCAGCGCCACCCCGACCAGCGTCAGGATCAGCCACAGCGGCATCGAGCGAACCTCCCACCAGTCGGCCCCCGCCTCTTTGGGAGCCTACCGCCGGGTATGTCGGTGGCCGTCGCCGGTGAGCTCCTGGAAGGCGGCGAGCGCCTCGTCCGCGCGGTCGGTGCCGACGAACCCGTGCTCGGCGCCGTCCAGCTCGACGAGGCGGCACTCGACACCGGCGCGCACGCAGGCGTCGGCGAGCGCGCGTGACTCGGGCAGCAGCGAGTCCAGGGTCCCGACCGCCACGACCGTGCGGGGCAGCCGCCCGGCGAGGAGCTCTAGGCGCGGGGCGTCGGCGAGGTCGGTCACCCGCGCCCACGCTCTGAACGACCACCCGGCCAGCTCGAGGTCGGGCCCGCCAGGCCGCGTGGCGTCGTACGTCGCCATCGTCAGGTCGACGTTCGGGTTGGTCAGCATCAGCCCCGTGAGGGCGACGCTCGACCGTGCCGCGGCGAGGATCGCCACCGCCCCTCCGGCGGAGTCCCCGCACAGGAACAGTCGCGCGAACCCGTCGTCGGCGAGGAACGCCAGGCCGGCCAGGGCGTCCGCCGCGGCGTCGTCGAGCGTCGCCTCAGGCGCGAGGCGGTAGTCCACCGACAGCACGGCGATGCCCAGGGTCTCGGCCAGCCGGCGGCAGTAGCCGTCCTGCAGCTCGAGGTCGCCGAACAGGCCGTACCCGCCGTGCAGGAACACGGCCGCCGATCCGCTCGCGCGGGCGTCGGGCACGTAGCGGCGCATCGGGACGCCGCCGGGCGTCACGTCGTCGACCGCTCCGTCGAAGGGGCGGCGCGGCCGGGCGACCGCGCGCTCGCGGGCGTCATGCCGGAGGCGTTCGACATCGATGAGCACGCCCCCGATTGTGGGGGACGCGGTACACCTCCGCTGTTGCTACTCGGCAGGCTCCAGCGTGGCGCTGCCGTCACCGACGACGATCTCCTGCTCCGGGCACACCGGCCCCGGGATCACGACCGACTGGCCTGTGGTGAACTCGACGGTGACGTCACCGGGCGTGCACCCGTAGTCGAGGATCTCGGCGCCGCCGCCCGCGGTCACCGTGACCTCCTCGTCACCGGTCGACACGGTCACGTCGGCTGGGCCGTCGTTGCGGATGCTGAGATCGCCCGCGCTGCCGCACGCCGTGAGTGTCACGACGACCACCCCGCCGATCGCGAGCCACGTCCGACTGCTGGTCAGCGCCGACATCACTCCTCGATCGCGGCGTCGAGGGAGCGCAGGTGCTGACGGAACGTGGTTCCGTCGCGGTCCCGGGCCGCGAGGTATTCGTCGAAGCGGGTCTGCTCCCGCAGCGTCGTGCCGAGCAGCATGCGCGCGGCCTGGTGGCGCTCGGTGTCCCGGATCCGGGCGGCGACCACGGCGATCTCCGCCGCTCGCGCCGCCGGCAGGAACACCACGCCGTCGTCGTCGGCGAGGACGACGTCGTCGCGGGTGACGACGTGCGTGCCGCACCGGGCCCAGTCGAGGGCGTCGGTGGGCTGGAGGTCCAGGCGTTCGGGCCCGTTGGGGTACGCGCCCAGGCTCACCACGGGCAGGGCGATGGTGCGCAGCTGCGGGGTGTCGCGATGCAGTCCCCAGATGACGATCGCGGCCAGCCCCGCGCGGGCCACCTCGAGAGCGACCAGGTCGCCGACGCAGGCCTCGTCGGTGCGGCCGCCGTTGTCGACGACGAGGACGTCCCCAGGCTCGGCACGCCCGAGGGCCTCGAGGAACACGTCCACGCTGCCGACGTGGCGGACGGGCTGGGCGCGGCCGACCACGTGGATGCCGTCCCACACCGGCCGCAGCTGCGGCGGGGCGCACCGCACGGCGACCCCGAGGCGCAGGCACGCGTCCGCGACGTGCGGGGTGGTCAGCTCGATGAACGTGGTCTGGAGCGTCAGGGCATCCATGGCGGTCCCCTCTCGAGGTCAGGGTAGGGGTGGATGGCGGTCGTCAGGCCTGTTCGAGCAGCTCCTCGGCGCGCTCGGGTCGTCCAGCGGGGCGAGGATCGACGCGTCGACCTCGGTGTGGCTCACGCCTGGGTGGCGAGCGCGTCGTCGGACGTCAGGAGGACGACGTTGCCGTCGGGGTCGTCGACCATCGCGGCATAGGGGCCGGTGGTCTGCTCGGGCGCCATCCGCCCGTGGTAGCCGGCGGCGGTGAGCTCGGCGTACTTCGCGTCCACCGCGGCGTCGTCGCCGAGGTAGAACTCGAACAGCGAGCGGTACCCGCCCCCGCGGGGCACGGCGTGGTCGGGGTCGTAGCGCGCCGCGAACACCGTGTCGAAGAAGATCGTCACGCCGCTGCCCATGCGGTGCAGGACGAACGGTCTGTCGTCCGCCGACGCCGGGATGTCGAGCCCCACCAGCCGGTAGAAGCGCAGCGCGGCGGGCATGTCGCGGACGATCACCCCGAGCATGCTCAGCTGGATCTCCACGGGCCGACCGGTCACCGGACGACGTCGTAGTAGAGGTGCGCCGCGTTGCGGGTGACCACCGTCATGGACTCGTCGAGCCGGAGCGTCAGGCGTGGCCCGCCGTGGAACAACGGCGTCCCCGCGCCGAGCACGAGCGGGGCGACGTGCAGGTGGAGCCGGTCGATGACGGCCTCGCGCAGGGCCGAGCCGCCGAGCTCCCCGCCGCCCATGATGACCACGTGCTTGTCGCCGGCGGCGGCCCTCGCCCGGTCCAGGGCGTCGCTCAGGCCGGTGGTCACGATGGTCATCCGGTCGGTCAGGCGCACGTGGTCCGGTGCCTCGTGGGTGACGACGAAGCACGGCGGCGGGTTGGCCGCGTCGCCCTGGTCGGCGCCGTAGTGCCGGTCGTCGTTCCAGCCGTCCGGGGCGTCGACCACGTCGAACAGGTGACGGCCCATGACGACCGCGCCGGTGACGCCGGCGCCCGTGGCGAGCACCTGGACGTCCTGCGGGGTGCGGTCGCCGATCGCCCACTCGTGCAGGGCGAGCCCGTCGTCGCCGAGCCCGTTCCCCGGACCCGCGTTCGCGGCGGTGACGTAGCCGTCGAGGGAGATCGTGATGTCGAGGATCACTGCCATGCGGTCCTCCTCCTTCTCAACGTATAGCGCGCGGGGGGTCTTGCCGCAAGGTCCCCGTGCGGTCGCAGAATCTCCGACGTGACTCGCCCTACCAGCGCCTTCGACCTGCCCGATCGCCTCGCCGCCAAGGCGGACCCCACCCTGATCGACCGCGACGAGCGGCACTTCGCGGCCATCGCGGAGAGCCTCGAGCAGCAGATCGCGGAGCTGTCCGACCGCCTCGACGCCGAGCGCAAGGCCCCGGGCCGCTCGGGGACGGCGGCCGTGGAGCGGGACCAGGAGATCCGCCGGCTGACCGCGCGCCTGCGCACCCTGCGGCGCTTCGGGCTGGACCTGTGCCTCGGGCGCATCGTCAGCGCCGACGGCGAGACCACCTATGTCGGGCGCCTGGGCCTCACGGACCGCGAGGACCGTCGGCTCCTGCTCGACTGGCGCTCGCCGGCGGCCGAGCCGTTCTTCGGGGCGACGCACGCCCACCCGATGGGGCTGGCCAGCCGCCGCCGGTACCGGTGGACCGGCGGGCGGATCAGCGACTACTGGGACGAGGTGTTCACCCCGAGCGGGTTCGAGGGAAACGCCGCCCTCGACGACCAGTCCGCGTTCATCGCCAGCCTGGGCACCGACCGGTCCGACCGGATGCGCGACGTGCTCGGCACCATCCAGGCCGACCAGGACGCGATCATCCGCGCGGGATCCCGCGGCGCGCTCGTCGTGGACGGCGGTCCCGGCACGGGCAAGACCGTCGTTGCGCTGCACCGCACGGCCTACCTCCTGTACTCCGACCCGCGCCTCGGGCACCGGCGCGGCGGTGTGCTGTTCGTCGGCCCGCACCAGCCGTACCTGGACTACGTCTCGGACGTGCTGCCCAGCCTCGGTGAGGAGGGCGTGCAGACCTGCACCCTGCGCGACCTGGTCGTGGAGGGGGCCGACGCGGGGGTCGAGACCGACGCGGAGGTCGTCCGGCTGAAGTCGTCCGCGGCGATGGTGAGCGCGATCGAGCCGGCCGTCCGGTTCTACGAGAAGCCGCCGATACAGGGCTTCGAGGTCGAGACCCCGTGGGCGGACATCTGGGTGAGTGCCGACGACTGGGCCGAGGCGTTCGAGGCCCCCGAACCCGGCACGCCGCACAACGAGGCGCGTGACCAGGTCCGCGACGCGCTGCTCGAGATCCTCGTGGACAAGGTCGAGGACGACGACATCGAGCGCGACCAGCTGCGGCGCGCGCTGCTGCGCGACAAGGACCTCAACACGGCCCTCAACCGCGCGTGGCCGCTGCTCGAGCCGACCGACCTCGTCGGCGACCTGTGGTCGGTGCCCGCCTACCTGCTGCTGTGCGCGCCGTGGCTCGAGCTCGCCGAGATCCGGCGGCTGCAGCGGCCGGACGCGCAGGCGTGGACGATGTCGGACCTGCCTCTCCTCGACGCCGCGCGGCAGCGCCTCGGGGACCCGGAGGCGTCACGTCGACGACGCCGGCACGAGGCCACGCTCGCGGCCGAGCGCGAGTACATGACCCAGGTGGTCGACCACCTGATCGAGAACGACGACACGGAGCTGCGCCTCATGCAGATGCTGCGCGGGGACGACATGCGCGACAAGCTCGTCGACGAGGCGGGGCTGCCGACCGCCGACCCGGACGCGCTCGCGGGCCCGTTCGCGCACGTCGTCGTCGACGAGGCGCAGGAGCTCACCGACGCGGAGTGGCGGATGCTGCTGAGCCGGTGCCCGTCGCGCAGCCTCACCGTCGTCGGCGACCGCGCCCAGGCCCGGCACGGGTTCACCGAGTCGTGGCGGGAGCGGCTCGAGCGCGTCGGGCTGGACCGGATCGAGCTGGCGTCGCTGAGCATCAACTACCGGACGCCGGAGGAGGTCATGGCGGAGGCGGAGCCGGTGATCCGGGCCGCGCTCCCGGACGTCAACGTGCCGACGTCGATCCGCGGCAGCGGCGTCCCCGTGGTCCACGGCTCCGCGACCAACCGCGACGCGGTCCTGGACGCCTGGCTCGACGCGCACGCCACCGGCATCGCCTGCGTGATCGGCGATCCGACCTTCGTCGGGTCCTCCCGCGTCCGGTCGCTGACCCCCGAGCTGGCGAAGGGTCTCGAGTTCGACCTGGTGGTGCTGGTGGACCCCGAGGCGTTCGGCACCGGGATCGAGGGCGCCGTCGACCGCTACGTCGCGATGACCCGGGCGACGCAGGAGCTGGTGATCCTCACGAGCGCGTGACCCGTGGCACCATCGCCGGATGACGTCGGACTCCCGCCACCTGAGTGTCCACATCGACCGGCCCGTGGCGGAGGTCTACGCGTTCGCGTCCGACCCGGTCAACATGCCCGTGTGGGCGCCGGGCCTCGGCAGGTCCATCTCGCAGGACGGCGACACCTGGTTCGTCGAGACAGCCGAGGGCCGCGTGCAGGTCACGTTCGCCCCGCAGAACGAGTTCGGCGTGCTCGACCACCAGGTGGTGACGCCGTCGGGAGAGACGGTGTACGTCCCGCTGCGGGCGCTCGCGGACGGCCAGGGCACCGAGGTGGTGTTCACCCTGCGCCGTGGCGCCGGGATGACCGACGACGAGCTCGAGCGGGACGCTGCCCTGGTGACCAGCGACCTCGCCCGGCTCAAGGGCGTCCTCGAGCGCGGCGCCTAGCGGAGCCCGACGACGGTCCCCTCGTCGTCGGTGAGGTACTGCCCTGCGCTGAGGTCGACCAGCGTCAGCACGTTGCCGAACAGGTCGGCCACCCGCGCCGCGCGCCCGACGGGGATGTCGAACGCAGGCACAACGACCGTGCCGCCGGCGGCGACGAACTCAGCCACCGCCTGGTCCACCGAGTCCACGAGGAAGTCGACCTCGGGCTCGGGTCGCTCGACCTGCAGGACCAGCTCGGCCCGGTCGCCGGGGAGCCGGACGGCGGCGGCCGTCCCCGTCCGCCACACCAGCGGGTGCCCGAGCCGGTCCCGGTAGAACGCGAGCGCGGAGTCGAGGTCCGGCACCGGGAGCTGCACGCTGTCCACCGCCGCGAGCAGCCCTGCCGACGCGGTCACGTCGGGAGCACCGCGGCGATCGCGCTCACCTCGATGAGGGCGCCCGGCACGCCGAACCCGGCGACGCGGGCCGCGGTGACCAGCGGCGGGGGGCCGTCCACCGCGAGCCGCGGGGCGATGGCGCCGTACGCGGCACCGAGGTCGGCGTCCGCGTCGATGAGCACCGTCCACTGCAGGACGTCGGCGAGCGAGGCGCCCGCGGCCTGGAGCGCCGTCTCGACGTTGTCGATGGTGCGGACGGACTGCTCGGCGACGTCGTCCGAGACGATCGCGCCGGTGTCGTCGACGCCGTTCTGGCCGCCGACGTAGATGGTCGTCGCACCCGCGGGTACGACGACGACATGGCTGAACGCCGGGCTGTTGACCAGTCCGGCCGGTTGCAGGCGTGTGATCTCCATGCGATCCACCGTGGCACGGACCACCGACACGTCACCGACTGAGTGCGGTCTCGGCGGAGAGGCGGGTCATCTTGTGCGGGTTCCGCACCGCGTAGATCCGGGCGATCCGGCCGTCCTCGATTACCAGGCTCATCACCGTGTTCAGCTCGCCGCCGATGTGCACCTGAGCCGCGGGCCCGCCGTTGACCCAGGTGCGCGTCGACACGAAGTCGCCCGTGATCGTCGCCAGGCCGGCCAGGAACGCAGCCACCCTGTCGGCACCGGTGACCGGGCGCAGCGTCGCGCTGACCACCCCGCCGCCGTCGGCCACCACGAGCACGTCCGGCGCCAGAACGTCGAGCAGCCCCTGCAGGTCCCCGTCGCGGATCGCGGCGATGAACCGCTCGACGACCGCCGTCTGCTCCGCCTTGCTCACCCGCTGCCGCGGTCGTCGCGCAGCGACGTGCTCGCGGGAGCGGTGGGCGATCTGGCGCACGGCGGCGGGGGTCTTGCCGACGGCGTCGGCGATCTCGTCGTACGGGGTGTCGAATACCTCGCGGAGCACGAACACCGCCCGACCCGTCGGGTCGAGGGTCTCCAGCACGGTGAGCATCGCGAACGAGACGCTCTCGGCCAGCTCGACGTCCTCGGCCACGTCGGGGCTGGTCAGCAGGGGTTCCGGGAGCCACTCGCCGACGTAGTCCTCGCGCCGCCGCGCCAGCGTGCGCATCCGGTTGAGCGACAGCCGGGTGACGATCCGCACGAGGTACGCCCGCTCGTCGCGTACCTCCCCCCGGGCCGCGGGAGCGAGGTCCGCCCACCGCAGCCATGTCTCCTGCACGACGTCCTCGGCGTCGGCGGCAGAGCCGAGCATCTCGTACGCGACCGTGAACAGCAGGCTGCGGTGCGCCACGAACGGGTCGTCGAGCGCGGCCGAGGGCTCGGTCATGCCTGCGACGCTACGCGGCTCGGCTGGGCCAGGGGCGGCAGGTCGCACGACGCCGCGAACCCCTCGGCCGAGATGCCGAGGGCGGTGTTCGTCCGCGAATAGAGATTGGCCAGCGCGACCCACGACGTGAGCTCGATCAGCGCCGGCGCGCCCAGCTGCTCGAGCAGCCGCGCGGAGAGCTCGTCGGTGACGGTCGGCGGCGTCTGCGACATCGCCTCCGCGTACTCGAGCACGTCGCGCTCGAGCGGAGTGAACACCGTGGACTCGCGCCAGCGCGGCACCTGCTGCGCCTTGGTCATGTCCAGTCCCTCGTTGTTCGCCTGGAAGTAGCCGAGGTCGAGGCACCACGAACACCCGATCAGCGAGGCGGCCGCCATGTGGGCGTACGACTTCAGGTCCTCGTCGCAGGCGTGCCACTTGGCGGACTTCTGGCCCAGGCCCAGGCTGAACTTGAGGACCGCCGGGTTGTTGCCCATGACCCCGAGGGCCTCCGGCACCTTGCCGAACATCTTCGTGCTGAACCTCTTCACCAGGGCCCCGTAGAGCCCGGTGATCTCGGTGGCGGGGATCCGCGTCGTGCTGGTCATGTCGTCCTCCTCGTGTGCTTGTGGCATGAAGACACCGGCCGAGGTGGATCTGTGACAGCGGGGGCTCAGCCCAGCGGCGAGTGGATCGCCCAGCGGTGGCCGAACGGGTCGACCAGCCAGCCGCGCCGTTCGTCCCCCTGGTCGGCCGGCTCGCGGTCGGCGGTCGCTCCGGCGGCGACGGCGGCGGCGTAGACCGCGTCGACGTCGTCCACCTCCAGCACGATCGCGGCGGTGCTGTGCCCGAGGGTCGCGGGCGCGTACGCGCCGAACTCGGGGAACTCGTCGGACAGGTAGAGCGCGTCGTCGTCGATCGTCAGGGAGACGAACCCGATCCGGCCGTCGCCCTCGTCGCGCCCGCCGGTCTCGGTCGCGCCGAACGCGGCGGCATAGAAGGCGATCGCGCTCGCCGCGTCGTGCACCGTCAGGTACGGGACCATCCGCGTCATCGTCGAGCTTTCGTGGTCTGTCTGGTCAGCCGCGCAGCGGCCGACCGCGCGCGTCCCGGGCGAACCTCCCGCGCCGCACCGACAGGTACAGCAGGCCCTCGACGAACCCGCAGACGCCCATCGCGAGGGCCGCCAGGCCGAGCGTGAAGAACCCGGCGACCACCGTGATCGCCAGCATGGTCAGGCCGCGCCGCCAGTAGCCGAGGTACATGCGGTGCAGGCCCAGGCCGCCGAGGAAGACCCCGAGCAGACCGGCGACGACGCGCGAGCGCTGCCAGACCGGGAGTCGGAGCCTCAGCTGCGGCCGCTGCCGCGGGACCCACGGGACCCGCGCGGCGGGCGGAGCGGGGATCGCGTCCTCGACGTCCGGCACGGGGCCGGGCGGGTAGCGGACGGTGGCCGACAGGGGCTGGAACGGGGCATCKGGTGCCCGCTGCGGGCGCCGCGTCACGACGGGACGCTCGACGTCGTCGTCGAGGTCGAGCAGCATCGGGCGGTCCATCATGTCGGTCACGGGGGCTCCCGTGGGTCAGGGGCGGTGGCGGATCATCCGAGAGTAAGCCTGGTGCGGCCGGACCGACAGCGCTACGCGGACGGCTCGACCTCGGGGCGCGACGCGAACAGGTTGAGCCCGAGCGCACCCGAGAGGTAACGCGTCGCCAGCCCGCCGCGGACGCTGTTGCCGGCGGCGTCGAGCCGCGGCGAGAACGTGGCGAGGCTGCCCTTGCCGGGCGCGACGGTCACGATCCCGCCGGAGACCCCGCTCTTCCCGGGCAGCCCGATGCTGAACAGCCACTCGCCGGAGCGCTCGTACAGACCGCTGGTGGCGAGGGCGGCGAGCACGTAGCGGCACACCGACGCGTCGACCACGCGCTCGCCGGTGACCGGGTTGACGCCGCCGTCGGCCAGGGTCGCGCCCATCACGGCCAGGTCCTGTGCCGAGACCAGCAGCGAGCACTGCCGCGTGTAGACGTCGGTGGTCTCCAGGGGGTCGTGGGCGATGCGGCCGTAGCTCTCGAGCAGCCGGGCGATGGCCTGGTTGCGCCGGTTGTGCGCCGCCTCGGAGGCGTACACGTCGTCGTCGAGCGCCAGCGGCCGGCCGGCGAACGCCGAGAGACCGGTCTGCACGAACGCCCACTTCTCGTCCGCGGTCGCGCCGGGCACGAGGCTCGTCGTCGCCAGCGCTCCGGCGTTCACCAGGGGGTTCATCGGGCTGCCCGCGTTGAGTTCGAGCGCCATGACCGAGTTGAACGGCAGGCCGGTGTTGTTCACGCCGATGGCATCGAGCACGGCCTGCGGCCCGAGCGCCTCGCAGACGAGCGCGTAGACGAACGCCTTGGAGACGGACTGGATGGAGAACTGGTGCAACGCGTCGCCCACGCTGTGGGAGGCACCCGTCACCGAGACGATGCTCAGCCCGAAGAGCGCCGGGACGGCTTCGGCCAGGGCCGGGATGTAGTCCGCTACGGCTCCCTCGTCGACACCCGCGTACCGCTCGTGCGCGTCCTGCATCAGCTGCATCACGAGCTCCTCCCGCGGCAGGTGCCCGGTCGAGATCAGCGCAGGGTCGTGGAAGTCGTCAGTCACAGGGGACATACCAGCACACGTCAGCCCACGTCGGGCGGCCTGACGGCGACGGTCACCAGGTGGGAGCTGAGCCCGAGCAGGCTCGGCTCCGCCTCGACGGCGCGCGCGGCGTCGAGTACGACCTCACGGTCGGCGGGGTCGGCCCTCTCGTCGAACACCGGTGCCAGCGACTTGATCCAGTGCGCCATCCCCTCGACGCCGACCGTCTCCCGTACGTCGAGGCCGACCTCGGACGCCTCCGCGGCCAGCTCGTCGGGTCGGTGGAAGTAGGCGGTGGTGAACCAGCGGGGGTCGCCCGTCGGGTTCTGGTGCACACCCGTGGCCAGGTCCTGCGCGACGATCGCGCGGAACGCGGGGTCGAAGAGATAGGCCTGCGCGAGCCCGTCGAACAGGGACGCGAACCGCGAGATCCCCATCGCCAGGACGACGCCACCCGGCACGACGACCCGCGACGCCTCCCGCCACACGGCCAGCCGGTCCGCGCGCTCGGTGAGGTGGTACAGCGGCCCGAGCAGGAGGACGGCGTCGACGGACGCGTCCGGCAGCTCGAGCGTGCGCGCGTCACCGACGGTCGCCGTGAACCGTGGGTGCTCGCCGAGGCGGTCGGTCGCTCGGGCGACGTGACCTTCCAGCAGGTCGACCAGGTGCACCGTGTGACCGTCGGCGAGCAGCCACTCAGAGTGGACCCCGGTCGCGCCGCCGACGTCGAGCACGCGCGCCGCAGACGTGAGGTGGCGCCGGATGATCTCCTGGACTCGGGCGAGCTCGAGTCGGCCCAGCCCTTCGCGGAGGCGCTGGTCCTCGTCGATGGCGGTGTCGTAGTGGTGGTGGATGGGTTCCTCGGCCATCGCGTCACCGTAGGCGCAGGCCGAAGGCTGGGGTACCAGAAATCAGGAGGCGCCGGTCCCGGTGGGTATGGTCCCCCCGGACGTGTCGACGAACGGGGACGGTGGCGTGGTGCACAGGGAGTACGCCGGCGAGGGGCTCGACGAGGGCCAGCTCGCGGCGACGCCGCTCGAGCAGGTCCGCCGGTGGGTCGCGGACGCGGAGGCCCGGCAGGCCGAGCTCGGCGACGTCGCCGAGCCGACCGCACTGTCGGTGGCCACGGTCGACGCCGACGGCCGCCCCAACGTGCGCACCGTCCTCATGCGCTTCCTCGACGAGCGCGGCCCGGGGTTCGTCACCGACCTCGGGTCGGCGAAGAGCCGCGAGATCATCGCAACCGGCTCGGTCGCCGCGTCGCTGACCTGGCCGGCGATGTACCGCGCGGTCCGGTTCCGCGGCCGCGCGGTCCCGGTGGGTCGCGACGAGATCGCCGCGTACTTCGCGACGCGGCCCTGGGGGTCGCGGATCAGCGCGTGGGCATCGGACCAGTCGCAGCCGATCGCCGACCGCGCGGCGCTGGTCGCCGCCTACGAGCGGTTCGCGGCCCTCTACCCGGACACGGGCGCGCCGGACGACGTCCCGGTGCCCGACGGCTGGGGCGGCTGGCGGATCGACTGCGACGAGGTCGAGCTGTGGGCGGGTCGGCGGGACCGGCTGCACGACCGCCTGGTGTTCACGCGCGTCGCCGATGGCAACCTCGGCACGCCCGCAGCCTGGACGGTGCACCGCCGCCAGCCCTGAAATGCGATCGACCGCCCGGCCCCGTGCTGCCATCGTCGGCGAGATGGACCAGGAGCAGCTGTGGGACGCCGAGGCCGCGCACGAGTACGACACCCCCGGCACCGGCATGTTCGCGCCCGAGGTGCTGGGCCCGACCGTAGATCGGCTGGCAGCGCTCGCGGACGGCGGCCGGGCGCTCGAGCTCGCCATCGGCACCGGGCGGGTCGCCATCCCGCTCGCCGAGCGCGGGGTGCCCGTCGTCGGCATCGAGCTCTCGCGACCCATGGTCGACCAGCTCCGCACCAAGGTCGACGAGGCGACGATCCCCGTGGTGCTCGGGGACATGGCGACCGCGACCGCGTCGGGCGAGTTCCGCCTCGTCTACCTCGTCTTCAACACCATCGCGAACCTGCTCTCGCAGGAGGAGCAGGTCGAGTGCTTCCGCAATGCCGCGCGCCATCTGGTCCCCGGCGGCCGGTTCGTCATCGAGCTCTGGGTCCCCGAGCTCCGCAAGCTCCCGCCGGGAGCCGCCGCCACGGTCTGGCTCTCTGAGCCCGGATACATCGGCCTCGACACCTACGACGTCCTGCACCAGCGGGTCGTCTCGCACCACTTCCGGTTCGACGACAGCCGCAACGCCCGCCTGGGCCGCACTCCGCACCGGTACATCTGGCCCGCGGAGCTCGACCTCATGGCGCAGCTGGGCGGCTTCACGCTGGAGAGCCGGCACGCCGACTGGTCTGGCGCGGAGTTCACCGCCGACTCCCGCTCCCACGTCTCGGTCTACCGCCTGCCCGGCGACGGCCCTCACCGCGCTCGCATGACGTCGTAGCTGGCGTCAGAGCTCCCGGAGCACCTCGCGGGCGAACCGCTCGGACCGCTCGCGCAGCCCCTCGATGCGGCGCTGCACGACACCGACCGGGTCCTGCCCGGCCTCGATGATCGTCGGCTTGCGCCGGACGTTGGCGGAGCAGACGAAGTTCGTGCAGATCAGGGTGCCGATGGTGTCGCCGTTGCGGCCCGGGCTGCCGGCGCGGCGGGCGACGTACATCGAGACGTCCTCGGTGGCGATGACGTCCTCGCACCAGGCGCAGACGGCGCGGCGGCGCTTGGCGGTGCCCTCGGGCGAGCGCAGGGTGACGCCGACCAGGGTGTCCTCGACGGGCAGGACGACGTAGGCGCGCAGAGGCGCCTTGCGGTCGATCCAGCCCAGGTAGTCGAGGCGGTCCCAGCGCAGGTCCGCCAGGTCGGCGGGCAGGGTCAGCTGGGCGGCCTCGCGCTTCGAGCAGTTCACGAAGGACGCGCGGATCAACGGTTCGGTCAGGGGCTTCATGGGTCTCGGCTCTCGTGCGACGTGGGAAGGGAACTGATTCCCACCGGGGCACGCCGAACCACCGACTCGAGGTCGGTGGTGTCGCCGTTGAGGCGTCAGGCGTGCCGGGCGGGCGTCCGGTCGCCGGCTGAGCAGGCCTGGGCGGCCGCCTCGCTTCCCCGCTGCATCGTGATGCGCTCCGATCCGACGGCCGGGGGCTCGTCCCGCGGCACAGCTCGGCATCGATGGTGCGCCTCTGACGGCCGCGAGTCAAAGTCGCAACCGTCTAGTTGCGCCACGGTCTCGACGATGCAACTCTTGAGTTGCATCAAATAATCCACCGGAGGGATCGACCCATGACCCAGCAGCCTGCCGTCGTCGACACGGAGAGCTACACCGTCACCCGCACGGTGCACATCAAGGCGACACCCGCGCGGGTGTGGGCGGCCCTGACGCGCGACGACCTGATCTCCCAGTGGTTCGGCACCTCCGCGTCACTTCCCGACCTGCGCGTCGGCGGCGAGGGCACGTTCGGCTGGGCGGACTACGGCGAGTTCCCGGTGCGGATCGAGGAGTACGACGAGCCCGTGGTCTTCGCGTTCACGTGGGGCACGCGCGACGAGCCGATCCGCCCCGACAACTCCACGCTGGTCCGGTTCACGCTGGTCGAGGACGGCCAGGCCACGGTGCTCAGCGTCGTCGAGTCCGGCTTCGGACTGCTTAGCGGCGACCCCGTCGAGGCGATGAACTCCAACCGCGAGGGCTGGACCAGCGAGCTGGACGAGCTGGTCGCGTTCGTCGAGGCCACGCCGTGACCGCGACGCTGGTCCCCGTGTTCGCCGCGCTCGCCGACGACACCCGGTGGGCCGTCCTGCAGGAGCTGGGCCGCGCGGAGCTCTCGGCGTCGGCGCTGGCCACGCGCTTCCCGGTGTCCCGGCAGGCCATCGCGAAGCACCTGGCGGTGCTGGCCGACGCCGGCCTGGTCGAACCCGTCCGGGCCGGGCGCGAGATCCGGTACCGCGCGCTGGGTTCGCGGTTGAGCGAGACGGCGCGGGCGCTCGAGGCGATCGGCGCCGAGTGGGACCGCAGGCTGTCGGCGATCGCACGGATCGCGGAGTCCCTGTCGGACGAGGACGTCACGCCACCGGACTGACCTCGCGTGCGCGATCCTGGGGCGATGGAGCTCGAGTTCAGCGGCGAGATCATCTATTGGCGCGGACCGTCACCGTTCCACTACGTGCCGGTGCCGGAGGCGGAGAGCGCCAGCATCAAGGCCGTCTCGTCGATGATCACGTACGGCTGGGGCGTCATCCCCGTGCTCGCGCGCATCGACGACACCGAGTGGGAGACGTCGCTGTTCCCCAAGGACGGGCGCTACCTGGTCCCCGTGAAGGCCGTGGTGCGCAAGGCCGAGTACCTCGACGTCGGCGACACCGTCACCGTGCGGCTGATCCTGGGTGGCCCTCGCTAGGCGCCGACGAAAACGTCGCGGCCTCGACGTGGCACGACGGCTATCGTCGGCCGCATGCCTGCGCAGCCGCCGACCTCCTTCCCCACCGACGCCGCCGCCTGGCCGGACTTCCTTTCGACGACGATCGACGCGTCCCTCGACGACGCACGCGCCCTCGTCGCCACCCTGAAGGACGGCACGCCGCGCACGACCGCCGAGGTGCTCGCCCTGTGGAACGACGCCGACGTCGCGCTCGGCTCGGCGTCGGCCGCGGCGCACCTGCTGGCCGAGGTGCACCCGGACGCGGAGCTGCGGGCCGCCGCCGAGGAGCGCGCGCAGGCGGCCGAGGACCTGGGCACCGAGCGCGGCCTGGACCACGAGCTGTGGCAGGTGCTGGCGGCGACCTCCGCGGACGGCCTGGACGCCGGCGCGGCGCGCGTCCGCGAGCACGTGCTGCGCGACTTCCGACGGGCCGGCGTCGACCGCTCGCCCGAGGACCGCGACCGCCTGCGCGCGCTGGCCCAGCGGTGCACCGAGATCGGCCTGGAGTTCTCCCGGAACATCCGCGACGGCGTGCGCAGCATCAAGGTTCGTCCGGAGCAGCTGGACGGGCTGCCGGACGACTTCCGCGCCGAGCACCCCGCCGACGAGGACGGGCTGGTCACGCTGACCACCGAGTACCCCGACCTGCTGCCCGTCCGCACGTACGCGACCGATCCCGAGGTCCGGCTCGCGCTCACCCGCGAGCACCAGTCCCTCGGCTGGCCCGCCAACGAGCCGCTGCTGGCGGAGCTGCTGCGGCTGCGGGCCGAGCGCGCGACGCTGCTGGGCTACCCGGACTGGCCGACGTACGACGCCGAGGTCAAGATGATCGGTTCCGGCCAGGCGATCGCCGACCTCATCGAGCGCCTCGACGCCCTCACGGCGGCCCCGGCGGCGCGCGACGTCGACGTCATGCTCGCGCGCTACCGCCAGGACGTCCCCGACGCGGCGGCGGTCACCCCGGCGGACAACCTCTACTACGAGCAGGTCATCAGGCACGAGGAGTACGACGTCGACGCCCGCGCGGTCCGGGAGTACTTCCGGTACGAGGCCGTGCTGCCCGGCATCCTCGACGTGGTGCAGCGGCTGTTCGACATCTCGCTGCAGCCCGTCAAGGTCCCGACCTGGCACGACGACGTGGAGGTCTACGACGTCGCCGCCGACGGGTCGCTGATCGGCCGCGTCTACCTCGACATGCACCCGCGCACGGGGAAGTTCAACCACGCCGCGCAGTTCGGGCTGGTGCCGGGCATCGCCGGGCGGTCGCTGCCCGAGGGGGTGCTCGTCTGCAACTTCCCCACCGGCCTCATGGAGCACGACGACGTGCTGACGTTCTTCCACGAGCTGGGCCACCTGGTGCACGAGGTGCTCGGCGGCAGCCAGCCGTGGGCCATGTTCACGGGCGTCGCCACCGAGTGGGACTTCGTCGAGGCGCCGAGCCAGCTGCTCGAGGAGTGGGGCTGGGACGCGGGCGTGCTCGGGTCCTTCGCGACGAACGCGGCCGGGGAGCCCATCCCCGCCGAGCTCGTCGCCGCGATGCGCCGGGCCGACGGCTTCGCGCGCGGGGCGTGGACGCGCCGGCAGCTCAACTACACGGCCCTCTCGTACGGCCTGCACGCCGACCCGCCCGCCGACCTCGCCRCGTACACCGCCGACGTCGACGCCCGCTTCGGCCCGTACACGCCGATCCCCGACACCCACCAGTACGCCGGCTTCGGCCACCTCGACGGCTACGGGTCCGCGTACTACACGTACCTCTGGAGCCTGGTCATCGCGAAGGACCTGCGCACCGCGTTCACCGACGGTCTCATGGACCCGGTCGTCGGCCGTCGGTACCGTGAGTCGATCCTGGCGCCGGGCGGATCGGCCGACGCCGCCGACCTGGTCGAGAGCTTCCTCGGCCGTCCCTCGTCGTTCGACGCGTTCGAGGCCTGGCTGGAGGAGGGGGCATGAGCCGCACGGTCCAGCTGCGCCGCTACAACCTGAAGCCGCACCTGGTCGAGGAGTTCCTCGCGTGGTGGCCCACCCGCCTCGTGCCCGCTCGGGCGGCCTTCGGCTTCACCGTCGAGTCGGCGTACCTCAACCGGGAGGCTGCCGAGTTCACCTGGGCTGTGAGCGCCGAGGGCGACCGCGACGAGTTCCGGCGGCTCGAGCAGGCGTGGATGGCCTCGCCCGAGCGCGTCGCGGTGTTCGAGGGCATCGACGGGTGGAACGACTCGACCGTCATCGCGTTCGTCGAGCGGTTCGTCTGAGCGAGAGGGCGGCGTGCCGGCGCAGGCGTTCCTGCATGTCGGCGTACGAGGTCGCGGCCGGCGCCGGCTGGCCGTCGCGCACGGCGGTCGCCACCGAGACGGCGGCGTCGACCGCGGCGCGGTACGGCAGCGAGCCCGTGCTGACCCGGCGGATGCCGAGCTCACCCAGCTCGACCAGGCTCAGGCCGGGCGTGACCAGCACGTTCAGCGGGACCGGGATCTCGCGCGCGAGGATGTGCAGGTCGGCGGGGGTGAGCGCGTCCGCGACGAACGGGACGAAGATTCCGCCGGCGCCCGCGTCGACGTAGGCGAGCGCCCGGGCGACGGTCGCCTGGAGGGTCGCGTGCTGGTCGAACCAGAACGTGTCGACGCGCGCGTTGACGAACAGGTCCGGGGACGCCTGCGTGACGGCCGCGACCTTGGCCGCGTGGCGCGCGGTCTCGACCAGCAGGCCGTCGGTGCTGTCCTCGAGGTTGATGCCGGCGACCGGCAGGCTCGCGACGAAGGCCGCGACCGCCCCCGGGTCGTCGTCGTACCCGTCCTCGACGTCCGCCGAGACGGGCACGGGCAGCTGCGCGAGCTGCTGGACGAGCTCGCGGGTCGCGTCGCGGGAGGCGCGGCCGCCGTCGGGTCGGCCGGCCGCCGCGCCGACGCCGAAGCTGGTGGTGCCGACGGCCGGGAAGCCGGCGTTGGCGAAGGCCAGCGCCGAGCCGACGTCCCACGCATTCGGGAGGAGCAGCGGGACGGGCCCGGCGTGCAGGTCGCGGAACGTGGTCATGCGCCGAACGCCGCCCGCCAGAAGTCGCCGAACACGGGTGCCGGCTGCGGGGACGTCCAGGCGTCGGTGGTGAGCAGGATCGCGATGGTGTCGGTCACCGGGTCATTCCACCAGGTCTGCCCGAGGCCGCCGTCCCAGCCGTAGGTGCCGGCGTGCCGACCGTCGGGCGCGTCCGACAGGAAGACCCCGAGACCGAGCCCCCAGCCCTCGTGGCCGTCCGGGTCGTGTGCCCCGACGTGCGCGGACGTCATCGCGGTCACCGCCTGCGGGCCAGCACGGTCGCGCCGCGGGCGCGCAGCATCGTCGCGAACGCGTGCAGGTCCGCGACCGTCGACGCGAGCCCCGCGGCGGCGTCGGGGAACGCGGGTGGGCGCGCCCACTGGCCGTCGGCCTCGTCGTAGACGTCGTCGCCCAACCACTGGCGGTCCAGCCGCTCGGCGGGTACGTGGAACCCGGTCTCCGTCATGCCCAGCGGGTCGAGCAGGCGCTCGGCCAGCAGCTCGGGCAGCGGCCGACCCGCGGCGCGGGCCAGGAGGACGCCCAGCACCTGGGCGCTCGTGTTGTAGAGCCAACGCGTGCCGGGCTGCGCGATGAGCGGGACGCCGCCGACGATGCGCAGGAACTCGTCGGGGCTGGGCGACTGCTGCGGCGCGGGTGGCCCGACGGGCAGCCCGCGCTCCGCGAGCGCCCCGAGCACGGCGCCGGGGAACGGCCCGGCGAAGTCCACGCCGATGCCCAGCCGGAACTCGAGCACGTCCCGCACGGTGATGGGTCGGTCGGCGGGGACGGTGTCGTCGAGCGGGCTGTCGGGGTGGCGCAGCACGCGCCGGTCGGCCAGCTCCGGGAGCCACTCGTCGACGTCGTCGTCGAGCCCCAGCACGCCGTCGTCGATCAACGCCATCGCCAGCGCCGCCACCACCGGCTTGGTCACCGACGAGAGCCGGAAGATCGAGTCCGGCCGCGCGACGCCCGCGACGCCGCCGGTCACCGACCCGCCGCGGTCCACCAGCCACGCCGCCCCGTGCACCTCGCCCGACGCGACCCGCGCCCGGACCGCCCGCTCCACGTCCATGCGCCCACCCTGCACCGAAGCTCCGACATCGGCCCGCGGAGGGCCGGTCCGGGCGGCTCAGCCGAAGAGGTCGTCGAGGAAGCTGCTCGGGCGCTTCTTCTTCGTGCTCGAGTAGTAGTCATCGCGGTTGCGCCGGTCGTCCTCGGGGTGCCGCGCCGGCGCCGGTGCGGCGGTGCGTGAGCCGTAGTAGGGCGCTTCCGCGGCGGTGAGGTGCTCGAGCTCGCCGCGGTCGAGGAAGATCCCGCGGCAGCCGGTGCACTGGTCGATGGTCACTCCGTTGCGCTCGCTGAACGACCGAGGAGCGGGGAGGGTTTCCTCCGCCGAACGGCCGAGTCCGTGGGTGGGCGAACGACCGATGACCCGGGCGCCCGGAGTCGAGAGGCTCTCGTCAGGACGAGAAGCGGCCCGACGAGAGGCAGTGCGATGGTTCCGAAGCACGCGTGGCGCATCCCGGCCGGCCTGATCCTGCTGAGCCTGGTGCCGATGCTCGCGGGGTCGATCCGGCTGGCGGAGCTGGCCGGCGACCCCGCCGTGACGCCCGACAACGAGCGGTTCGTGACCATGCCGCTCCCGGTGGTGGTGCACATCGTGTCTGCCACGGTGTTCCTGCTGCTCGGGGCGTTCCAGTTCCACCCCGGGCTGCGTCGGCGTCGGCCCGCCTGGCACCGCCGGGCCGGTCGGGTGGTCGCGCCGGCGGGGATCCTCGCGGCGCTCGCGGGCCTCTGGATGGCGTCGTTCTCCGACCTGCCGGCGTCCGACGGGACGCTCCTCGAGGTGTTCCGGTGGGTGTTTGGGTCGCTCATGGTCGCGTCCCTGGTGCTCGGCGTGGTGTTCATCCGTCGGGGAGACGTCGTCACCCACAGCGCGTGGATGACCCGTGGCTACGCCGTCGGGCAGGGCGCCGGCACGCAGGCGCTGATCTTCCTGCCGTGGACGTTGGTGCTCGGCGCGCCCGGCCTGACGGCGCACGCGCTGCTCATGGGTGCGGCGTGGGTGATCAACCTCGCCGTGGCGGAGTGGATCATCCGCCGTCGGCGAGCCGTCGTCCGGGCGGCACGCCCCGAGGTGCTGGTGGCGACCTGACGGGTCTTCCCACGCGATGTCGTCGTCGGCCGCTATCGTCGCCGGGGCCGGACGACGACGGGAGACGCAGTGACCGACTGGGGACCGCTGCCGTACCACCGCGACGTCACGGCGATCCTCGAGCGCGAGAACCCGGTGGCCGTGGTCGCGCTGCGCCCGACGTCGGGAACGGGCCTCGACCAGCTGCTGCTGCGCCAGACCTATCGGGTCGACGCGACCGCGCACCCCGACGTGCACGCGGCGGTCCAGCGGGCGGCCGACGCCCTCGGGGTCACCGTGCCGATCGAGATCTACGTCGACGAGGGCGGTCAGGGCAGCAACGCCGAGCTGCTCTACGTGCCCGACAAGGCCGTGCTCGTGCTGACCGGCGGGACGCTCAACCTGCTGGACGCCGACGAGCTCTGCGCCGTCGCCGGGCACGAGCTGGCCCACCACGTGCTGTGGACCGCCGAGGGCGGCCGGTACCTCGCGGCGGCCCGGCTGCTGGACGCCGCCGAGTCGGATGCGCGCACGCCGTCGGAGTACCTGGAGACCGCCCGCCGGTTCCGCCTGGCCACCGAGCTGTACGCCGACCGCGGAGCCGTGCTCGCGTGCGGGTCGCTGATCACGACGGTCAGCGGCCTGGCCAAGGTGGTGACGGGGCTGACCAAGGTCGACGCCGCGGCGTACCTGCGGCAGGCGGCCGAGGTCGACTACAGCGTGCCGAGCGCCGGCACGACGCACCCGGAGACGGTGCTGCGCGCGTGGGCGCTGCAGGAGTGGAACGAGCGCGGCGCGGGGGCCGATCCCGCGGTCATGGCGGCGCTGGGCCCGCAGCTCGACCTAGGCGCGCTCGACGTGCTCGGGCAGGAGCGGCTCGCCGAGGTCACGCGGTCCCTGGTGTGGCTGCTGGTGGCCGACGACGTGGTGCGCAGCGACGAGGCGCTGACGCTGGCGGAGGGCTACGGCGTGCTCGTCGGCGCCCAGGAGCCCGCCCTCACCGATATGCCCGCCGACCTCCCGGCGGAGACCCGCACGTACCTCGCGGCGGTGCTGCTGGACTTCGGCACGGCCGACGACGGGCTCGAGGCGGTCGTGGCGCTCGCCCGCCGCGTCGGTCTGGCCACGGATCTGCTGGAGCTGATCGGCTCCGAGCTGGACCTCGGGCAGCGGGCCACGGCGAAGCTGGCGGCCGTCTGATGCGGCACCTGATCGGTCAGGCCGTCGCGCGTGGCGGGCTGCCGGCCGACGACGCCCTCGGCCTGCTGCTGCCCATGTTCCGCGCGGTGCAGTCGCTGCACGATACGGGGCGTGTCGCGCCGCTGCGGGGGCTGGACGCGCTGGGTCACGTCGACGACGAAGCCGTGACCATCGACGTCTCGCTCGCCGGGCCGCCGGTGCGCAACCGCGCCGCGATCGCGACGCTCGAGGTCTCCGGCGCGGTCGACGTCGAGCACCGCGGGACCGTCGAGTTCGACCTCACCGGTGAGGACGAGCCGTCCGTGGAGGCCGACGAGGGCGGGATGCGGATCGTCGCCGGCTGGCAGCGGTGGGAGCACCTGGTCGGCCACCACGACGAGCTGACCGACATCGGCAGCCTGGGTGAGCTGCTGGTGGCCCTCCTGTGCGGGATCGACCTCGCCGACGAGGGCGACGCCGCGCTGCTGCAGCGGCGGCGGAACAACCTCTTCGCGTTGGCCCCCGCACTGCACCCGGTGCTGGCCACCGTCGCCAGCTCGATGATCGCGCCGGACCGTCGTCGGCGGGCGCAGAGCCTGGCCGACGTGATCGGTCGGCTCGACACCTACCGCGACCAGCCCGAGGACTTCGACCTCGAGCGAGTGCTCGGCACCCGTCCCGACGCCCGCGCCGCCGTGCTGGAGAACCTGCGCGACCGGCTGTTCGACGCGTCGCGGCGCAACCCGCTGCTGCACTTCCGCCCCACGGGCCGGACCCTCAATCTCACCGAGGCGTCCGTGCCGCTGGTGCTCGACGTCCGCAACATCCGGGCGACGCAGCTGTTCACCTGGGGCGGCCCGGCCTCCGCGCGACTCGTGGACGGCAAGTCGGTCGACGTCGGCTCGGTGGTGCGCTGGGACGACGCCCCCTACGCGGCGGCGTCGCTGGACGCGATCATCTCGTCGGCCCGCCGCGACCGTGCCGAGTACGGGCGCGACCAGCTGCGGCTGGTCGTCGCGTTCCTGCGCTGGCACGACGTGAAGAACGACCCGGGCACGCCGATCGAGTCGCCGCTGGTGCTGGCGCCGGTCACGCTCACCAAGCAGCGCGGGGTGCGCGACGCCTACCGCCTGCAGCTGACCGGCACGACTGCCGAGGTCAACCCCGTGCTGCGGCACCAGCTGGACGAGCTGTTCGACCTGCGGCTGCCGGAGACGATCGACCTTGCCGACGAGGGCGCGGTCGAGCAGCTGCGCGCGAGCATCGAGAAGCAGGCCCGCGCGACGCAGCCCGCCGTGGTGGTCGGCCTCGTCGACACGCCCACGATCGAGCTGGTCCGGCACCGCGCGCAGGTGGCCCAGCAGGCATACCGCCGGCGCCGCCCGTCCACGCGCCCCACGTTCGGGCGTCGGCAGTACGCGTACTCCTACCGGCGGCCGGGCTGGGCGCCGCTGGGCGTGCAGATCTTCCGCGACCGGATCGAGCGCCGCCCCATTCCGTTGTCCGTCGAGCTGGGCGACCGGGCGGCGCCCCAGCACATGGTCGAGACCTTCACGGTGACGTCGACCGCCGACGACAACCCGTACACGTGGGATGTCGACCTCACCATGGTCACGCTCGCCAACTTCAACTACCGCACCCTCAGCCTGGTCCGCGACTACGACACCCTGCTGACCGAGCCGATGCCCAACGCCGCGTTCGACGAGCTGTTCTCGACCGCGCCGCGCGACGTCGCCCCGGTGGGCGCGACCATCCCGATGACCGACCGCTACCTGGTGGTCCCCGCCGACGCATCCCAGCTGGCCGCGGTCGCGCAGGCCCGGTCCGGCGACAACTTCGTCATCCAGGGTCCGCCTGGGACGGGCAAGTCGCAGACGATCACCAACCTGGTCGCGGACTTCGTCGCACACGGCAAGCGCGTGCTCTTCGTCTGCCAGAAGCGCGCGGCGCTCGACGTGGTGCACGCCCGGCTGCGGGCGCAGGGCCTCGACGAGATCTGCACGCTGGTGCACGACAGCCAGGAGGACAAGAAGGAGTTCGTCCACGGGCTGCGCGCCACGTACGAGCGGTGGCTCGCCGACGACGAGCCGCTGGAGGCGGTCGAGGCCCGGCGGACCGCGCTCATCGACGCCACGACCGCCGCCCTCGCGGAGGTCGGGCGGTACGAGGAGGCGCTCGGCGCCGACGGCGGGGGCGCGTCCGTGCAGGAGGTGCTCGAGCGGCTGGTGGCGCTGCGAGGTTTCCGCTGGGGCGCCGAGCTGGGGCCCGAGGAGCAGGCGCTCCTGCCCGAGCCGGGCGCCTGGGTCGCGGCGCGACCGCTGGTCGACGCCCTGGTGGGCGCTCTCGCGCGCGCCGGTGCGCCGGCGGTCCTGTCCCGCACCCCGGTCCGGCTGCTCGACCTCGCGGTGCTCGACCAGCCGCGCGCCGACGCCGTCGTGGCGTGGCGAGCTGAGGAGGCCCTGCGGGCGATCGACGCGGTGCTCACGGTGCTGCTGGCGGCCGGAGCGTCGGCCGACGGCGAAGGTCTCACCGTGGACGACGCCGACGCCGTCGGGCAGATGCACGCGGTCCTCGGGCCGCTGGTGGAGCGTGGGCTGGGCGACGCGGTCACGCCGCGCTCGCGCGAGGCCCGTCGGCTGGAGGACGCGGCCGCGGCCTGGCGCGAGACCGAGG
>NZ_JBFUAI010000007.1:0-175885 GCF_056406355.1 Cellulomonas sp. P1_C4 | reverse complement strand
CGCCGGCTCCGGCCCCGCAGCGCGCCGTCCTCGCGCTGCCGGCCGCCTGGCGACGCCCCGCGACGGCGCTGGTCGGCCGCGACGACGACGTCGCGCAGGTCGAGGTCGCGCTCGGCTCGTCGGCGCTGGTCACGATCGTCGCGACCGGCGGGGCCGGCAAGACCCGGCTGGCGGGAGAGGTCGCGCGGCGCGCCGTCGCCGCGGGCGGGTCGGTCCGCGTGATCGAGCTGGCCGGCCTCCGCGCGTCGGCCGAGGTGCTGCCGACGGTGCTCGCGGCGCTCGGCGGCTCCGACACCACCGCGGCACGCGCGGACCTGACGACGATCGACCGGCGCCTGCTGACCCCCGAGGACCGCCTGCGGCTGGCCGCCCAGGACCTCGACGGGCTGGTGGTGCTGGACAACTGCGAGCACGTGCTGGACGCGGCCGCGGTCGTCGTCGGCGACCTGCTGGCCGTGGCCTCCCCGGACGTGGTCGTGCTGGCGACGAGCCGAGCACCGCTGGGGCTCGTCGGCGAGTCGGTGCACCGGCTGCGGATGCTGCCCGACGCCGACGCGCTCGAGCTGCTGGAGACGCGCGCCCGGGCCGGTCGGGAGAGCGTCGGGTGGGACCCCGACCGCGCGCTCCAGCTGTGCCACCGCCTGGACAACCTGCCGCTCGCGCTCGAGCTGGCCGCCGCCCGGCTGCGGTCGATGACCGTCGACGACGTGCTGGAGGCACTGACCGACCGGTTCGCGCTGCTGGACGACGCCCTGCGCGGGCTGCCGGAGCGGCACGCGAGCCTGTGGGCGATGGTCGACTGGAGCCGCGAGCTGCTGGACCCGCCCGACCGGGAGCTGTTCCAGCGGCTGGCCGTCATCCCCGCGCCGTTCACCGCGGACACCGCCGTCGCCGTCGCCGGCACCGGGACGGCACCCACCGTGCGCCGCCAGCTGGCCACGCTGGTCGAGCAGTCGCTGCTCACGCTGGACGAGCAGGACGGCGGACAGGCGCGCTACCGGATGCTGGAGACCGTCCGGGAGTACGGCGAGGCCCGGCTCGACGCGGCCGGGCACCGGGTAGAGGCCATGTCCGGCCTGGTCCGGTGGTCGGGGGCCGAGGCCGTCCGGCTGGCCGCGGGGTTCATCGGCTCCGGGCAGGTGCAGTCCTTCGACCGGTGCGCCGCCGAGCAGGAGACGTTCCTCGCGGCGCTGCGTTGGGCCGTCGAGCACGACGATGCGGCCGGCGCGGTCGACATCACCGCGGCGCTGTTCCACCTGTGGAGCGTGCGGGGCATGCACGTCGAGGTGATCACCTGGGCCAAGCGTGTGCTGCTCGTCGACGACCGCGCGGCCCGCCGGGTGTCGCCGCTCTACGCCGGCGCGGCATCCGGCCGCCCCGTGCCCGACGCCGACCGCCTCGCCGCGACCTGCCTGTTCGCCGAGGTCAACGCGGGCGTCTCCGAGTCGATGCGGCTCGCTGCCCTGGCGTGGCGGTCGCTGCGGCTGGTGCTCGCCGAGCGGCCCGACGGCGTCTCCACCCGGATCGCCGCGCTCGCCGCGGTGATGCCCGCGATCGGCTCCAACGACGTCGACACCAGCATGGCCGCCGCGGCCAGGCTCATCGCCAGCGGCGACCCGTTCCTGCACGGACTCGGCCTGTTCATGCGCGCGGCGGTCCAGGAGAACGCCGGCGACTCGATGCGCTCCAGCGGCGACGCGCGCGAGGCGTACCGGCAGTTCGAGTCGATCGGCGACCACTGGGGCATGGGGATGGCCGCCCAGGGCGTCGGCCAGTGGGAGAGCGTGCGCGGGGGGGCGGACGCACAGGAGTGGCTGGCGCGCGGCCTGCGTCACCTCGAGCTGGTCGGGGCGATGCAGGACGTCCGGAGCATCCGCGTGATGCTCGACGTCCAGCGGGCGCTCGACGGCGACGGCGACGCGCTGCGGCGACTCCGCGAGGTGACCTCGTCGTCGCAGGTCGACGACGTCGACGCCGCGCAGGCCCTGCTCGGGCTCGCGCACGTCGCGTGGCGGGCAGGCCGCGTGGACGAGGCGATGCAGGACGCCGAGGCCGCGTCCGCCCTGGTGGAGTCGATGTCGATCCAGGTCCCGCAGGCGCGGATCTCCTTCCGGGTCGCCGCCGCCGTGGTCCACCTGCGCGTCGCCGGCATGCAGGGGCAGCGCGCCGCGGCCATGGCGCACGCCGTCGAGCTGCTCTCCTCCGTCGCCCCGGAGGCGCTGGTCACCCAGGACATGCCCGTGCTCGGCGGGTTCGCCCTCGGCATCGCCGAGCTCGCGGCGCACCGCGGGGACGACGACCTCGCCCGGAACCTGTGGTCCGCCGGCATGCGGCTGGGCGCCAACCTCGTGATGCTCTTCCAGCTGGGGATCGACGGACCGCTGGCCACGGTCCTCGGCGACGACGACGACCGGGAGCGCCTGCTCGCGGTGTGGCGGGACCAGCCCTCGACCGCAGCGGCCGCCCGGATCCGGGAGCTGACGGCGGACTTCGCCTGATCGTCAGGCGGCTGCCTGGCGGCCGGCGGCCGTCCGCGCGAGGTCACCGAGGAACCGGGCGACCGCGGTGGTGGCCGGCACGGCGACCTGTGCCTCGACGTCGGGGCTGTAGTTGGTGTTCGTGTTGACGTCGTAGGGCACCACGCGCCCGTCGGTGGTCTCGAAGAACTCGACGCCCGCGATCTCGACGCCCTGGTCCGCGAGGAACCGGCCCAGCCGGACCACCAGGGGGTGGTCGGCCGTGACGTCCTCGCGCACGGAGAACAGCGGCGGCGGCACGGCACCGCCGACCGGGACCGCGCACGCCTCGGCCGGGCACAGCTCGAAGCCGGTGGACGTGTCGACGCGCACGGCGTAGTGGAAGGCGCCGCCGACGAACTCCGCGCGCGTGATGAACGGCTCCGGCGCGACGAGCAGCTCCTGGAGCAGCGTGATCCCGTCGATCGGCTGCTCCAGCCCGCCGGCCGACACGGCCTCCGCGAGCTCGTCGACCGAGTCGAACCGCCGCACCCCGAGGCCCTTGCCGCCCCGGTTGTGCTTGGTGATGAACGGCCCGTCGAACGCCCGCGCCGCCGCCACGAGGTGCTCCTGGCCGACGACCGCGACCGTGCGTGGCACGTCGAACCCTGCGGCCCGCAGCAGCGCGTACTGGCGCACCTTGCTGACCTCGAGGGCCGCGACGCGGCTGCCGTTGACCACGCGCCGGCCCGCCCCCTCGGCCCAGCTCAGGACGGCCGACGCCGTGTCGTACGCGTGCGGCACGCCGCGCGTGTGCGCGGACGCGCTGAGCCGCGACCAGAACACGGCGTCGTCGGGCGCCTCGCGCAGGTCGAGGGTCCGCGAGCCGAGGTGCCAGGTCTCGAGCCGGACGCCCTCCGCGGCGAAGGCGCGCTCGAAGGGCGGCAACCAGTCGGGGTTGTCGTGCAGGACGACGACGGTCGGGGTGCTCACAGGACGTCCTCTCGTGGCTCTTGGCAGCGGACGGAGCGTAGGGACCGCGGCCCGCCGGGGAAGTGCCGGCGCGAGGCTTCTCACGCCATGAGACACCCAGGACGCGCGAAGGGGCGACCCGGCGCGGTGCCGGGTCGCCMCTTCGTCGTGACGGTCGGTCAGACCTTGCGGCGGTACGCCCGCAGGGCCAGCGGCATGAACACCGCGACCAGCCCGACGCACCAGGCGAGCGTGTAGTAGACGCTGTTGCCCATCGGGACCCCGAGGAAGAACCCGCGCATCGCGGCGACCAGATGGGTCAGCGGGTTCCACTGCACGAAGGTCTGCATCCAGCTGGGCAGCGTCGCCGCCGGCACGAACACGTTCGACGCGAAGCTCAGCGGCATGATGATGAGGAACATGATCCCCTGCACGGCGCCGGAGGTCCGGACCTTCATGCCCACGAAGACGGAGACCCACGACAGCGACAGGGCGAACACGATGGCCAGCAGGCAGCCGGCGATCGCGCTGAGCGGGTCCGTGAGGATCCGGAAGCCCATGAGGTAGCCGACGACGAACGTCGAGATGATGACGATGACGTACCGGACGACGTCGCCGATCACGGCGCCGACCAGCGGCGCCGGTCGCGGGATGGGCAGCGACTTGAAGCGGTTGAAGATGCCCTTCTCCAGGTCGGTGTTGAGGTTCACGCCGATGGCGATGGCGCCCTGCGCGATCGTCTGGGCGAGGATGCCCGGGAGCAGGAACTGCAGGTACGTCGTCGTGTCACCCGCGATGGCCCCGCCGAAGATGTAGACGAAGATCACGAGGAAGATCGCCGGCTGCAGGGTGACGTCGATGAGCGCCTCGGGCGTCCGCCACGTCTTGATGAGGCTGCGCTTGGCCAGCGACATCGAGTGCCGGAACAACGGGAACGGCCTGCGCGCGACGGTGGCGGCCGACGTGGGCACGGCGCGCGGGGAACGGTGCTCGGTGACCGTGGTCATCAGGCCACCTCCTTCGTCTCGGTCGTGTCGTCCTCGGAGGCCGTCCGGCCCGTGAGGGTGAAGAACACCTCGTCCAGGCTGGGCAGGTGCAGGGAGAGCTCGGTGACGCCGATGCCGGCGCTCGCCAGCCGGGACACCGTGGCGGTCAGCGCCGAGTCGTCCTGCACCGGCACGGCCAGGACGCCCTTGCGGATCTCCTCGGCGGGCGTGCCCGAGGACACCTGACCGAGGATGGTCGCGGCCTCCTCCATGCGGCTCAGGTCGGCCGGGCGGATCTCGAGGGTCTGGCCGCCGACGATGCGCTTGAGGCCCTCGGGGGTGTCGTGCGCGATGACGCGACCGTGGTCGATGACCGTGATCTCGTCGGCGAGCGCGTCCGCCTCCTCGAGGTACTGGGTGGTCAGCAGGACGGTCGAGCCGTCCGTGACCAGCGAGCGCACGACGTCCCACATGTCCTCGCGCTTGGACGGGTCCAGGCCGGTCGTCGGCTCGTCGAGGAAGATGACGTCGGGGCGGCCGACGAGGCTCGCCGCGAGGTCGAGGCGGCGGCGCATGCCACCGGAGTAGGTCTTGGCGGGCCGGTCGGCCGCAGCGGTCAGGTCGAACCACTCGAGCAGCTCGATGGCGCGGGCGCGGGCGCCGGCACGGCCGAGGTCGAGCAGCGTGCCGAAGAGCACGAGGTTCTGGCGTCCGGAGAGGTCCTCGTCGACGGACGCGTACTGGCCCGTGAGGCCGATCGACTGGCGGACGCGCTCGGCGTCCTTGACCACGTCGTAGCCGCCGATGCGGGCGTGGCCCGCGTCGGGGACGAGGAGGGTGGACAGGATGCGGACGGCCGTCGTCTTGCCGGCGCCGTTGGGGCCGAGCACGCCGAGGACGGTGCCGCGAGAGACGGCGAGGTCGACGCCCTGGAGCGCCTTCGTCTCGCCGAAGTGCTTGACGAGGCCTTCGGCCTCGATCACCAGGTCAGCTGTTGTCATGGCCCCAGCGTGCCGGGCGTCGCTGACAGGGCGCCGACACGTGGCTGACACGCGGATGTCGGTCGACCGACAGCGCCCGGGGGATCGCTCCCCCGGGCGCTGGGCTCAGCCGGCGGCCGGCAGGGCGATGCTCGGGTCGAGGAACTCGTTGGTGAACAGGTCCTTGGCCGTCAGACCCTCCGCCGGAGCGGTGCCGTCCTTGGTGAGGATCGGCGACGCGATGTCGAGGATCGTCTGCACCCGGGCCTCCTCGAAGCTGCCGAGCGTCCCGTCGGGGCCGTTGGCCACGATGCCGAGGTCGATCTGCTGCGTGGTGCCGTCGGCGGCCTGGCCGGCGTCGTAGACCCAGCCGGTGTTGAACTTCTCGACGGCCTCGACGACGAGCGCGTTCGCCGTCGTCGGGTCGGCGAAGTAGTCCACCGTCGCCTGCTGCACGACCGGGATGAGCTTCTTGAGGCAGTCGGCCTGCGCGGTGACGTCCTCCGTGCGGACCGAGAGCGCCACCGCGTACAGCGGGTAGCCGGTGTCGGCGATGAGCTGGTAGTCGACCGGCTTGCCCCAGGACGGGAGCTCGTTCTGGTAGACGTACGGCTCGTCGGTGGCGAAGCCCTGCTGCGCGTCCTTGCCCTGCGCAGCGACGAAGTTGGCGGGCGTGCCGTCGTACGAGCCGTCGATCTGGTCCTCGCGCAGCTGACCCGAGCCGGTGAGGTACTCCATCCAGGTGGCCCCGGCGAAGTAGCGGACCGTGGCGTCGGTGCTGCTCAGGTCCTTGATCGTCTGCACGTCCGGGTAGGTCGCCGGGTCCCACATGATCATCCAGGGCGCCTTCTCGAACGTCGCGAACACCGCGGTGGTCGGCATCGCCACCGAGTTCTGCACGGCCTCGTCGGTGTTGACCCAGCCGAGCAGGACGTCCTTGTCGGAGTACATCTGCGACGGGACCGGCGTGAAGCCGATCGCGGGGCCGCCGGCCCGGACCTCGACGTCTACGCCCGTGTACTCGCCGCTCGCGTAGAGCGGGCCGCGCACCACCTTGGCGTCGGCATCGATGGTCGGGTTGGGGCCGAGCAGCTGGTACAGACCGCCCTGCTCGGCCTGCGGGTTCCAGTCCGTCTGGATGACGACTGTCGCGGGGCAGACGTCGCTGAGGTCGACGGCCCCGATCGCGGCGTCGGTGCTCGTCGCGCCGGACGCGGCGGGGGTGTCGCCCGCGCAGGACGCGACGGAGAGCGACAGGACGATGCCGGTCAGGGCGGCCGCGCCGAGGCGCAGTCGGGAGATGGCCATGAGTGATTCTCCTTCGGGGGAGGTGAGGAGCAGGGCTAGAGCTGGTCGATGTCCGTCGTCGACACGGGTGTGCCGGCGGCGTCGGAGGCGAGCGAGAAGCGGTCGCCGGTGGTCACGTAGAAGCTCGCGCCGAAGCGCCCGACGGGGTGGAAGTCCTGGAGCATCACGCGCCAGCGGTCCGTATCGATCAGGCCGGGCGCGGCGTGCAGGTGGTGGATCTGGCCCAGGTAGACCTGTCGGCTGGTGGTGAGGATGCGCTCGTGGACGGTGCACTCGAAGGCCACGGGTGCCTCGGCGATCCGGGGCGGTCGCACCCGGTGGGCCGGGGTGGCGGTCAGGCCGACCATCGCGAGCTCGTCGACGTCGGCCGGGTAGGACTGCCCGCACTGGTGCATGCGCGCGGCCATGGCCTCGTCGGGGATGTGCACGACGAACTCGCCCGTGGCATCCAGGTTGGCCGCCGTGTCCTTCTGCGCGCCGTCCTCCAACCGGTTCACGCTGATCATCAGGAGCGGCGGGTCCTCGCCGACCATCCCGAACATGCTGAACGGCGCCGCGTTGACCACCCCGTCGGGGCTCGTCGTCGTCACCAGCGCGATGGGGCGGGGCACGATGAGGCTGGCCATGAGCTTGTAGCGCTCGTAGGCGCCGAGGGCGTCGAAGTCGATGTCGAGGCCCTCAGGCATGCGTCGCGCCCCACCAGGTGAGCAGGATGTCGCGCAGCGCGGCGCCGTCGTCGTCGGCGTAACGGGTCTCGTCGCGAACCGCCGCCAGGTGCGCGGCGTCGACCTCGTCCAGGTCCACCCCCACCCCGACCAGGCGGACCGGGGTGCGCGCGAAGGCCGGCTCGTAGTCGGGCACCCGCTGCAGGGCACGTTCGGCGCGGATGGTCGGCTGCCGGAAGTCTGCCGGCGTGCGCTGCGTGGCGTACTGCTGCAGCGGCGGGACCGCGTCGATCTCCGCCTGCGACGCGGCGAGCACCTGGACCTTCACCGGGTCGAGGGAGAAGTTGCTGGTGCCCAGGATGTCGTTGCCGCAGATGTTGGGGACCGCGAGCACGTCGACCAGGGCGAGCAGCTCGACGTGGTCGCCCGGGGCGGTGGACTGTCGCAGGATCTCGGGCATCCCGTCGACGACGCGGGTCGCCATGAACAGGTTGAACGAGTCGTGCACGTCGTCGGGGGTGAGCCCGTACTCGCGCTGGGCCTCGGCCTGGATGTCCGCGCAGTTGGTGTGGTCCGCGAACCCGTGCATCGACTCGTACATGTTGGCGCTGCACCGCGGGAACAGGGTGTCGTTGATGCCGGCGGTGTCGGTCTGCAGGTACATCAGTGCGCGCTCGCGCGGCGGGGCCGACCACAGGAACGTGCCCGCGGTGGGGTTGGTGCCGTGCAGCGTCCGGGTGCGGCCGACGTGCATGAACTCGCGGTAGTCGTGCAGGTTGAAGACGTTGAGGTCGACGCACTGGTCGCCCGTCACCTGCTCGACGCGCAGCACCTGACCGGCCCGGACCTCGAGGGCCTTCCCGGTCCCCGGCTCGATCACCAGCTCGCGCAGGACCTCGCGCTCGGCGGGCGCCTCCACGGCGTCCCACCAGCGCCACGGGGTGCCCGTGGTGCGCGGGTGCGGCCGGCCGGACACCTGGGTGGCCGACTCGCGCAGGGCCAGGCGTACCAGGGCGGCGGCGTCGTCGGCCTCGCGGGCGGCGAGGGAGGCGTCGACCAGCTCGAGCTGCTGCTCGGTCAGGTGGACCGTGATCTGAGGCATGAACCGTCCTTCCGTATACCGAACGACCGTAGTTGGTATACGGAACGACTTGGTTTCGCATCCATGAAACTTACGTTGCGGTCGCGTTTCGTCGGACGGGGCCCGTATACGGTGGCGCCATGGACCGCCAGCCGGCCGGGTCGACCCGGCCCGCCGACCGTGCCGACGCCGCGTTCCTGAGCCTGCGGTCGGCGATCGTCGAGGCCGCCCTGCCTCCCGGGACGCGCCTGCCCGAGGACCTCCTCGCGCAGCAGTACGGAGTCAGCCGCACCCTCATCCGGGGCACGCTCGCGCGGCTGACGACCGCCGGGCTGGTGGAGACCGGCAAGGCGAAGTCCGCACTCGTCGCCGACCCGTCACTGACGGAGGCGAAGGAGACCTTCGAGGTGCGCCGGTGCCTCGAGCGCGAGGCCGTCCGGCGCATCGCCCTCGCGTGGCAGCCGGCGATGGGCGACACCCTGACCGCCCACGTGGAGCGCGAGCTCGCAGCGGCGACGACGCCGCGTCCGCAGGTGTCCGGCCGGCTCGGCGCGGAGTTCCACATCCTGCTCGCCGAGCTCTGCGGCAACGCCCTCCTGCAGCGCTACCTGAGCGAGGTGATCTGGCGCTGCGCGCTGATCCTCGCCGTGCACGGGCGCGACCACGACCAGCGCGGCTCGGTCGCCGAGCATCGGCAGCTCATCGAGCTGCTCGCCGCCGGGGACGCCGACGGGGCCGAGGCGCTCGTCGTGCAGCACATCGCGGCCGTCGAGGAGCGCACCCTGGCGGACGCCGACGACGGCGCGCAGCTCGACCTGGCCGCGGTGCTCCGCCGCTACTGAGCCGACGCTGCCGGGGCCTCTCCCTGCCCGGACGTCCGCGGATTCGCGCATCCCGACGACCGATCGCGCGGACGCCCCGCTGTTCTCCCCGGAACGTCCGCAGATTCGCGCGCTCCGACGACCGATCGTGCGGACGTCTGCCGCTCCAGGGCCGTCCGCGCTTCCCGACGACCGAAAGTGCGCGTCAGCGCAGCGCAGCCAGCAGTCGGTCCAGCTCGGCGTCGGACGTGTAGTAGTGCGGGGAGGCGCGGACGACCTCGGTCAGGCCGCGGGCGCCGAAGTCGAGCTGGGCCGACGAGACGCGCGTGACGCTGACGTTCACGCGCGCGGCAGCGGCGCGGGCGCGCACCTCGTCGGCAGACCGCCCGTCGACCGTGAAGGTGACGATGCCCGACCGCCGCAGGCCCTTGTCGCGCACGGTGACACCGGGCAGCTGCGCGAGGTCCTCGCGCAGACGGTCCGCGAGGGCGGTGACGCGCTCCTCGATCGCGGGCAGCCCGACGGAGAGCGCGTAGTCGACGGCCGCGCCGAGGCCCAGGTTGTCGGCGATCGACCGCTCCCACGTCTCGAACCGCAAGGCACCCGGCACGACCTCGTAGGCGGTAGGCGACGTCCACCGCGCGGCGCCCAGGCCGAGCACGGGCGGGACCAGCCGCGGGGTGATCGCGCGGGACGCGTAGAGGAAGCCTGTGCCGCGCGGGCCGCGCAGGAACTTGCGACCGGTCGCGGCGAGCAGGTCGCAGCCGAGGTCGTCGACGTCGACGTCGAGCTGGCCGACCGACTGGCACGCGTCGAGCAGGAACGGCACCCCGGCCCTGCGTGTGAGGGCGCCGACCTCGGCCGCGGGGTTGACCACGCCGCCGCCGGTCGGGACGTGGGTCAGTGCGACGAGGGCGACGTCGTCGTCGAGCCTGCGCTCCAGCTGGTTGAGGTCGACCTGGCCGTGCTCGTCGTCCTCGATCACCTCGAGCGTCGCACCGGAGCGCTCGCACGCCTGCAGGAGGCCGATGGCGTTGCTGATGTACTCGGTGCGCGCGGTGAGGATGCGCTGACCTGGCTTGATGCTCAGGGTGGCGAACGCCACGTTCCACGCCGCGGTCGCGCTCTGCACCAGCGCGATCTCGTCGCGGTGAGCGCCGACGAGCGTCGCCACCGAGTCGTAGACCGCCGCGACCCTTACCTCCGCCTCCTCCTCGGCCTCGTACGGGCCGATCTCCGCCTCGCGGCGCAGGTGCGCCACGACGGTCTCGGTCACGACGCTGGGGCGCAGAGCGCCGCCGGCGTTGTTGAGGTGGGCGACGTGGTCGATGCCGGGTGTGTCGCGGCGTGCCCTGTCGAGGTCGATCGTCACGGTCGCCGAGTCTAGGCAGCGCTCGTCGTCGACCCCATGGCCACCTGCGAGGAAGTGGCTGCCCGCGTGGGTCAGCGGGAGCTCGGGCGCCAGAGAACCACGGCGGCGCGGTCGGCCGTGGTCGTCGGGCGGCGGCTGCGGCTGGCCGTGCGGTTGACGGCGACGACGTCGCCGCGGGGGTCGGCCGTGAAGATGCGGCGACCCGGGTCGACGAAGGCGCGCAGGTACTCGACCTGCCGGCGCAGGCCGTCGAGCTCCGTCTCGAGCTCGAGGATCCGCTTGATCCCGGCCAGGTTGACGCCCTCGTCCTGCGACAGCCGCTGCACCTCACGAAGCGTCGCGATGTCCCGCAGGGAGTAGCGCCGCCCGCGCCCGCTCGCGCGGCTGGGGCTGACCAGGCCGAGCCGGTCGTACTGGCGCAGGGTCTGCGGGTGCATGCCGGCCAGCTCGGCGGCGACCGAGATCACGTAGACCTTGGCGTCCTCGGCGGGCATGGCTATGTCTTCGCCGCGTCGAGCAGGCCGGAGCGGACGTCCTCACCCGAGGTCGCGATGCCGAAGGCCTGGACCGCCTCGCGCGCCGCGGCGTTCAGCCGCTGCGGGACGACGACCTGGACGGTGATCAGCAGGTCGCCCTTGGTGCCGGGGACCCCTCGGCCCTTGACGCGCAGGGCTCGACCGGACGGCGTGCCCTCGGGCACGCGGACCCGGACGGTGGAGCCGTCGAGCGTCGGCACCTCGATCGTGGCGCCGAGCGCGGCCTCGTCGAACGCGACCGGCACCGTGATCCGCAGGTTGTCGCCGTCGAGGGCGAAGACCGGGTGCGGGGTGACGCGGACGGTGATGACGAGATCCCCTGCGGGCCCGCCGCGGTCGCCGGGGCGGCCCTTGCCGCGCAGACGGATCTTCTGGCCGTCGCGCACGCCGGCGGGGATGCGCGCGTTGACGGTCCTGCCCTCGACGCTGAGCGAGACGGTCGAGCCCTCGACCGCCTGGCGGAAGGGCAGGGTCGCGCTCGTCGCGAGGTCGGCACCCTGCTGCGGGCCGGGCGCGAACCCCGCGCCGCCGCCGTTGCCGAACAGCCCGCCGAGGATGTCCTCGAAGCCGGCCGCGCCGCCGGGGGCGTTGGTGTACCGGACGCGACCGCCCTGCTGGCCGCCGCCGAACATGCCGCCGAAGACGTCGTCGAAACCCGCGCCGCCGCGTCCGCCGGACGTGAAGCGGGGGCCGCCCGCCATGGCGCGCAGCTGGTCGTACTGGCCGCGCTGCTCGGCGTCGGAGAGGACCGCGTAGGCCTCGCCGACGTCCTTGAACTTCGCCTCGGCCTTCGCGTCACCCGGGTTGTGGTCCGGGTGCATCTGCCGCGCGAGCTTGCGGTACGCCTTCTTGATCGTCGCGGCGTCGGCATCCTTGGGGACGCCGAGGACCGAGTAGAAGTCCTTCTCGAGCCAGTCCTGTCCGGTCACGCCGCTCCTTCCTTGCAGTCTGTGTGCAGCGTCCGGGCAACGATCTGCTCGTTGCCCGGACGCTACTCGGGTTCTACGCCTCGGGATCCACGACCGCGACGCGGGCGGCTCGAAGCACCCGGTCGGGGGTGCGGTAGCCGGGCTGCAGCACCATCTGCACGGTCGACTCCGTGACGTCCGCGGAGTGCGAGTGCATGAGCGCCTCGTGGATCGCGGGGTCGAACGCCTCGCCCGTCTCGCCGTAGCGGACCACCCCGAAGCGACCGAGGGTCGCCTCGAGCTTCTCCGCGATGGACACGAACGGGCCGGTGAGGTCACCGTGCTGGCGGGCCAGCTCGATGTCGTCGAGCACCGGGATCAGCGCCTCGACGATCGCGTGCACCCCACGGTCGTGGGCGGCGAGGGCATCAGCCTTCGACCGCTTCACGAACCCGGAGTACTGCTGCTCGAGGTTGTAGTACGCCGCCTTGGAGCGCTGGAGCTCGTCCAGCCGCTCCGCCGCGAGCGCCTCGGCCGCCACGAGCCCCTCGAGGACGACCTCCTCCTCGGCACCGGCTGCGATCGACTCCGCGTCGGCCAGGACCTGCTCCTCCGGAGTCAGGTCGTCGCCTGCGTCGTCGGGCGTGGTGGTCACTTGACCGCCTCGTCCTCGTCGTCGACGATCTCAGCGTCCACGACGTCCTCGTCGGACGACGTGTCAGCCGCAGGCTGCTCGTCGGCCGGCGCGTTGGCCGCCATGTTGTCCGCCGAGTAGATCGCCTCGCCGATCTTCTGGCTCACCGCGAGCAGGGCCGAGTGCTTGGCCTTGACCTCGTCGACGTCGGTGCCCGCGAGCGCCGTCTTGAGCTCGGTGACCGCGGTCTGCACCTCGGTCTTCACGTCCTCGGGCAGCTTGTCCGCGTTGTCGACCAGCAGTTTCTCGGTCGAGTAGACCAGCTGCTCGGCCGTGTTGCGGGTCTCGGCCTCCTCGCGACGCGCCTTGTCCTCGGCGGCGTGCTCCTCGGCCTCGCGCACCATGCGCTCGATGTCCTCCTTGGGGAGGGCCGAGCCGCCGGTGATCGTCATCGACTGCTCCTTGTTGGTGCCGCGGTCCTTGGCGGACACGTGCACGATGCCGTTCGCGTCGATGTCGAACGTGACCTCGATCTGCGGCACACCACGCGGCGCCGGCGCGATGCCGGTCAGCTCGAACGTGCCGAGCGGCTTGTTGTCCCGCGCGAACTCACGCTCGCCCTGGAACACCTGGATCAGCACGGACGGCTGGTTGTCCTCGGCCGTGGAGAAGATCTCCGAGCGCTTGGTCGGGATGGCCGTGTTGCGCTCGATGAGCTTGGTCATCACGCCGCCCTTGGTCTCGATGCCGAGGCTCAGCGGGGTGACGTCGATGAGCAGGACGTCCTTACGGTCGCCCTTCATGACGCCGGCCTGCAGCGCGGCACCGACGGCGACGACCTCGTCCGGGTTGACGCCCTTGTTGGGCTCCTTGCCGCCCGTGAGCTCCTTGACGACCTCGGTGACCGCGGGCATGCGGGTCGAGCCGCCGACGAGGACCACGTGGTCGATCTCGGAGAGCTTGATGCCGGCGTCGCGGATGACGTCGTTGAACGGCTTCTTGGTCCGGTCGAGCAGGTCCTGCGTCATCTGCTGGAACTGCGCGCGCGAGAGCTTGGTGTCCAGGTGGACCGGCCCGTTCTCGCTCATCGACAGGTACTGCAGCGAGATGTTGGTGCTCGTCGCGGACGAGAGCTCCTTCTTGGCCTGCTCCGCCGCCTCGCGCAGACGCTGCACGGCGATCTTGTCCTTGCCCAGGTCGACGCCCGTGGAGTTCTTCACCTCGGTGATGAGGAACTCGACGATGCGCTGGTCCCAGTCGTCGCCGCCGAGGCGGTTGTCGCCGGAGGTCGCGCGGACCTCGATCGTCGAGAAGCCGTCGTCGTCCTTGCCCACCTCGAGGAGGGACACGTCGAACGTGCCGCCGCCGAGGTCGAAGACGAGGATGAGCTCGTCCTCCTTGCCGCGCTCCAGGCCGTAGGCCAGGGCGGCCGCGGTGGGCTCGTTGATGATGCGCAGGACGTTGAGGCCCGCGATCGCGCCGGCGTCCTTGGTGGCCTGGCGCTCGGCGTCGTTGAAGTACGCCGGGACCGTGATGACGGCCTCCGTGACGGGCTCGCCCAGGTAGGCCTCCGCGTCACGCTTGAGCTTGGAGAGCACCCGCGCGCTGATCTCCTGCGCGGTGTACTTCTTGTCGTCGATCGTCTGCGACCAGTCCGTGCCCATGTGGCGCTTGACGGACGCGATCGTGCGGTCGACGTTGGTGACGGCCTGGCGCTTGGCGATCTCGCCGACCAGCACCTCACCCGTCTTGGAGAACGCGACCACCGACGGCGTCGTGCGCGACCCCTCGGCGTTGGCGATGACCGTGGGCTCGCCGCCCTCGAGGACAGCGACCACCGAGTTGGTGGTACCGAGGTCGATGCCGACTGCTCGTGCCATGTGTGTGCCTTCTTTCGTGTGCTGCGTGGGTTGTACGTCTCGCTCTTGAGTCCGGCTCGCTCAAGTCTGCGCCGGCTTCGGGCCGCGCGCAAACGCGAGATGGCGAACTTGAGTCTGTTGGGCTCAACCTTGGCGCCGGGCGATGCATTCCCGTGCGACGACGGTTTGTCAGCCGGGCGCGCTCCCGCCCGCGGGTCGCGCCGCCTACGCGGAGGCGGCCTCCCGGACGGCGCGCTCCAGGAATTCGGCCAGCGCGTCGCGGGTCCGCTCGAGCCGACGCACCTTGTCGTCCATGTCGTCGCGGACCTCCGACATTCGCCGCACGAGTGCGTCGCAGTCGCCGGCGACCGGGCCGTCCTCGCCGGTGCACGGCAGGATCCGGCGGATGAGCTCGGTGGAGAACCCGAGGTCGAGCAGCGAGCGGACCGTCGCGACGGTCTCGACTGCCGACGTGTCGTACGCCCGGTAGCCGTTGTCCTCGCGCTGCGACTGCAGCAGGCCGTGCTCCTCGTAGTAGCGCAGCGCCCGCGGGCTTGCCCCCGTCGCTCGGCTGAGCTCACCGATCCGCATCGTTCCTCCGCCCGCTTGACCTTGACGCTGACGTCAGACATTAGCGTCGCTCGCGACATGAGGACCAGGCCCGCGTCAGCGCGGGATAAACGAGGGGAGCAGTGACAATGCGCGTCTTCATCACGGGCGGCACTGGATACGTGGGCGGTGTGCTCGTCGAGCGCTTCGTGGGCGCGGGGCACGAGGTCGTGGCGCTCGCCCGCTCGGACACGGCGGCGCGGGCGATGACGGAGGCGGGCGCGACGCCGGTCCGGGGCGAGCTGGCCGACGTCGCGCTGCTGCGTGCGTCCGCGGCCAACGCGGACGCTGTCGTGCACGCAGCGGTGGACTGGTCGGCTACGGCGGAAGCGGACCGGACGGAGCTCGCGGCCGTGGATGCGCTCACAGCCGGCGGCCGGGACGGCGGGAGGATCGTTGTCTACACGAGCACCGGCCTCGTGTACGGGTTCGACCCTGCACAGGACCGGGACGAGGACGCACAGCTGCCCGAGCGCAGCGCGCAGCCGGTCAAGGCGGCCGCCGAGCGGATCGTCCGGTCGGCGCCCGGCATCACCGGGGTGGTGGTGCGTGCCGGGCTCGTGCACGGGCGCGGCGGCTCGGGCCTGCTCGGTTCCTTGATCGGTGCCGCGGCGACGACGGGCGCCGCGGCCTACGTCGGCGAGGGGGACAACGTGTGGGTGCCGGTGCACGTCGACGATCTCGCTGACCTCTACCTGCGGGTGCTGGAGCGGCCGGTCGCGGGCGTGTTCAATGCGGTCGGTTCGCACCCGTTCACGTTCCGTGAGCTGGCGGAGGCGATCGCGGACCTCACCGGCGCGCGCGCGGTGTCGCTCCCGCTCGACGTGGCCGTCGAGCAGCTCGGACCGACCGCCTATCTGCTCGCGAGCCGCGGTGACATGCCGAACACCCGCGCTCGCACGACGTTCGACTGGGAGCCGGCCGGGCCGCCGCTGCTCGACGACGTGCGCGCCGGCAGCTACCGCTCGCCGGCCCCGACCGGCGCGTGAGGCCACGCTGACCCACATGCCGCCGCTGGTCGGCGTGCGTGTGTCGGTGCCGGTCGCCGTGCGCACGCGGACAGCAGTCACGCCCGTGGCCGCGTACGCCGGCTCCGCGACCGTTGTCGACGTCAAGCGCCTCGGGCGCGACCGCTGGTGGATGTGCCCGAACGACACTGCTGAGTGGGGCCGGAGCGGCCGCCGCCGCGAGTCGTGCACCCACCTCGGTCGAGCCAGTGCACACGGGACGACGCGTGCCCAGTTGTCCCTGTCCGGCGGGACACCGGGCCCGACATCGTCAGGTCATCGGAAGAAACCACGACCTCGAGAGGAACCCGATGATGACCACCAGCATCACCACCACCAACCCCGTCCGTTCGGACGTCCAGGACCCAGCCCTGTCCCCGCGCCGGCAGCCCTCGCGCAGCTGGGCAATCGCCGGGATCGGCTCCGCCGTCGCCGGTCTCGCCACGATCGTGCTGTCGTCCAGCGTCGACGTGGTCTACCGCGACCAGTTCGCCGGCTCGACGGACGGCATCGCCTCGGCGCTCGTCGAGAAGGCCCCCGCGATGTTCGCCCTCCACAGCGTGACTGTCCTCGGCGCGGTCCTCATGATCGTGTTCGCCGCCGGGCTGCACCGCCGGCTCCGGGACGCCATGCCGGCCAGCCTCGTGCCGCTGGTCGCCACCGCCGGCCTCGTCGGCACCGCGGTCGTCTCGATCCTGGGCAGCGCGCTCGACACCGAGTACATGGTCCCGCTGCTGCAGGGCGGCATCGTCGACGACGCCACCGCCGCGATGTACAACCACTGGATCGGCACGGTCCCGTGGCTGTGGACCCTCACGGGCCTGGCAGGTCTCGGCCTGTTCGTCGCCTCGCGCCGCGGGGTCGTCACCCGCTGGCTCGGGCTGGTCGGGCTGATCCTGGGCGGTCTGACCGTGATCCTCGGCATCTCGCCGCTGGAGTACATGTCAGGCGTCACCGGCGCCCTGTGGCTGCTGATCACTGGGATCGCCCTCACGTTCGGCGATCGCGTGTACCGCACCACCACCCTGTGACGATTTCGCCCGCCGGACACGGTGCCCGTCCGTCCCGCTCCGGGACGGACGGGCACCACAATGTCCGCGTGACGAGGCAAGCCCCGCGCTGGGCCCGCGCCGCCGAGGTGGCCGTGCTCATCGGTGCCGTCGGCGCGCTCCTGGTCTGCATCGCCCTCGACCTCCGCGCCCCTGCCCAGGGACCGGGTCCCGCGCTCGCCGGAGGCCCCGGATGGCCCTACGCCGCACTCGGCCTCGCGCTCGTCGTCCTGGCCCTCGTCATCGTCGAGCACGACCCGCGGCATCGGTTCGGCACTGCGCTGGCGGCCCTCGGCCTGTTCTGGTCGCTCGACGGACTGGCCCAGTCCTACGTCGGGTTCGCCGTCCGGTCCGACGGCTCGCTCGCCGGCGCCGACACCGCGTTGTGGGTGCTCAACCGGCTCGGCGCCTTCCTTCCGGCCACCGTCGCCGTGCTGCTCATGATCTTCCCGACGGGGCGCTTCCTGCCGGGCCGCTGGGGTGTCGCCTGCCGGATCGCGCTCGGCGCCATGCTCGTGGCGGCGTGCGTCGTGCTGATGAGCCCGATGGGCACCGGCGACGTGCCGCTCCCTGCGGACGTCGATGCCGACGCCTGGACCCTGCCGCTCCCCCTGTCGTTCACCGCCGCGATCGCCCCTGTCGCGCTGGCCGCGCAGGCCGTCGGCTTTCTGGTCGCTATGGCGTCGGTGGTCGCGCGTTACCGGCGCAGTCGCGCAGTGGAGCGGGACCGGCTGCGCTGGCTCGCCTGGTCGGTGCTGGTGATGGCGGTCCTGCTCCCGCTGACTCTCGTGTCCGAGCTCGCCGTGATGCAGAGCATCGTGCTGCTGCTCGTCGTCCTGCTGCCCGCGGCCGCGATGACGGTGGGCATCGTCGACCCGGACATCGTCCCCGTCGAGGACCTGCTCACGCGTACGACGCTGTACGGCGCGCTGTCGCTCGTGATCGTGGCGGTGGACCTCGCCGTGCTGGCCGCACTCACCACGCTGCTCGGCAGCGCGCTCGACCAGCGCCAGGTCGTACTCCTGGTGCTCGTCCTCACGGCGGTCCTCTACGGACCGCTGCGGCAGCAGCTCAGCCAGCTGGTCCGCCGCGTGATGCTCGGCCGCCGCGCCGACCCGTACGGCGCGATCGCCGGCCTGGCGTCGACCCTGGAGACGACCGACGACGCGGCCGGGCAGCTCGCCGCGGTGACGCGGTCGGTGGCCGACGCGTTCGGCATCGGCTTCGTCAGCGTCGAGGTAGACCGCCCCAGTGGCGAGCACCTGGTCGCGTCGTACGGCGACCGACCGGGTCAGACCCGCACCCTCCCGATCACCTACCGCGACGCGCCCATCGGCCGCTTGGTCCTCCCCGCCCGCGGCCTGCGAACCCGGCTGTCGGGCCACGACGAGAAGCTCCTCGGCGACCTGGTCCGGCAGGCGGCGACCGCGGCCAGAGCCAGCCGGATGGCCGACGAGCTCCAGCTGGGCCGCGAACGGATGGTGCTGGCCCGCGAGGAGGAGCGCCGACGGATCCGCCGCGACCTGCACGACGGCCTGGGCCCCGCCCTCGCCGGGGTGGCCTTCCGCCTGGAGTCAGCGCGCCTGCTGCTGGATCGCGACCCCGACGCGGCTCGAGGACATCTCGAGGCGACGACGACTGACGTGCAGGAGGTCGTCGCCGACGTCCGGCGACTCGTGCACGACCTGCGGCCACCCGCCTTGGATGACCGCGGCTTGGTGGGCGCGCTGGCCCAGCTGGCGGAGTCGCAGCCGTACGAGACCGTCCTGGAGGCCGACGGGCTCAGCGCGCTGCCGGCAGCCGTCGAGGTTGCGGCCTACCGGATCGCCGCCGAGGCCCTGACCAACGCGGCGCGGCACGCCGGCGCCGGCCGCTGCGTCGTGCGGCTCACCACCGCCGACGGCCGTCTCGTCGTCGAGGTGTCCGACGACGGCCGCGGCATCGCTCCCGACCGCCAGGCGGGCGTCGGGTTGCTCTCGCTGCGGGAGCGGGCCGAAGAGCTCGGCGGCCTCAGCGAGGTCACCTGCCCACCCGACGGCGGCACGCGGGTCCGGGCCTGGCTCCCGCTGAGTCCCCAGAACCCGAAGGAGGCGCTGTCGTGAACCCGCCGATCCGGGTCGTCGTCGTCGACGACCACCAGATCGTGCGCGACGGGCTCGTCGCGCTCCTCGGGGCGCTCGACGGGATGGAGGTCGTCGGCACGGCCCGCAACGGCGTCGACGCCCTGCACGTCGTCGGTGAGGTGGTCCCCGATGTCGTGGTCATGGACATCCAGATGCCCGAGCTGGACGGCATCGAGGCGACGCGTCGGATCACCGCCCGCCAGCCCGGCGTGCGGGTGGTCGTCCTGACCATGAACGAGGACGAGGACACCGTGCTCTCAGCCGTGCGCGCCGGGGCGTCGGGCTACCTGCTCAAGGGCTCGGGTGCCGACGAGGTGCGCAACGCCGTGCGGGCGGCCCATGCCGGCGGGATGGTGTTCGGTGCGGCTCTGGCGGGGCGGGTCGCCGCGCTGTTCGCCGGCGCTCCGGGCCCCGCCAAGCAGACGTCGGCCTTCCCCGGGCTCAGCGATCGCGAGCGCGAGGTGCTCGACCTGCTCGCCGTCGGGCGCACCAACGACGCGATCGCGCGCGACTTGTTCTTGTCGAACAAGACCGTGCGCAACGTGGTCTCGTCGATCTACGCCAAGCTGCATGCCGCTGGGCGGGCGGACGCGATCATCAAGGCTCGGGAGGCGGGATTCGGTCAGGGGTGAGCACGTGGACAACTAGGTGTACTGCCGCAGGTCAGAGGGTCGGGCTCCGGACAAGTTCAATGAGTTCCTCCATTGATCCGGCGGCGGAGCACCACTCACCTGTCGACGCACGCGTTCGGCGGCACACTCGGTGCATGACACGTGACCAGCCAGAGTCCGAAACTCCGGGTCGGATGGGCGGCTCACCCGAACGACCCGCGCGGTTCTTCGACGGTCCCGAGGAGTTTGGTGCCTGGCTGGCACGGCACCACGACACGGAGACGGTGCTGTGGATGGGCCTGAAGAACAAGGGCTCGGCAGATCGCGGCCTGACCTGGGAGCAAGCGGTTGTCGAAGCGCTGTGCTGGGGATGGATCGACTCAGTCGCGCAACGCATCGACAACGAGTCCCGGCGGCAGCGCTGGACCCCTCGCAAGAAGACTTCCCACTGGAGCCGGGTCAATCTCGATCTTGTCGACAAGCTGCGCGCCGAGGGGCGGATGCAGCCGAGCGGGTTGGCGATCTGGGAGCAACGCACCCGCGAAGAGGCCCCTTACAGTCACGAGCGACCTTGGGCCGGACTGCCAGACTCGTATGCCGAGGAGCTGGCTGCGTCGCGGGCGGCGACCGCCTTCTGGGACGCTTCGACCGCGACCTACCGCAAGGTCTGCGCCGTCTGGGTCACCTCAGCCAAGCAGGACGTCACCCGCGCCCGCCGGATGGCACAGCTGATCGAGTGCAGCGCCGAGGGCGAGCTCGTGCCGAACCAACGCTACGGAGACGTTCCGCCGTGGTTGGCGCGGGCCGCAGCTGCCGCGGCAGAAGCACGATGACGTAGTCAGGGAACGCGGCGAGCGCGTCCACGTGAAGCCGCCGCAGGTCCGACCCCGACCCGACAAGGCATGCCTCGACCTGCTCGACGACGTCACCTCGTTCTCGGCCCCCCTGAGGGTGTGCTCGTCGCTCTACCAGTCGAATCCCGCCTCCGCACTCGCACACGCGAGCCGCAGCCGCCGGGCATGGATCATGTGCGCATGCCTCTCGAGCCCGCCATCGCCCTCATCCGACCCAAGGAGCTGACTCCGAAGGCGCCCTACGCCTACGCCGCAGTGGCCGGTCCCGGTGCATTCGTCTTCACCGCCGGCGCCTGCCCGCTGGACGCCGACGGCAGGACTGTTGCCGTCGGCGACGTCGCCGGACAGGCGCGCCAGGTGGTGGCCAATCTCGTGGCCGCCCTGCATGCCGCCGGCGCGCAGCTGACCGACGTCGTCAAGACGACCGTCTACGTCGCCTCATCCCGACGGTCGGACCTGGGGACCGCCTGGGACGTCGTCCATGCGGCGTTCGGGGACCACGAGGTGCCCAGCACGTTGCTCGGCGTGACCGTGCTCGGCTATGACGACCAACTGGTCAAGGTGGAGGCCATCGCGATCCGTCCGCTGCCGGCCGCGACCACTGATCGCCGCCGCAGCTGAGGATCCGGACACAGACGTGAGACGGCCGCACGTGTCGGGCTCACGATTCGGACGAAATTGCTGAGCCACGCGCCGTCGCACCTGTTGCCGCGCCGCAGGTCAGGTCGTCGGGCTCCGGACACGCTCGATGTGGAGCGTGGTGCGGCCGCCGCCTCTCTCGGCGCGCCGGTCATGTCCAGTCGCCGGGCCAGGACGTGGCGGGACGGGTCATGGTCCGCTGGCGGGCAGCAGTGCCGACGCGAGCATCTGCGCGAGCCAGTCGCGGTAGTCGGCGTCGCTCCACCCGCGGTGCAGGACGAGGCTGTCGTAGGTGGCCTGGGCGCACAGAGCCCACAGGATGTCGGCGGCCCGTTCCACGGACAGGTCCGGACGCAGCGCCGCGCGGTCGTGGAGCAGGGTGGCGAAGCTACGCATCCCGTCGAGCCGCTGGCGCGCGTGCGAGCGCTGGAGCTCGGCGAGGGCGGGTTCACTCCTGGCGGCGGCGTCCAACACCCGCAGCAGGCCGCCAGCCCGGGACCACACCCCCGGCTGGGTGGCGGCGTAGAGCCACAGCTGACGGTACGGGTCCTGCTCCTCGATGACCCGGCGGATGCCGTGTCTCTCCTCGACCGGCAGCGAAGCGCGCTCCGAACTGCCGGCCAGAGCCGCCTGGACCGCCGCCTCCAGGAGCCCGGCCTTCCCCGGCGCCGACCGGTAGACCGTCTCGACGGCGACCCCGGCCGCAGTCGCTATGTGCGTCATCGTCGCACCGGCGTAGCCCCGCTCGAGGAACACGCGCGTGGCGGCGTCCACGACCCCTGCGCGGGTCCGGACGGCCTGCGCCCGCCGTCCGCTGGAGTCGTAGTGCCGTCGGGGTCTTGTCGTCTCGCTCATTGAGGAGAATGATACTGGCATGAATACCGCTGCGGCCGGCTGCCGCGCCGTAGCTCCGAGGAGGAGCGATGAACAACGACCAGACCAAGACGGCCGCCCGCCGAGTTCTCGAGGAGGTGTTCCCCGCCGACGACGAGGCCGCCCTCGCCGAGCTCATCAGCGTTGACTTCGTCAACCACGAGTCACCACCCGGAAGCCCGCCCGGCCTCGCCGGCATCACGTACTACATGCACATGCTCGCCAGGGCCTTCGCCGACCAGAGCTGGACTGTGGAACAGGTCGTCTGCGAAGGCGACATGGTCGCTATGTACTGCACGCACAGCGGCCGACACACCGGGGAGTTCTTCGGTATCCCAGCCACCGGTCGGATCTTCAGCTACAAGCAGATGCACCTGGTGCGCATGGCCGACGGCAAGGGAGTTGAGCACTGGGCCGTCCGCGACGACCGAGCGCTCATGCGCCAGCTGACCCAGCCGGCGCAAGCCGCAGCACCCATCCCGGCCTGAGCGTCGCCTGCTGACGCGGGAGCACCTGGTGGCGATGTTCCAGCTGCTGGCTTCCGCGAGATCTGCCGCACCTACGTCAGCCCCGTTCGCGGGGGACCGGACCTCTGCGATCGCCAAGCCGATCCGGTCGTCATCGGACGTGTAGCGGCCGCGACCTCGGGCCTCTGGGCTTCCCGACCAAGGGCTCACGCTGTCGACTTCAGCGGCCAGACCTCGACGACGCCGTGCGCGACGGCGCAGGGGTTCTGGGAAGCGACGGCAACGGCCTGCTCGAGGGTGTCGGCCTCGATGACGGCGAAGCCCGCGAGCGGAAGCTCGGACCGCAGGAACGGTCCGTCGGTGGTCGCCACTCCCGCGCCGTCATGGTTGCGCACCTGGGTCGKGGCGCCGGCGACGCCCATGACGACGCCGCGCTCGCGCAGGCGTGCATCAGATCGGTGCGCCTCGTCCCGGACAGCGGGATCGGTCCGGTCGTAGCCGGCGCGGTCGCCGTATCCGATGGTGATGAAGGTGGTCATGGTCCTCTCCTGTTCCTCGGGCTCCTGACGCTGTTCTCGTGCCGTGTCTGCGCTAGTTCGTGCCGGCCGCCAGCTCGTCGGCGAGTGCGGCGAGCTGCCTTCGCGCTCCTTGCTGGCGCCATTCGGGCTGCTCATGGCCGTCGAGGTAGGCCGCGTGCTCGGTGAGCACCAGCGTGGTGCCGTCGCCGTGGGGTTCGAGCAGGACGGTGGTGAGCGAGATCGTGACCGGGGTGTCGTCGACCGACAGAGTGGACGAGTAGACGATCCGGTGATCCGTCACGATGTCGTGATAGCGGGTCGCGAAGGTGAGGGTCCGGCCCTCCTTGTCGCGGCCACGAGTGATCTCGGAACCGCCCGCGCGGAAGTCGAGCTCGTGGTGCTCGGCCGCCTTGCCGCCGAACCAGCGGGCCTTCGTCGCCGGATCGGCCCACGCCGCGAAGAGCCGTGCCGGGCTGGTGGCGTAGTCGTGCTCGAGGGTGAACGTCGAGTTCACGACTGACAGGTCACTCATGCCCTTCTCCTTCCGAGGGCGCATCGGTCAGGACCTGGCCGAGCCGGTCGAGCCGGTGCTCCCACTCCGTGCGCTGGAGACCGAGCCACGCCTCGGCGCGCCTGACGACCGCCGGTTCGATGGTGCAGGTGCGGACCCGACCGGTCTTCTGCGAGGTCACCAGTCCTGCATCGACGAGGACCTGGAGATGCTGCATGACCGCGGTGAGCGACATCTCGAACGGCTGGGCGAGCTGGCGCACCGGGGCCGGACCGCGGACCAGCCGTTCGACGAGCGCGCGACGTGTCGGATCAGCGAGAGCGCGGAAGACCTGGTCCAACGTCGGTTCCTGGTCCCTCGGCACGCCTTCGACGCTAGGTCCGAGGGAGTCAATAGTCAAGCAGGTGCTTCACTATTCGAATGTCGCCCTGCTCGACGCCAGGCATCGGGACGGCCCGCATGAGTGGGAAGCAAGGCAGCCCGGATTCCACAGCGAGACCCTGAGATTTCTCGGCTGCGCAGCTCAGGCGTACCAGCGCACCCCGAACGACACGAGGAGCGCGAAGAGCGCGATTCCGGCACACCACCTGGATGCCAACAGGCGACCGTGCGCGTAGCTGAACGCACCGTCCCGTGCCGCTCGGCGCGCGACGACGCCCGGTGGGATCCTCCGCACTCGGGGCTGCGCGGCGAGGCTCGCCAGGACGATGGACGCGGCGGCAGCCGTGAACGCGAGGCCCGCGGCGAGCGCGAACAGGTTGCGGGCGTCGGGTGAGAGGGCCCGAACCGTCGTGTCGGCGTTGAGGAGTGTTCCGGCGCCCAGGAGGCCCGCCACAGCGCCCACCGTTTTCTGCCACTCTGCGGCGACCGCGCGCAGGCGCGGCAGGCGTTCGGCGATCGCCGCATCTGCCCACGCGTCGATCTCGCTGTCGCCTGGTTCAGTGGGCACACCGACGACGCGTAGCCGGTCGGCGATACCGCGCCCGTCATCTCGAGGTGGCGTCGTGCTCATCGGAACTCGAGTCGGATGGAGCCGGCGGCACCGCAGCCTGCTGGACGCGCATCAGCCGCGCGGCCCGCGTGGAGCTGGCCGCAGTTGCAGGCGATGGACACCCGCTCCAGTGTGGAGCCGTCGACGAGGCCGACACCGAGCGCCGCCGTGATATCCCGTTCGAGCTGGTGCCCGCAGCCCGGGCACGGTCCGATGAGCCAGACCTGCTGGCCCCGTTGCCGGGGTTCCAGTGCCGACGCTCCCGCGACCCACTCGTCCACACCGATCGGTCCCCAGGGTCGTCCGGCGTCGGTCATGGCAGATCACGGAACCGACGGTTGATCTCGATCGCGACGCGGTCCATCGTCGACGCGCGACTCTCGAGGCCGCGGTCGAGGGCGACTTCTCGATTCGTGGCGATGTCGAGCATCGCCTCGCTCCAGACCTGGAACTTGTGGGCCATGTCAGCGGGCGTGCCGGGCGCGGGCGGATCGTCTGCTGTCGGGCGAGGACGCGAAGCGCGGAGGTTCGCGAGCTCGGACGCAGGCTGCCCGAGGCGCAGCGCGGTCAGCCCCAATCGCAGTTCCGGGTATGGGTGTGTCCATCCCAGGTGCCTCTCCTTGTGCGCGGCTTCGGCCCACCACAGACCGGAGTGCAGCGCCCACGGCGCCATCGCGCCGATCACCTGGCTCGGTGAAGGGTATCCAGGCCCGAGAGGCGGCCGCGTCTGGATCTCGCAGGCAATTGCGTCGGCGTGGTTCTCGCTGTTCGACGTGGCTAGCTCGTCGATCTCGTCGATCGGCTGGGCCCACTGGTCCGGCCTGGTGACGCGCGCCGCGCGCTGGAACTCCGGGTTGTCCTCGAGCCACGTGTCGTCGGGACCAGGCCGTCGCCGCGCCCAGTGCCCGAGCTCGTGCGCGATGACTTGGCAGTAGGCCGAGAGCATGGCGTGGCGACGGAACAGGTCGGCGCCGCCGGTGTGGATCGAGACCTGGATCGGCTCGATGCGGACGTCGCGGCCGCTCTGGCAGCGCTCCAGGAGGTCCGCCATCGAGCCGTTCTGGTAGCCGAGCGGCATCTCACCGTCCACCCACCGGTCGGGCAGCTCCATAAGCGTGCGGATGCTGGCTGCGACCGTCTGCATCACGATCCTCAGCGCGGCTAGCAGGCCGGTGTTCAGAAGCACGACGACGCCGCCTTCCGCAGCGAAAGACCGCGCGGCGGGGCGAGGATCCGGCCACAGCCCGCAGATGAAGCGCGGGACTTCGGCGGGTGTGCGGGCGGCCGACGCCGCGACGGCCGTGCTGCAGATCTCGACCTGACGCACAAGCTGGCGTGCTCCACCGGCGAACGCCAGCGGCTCAGCGAAGCTCGATGACCACCGCTCGCCGTTGGGAGCCAAAGCCAGGTCGCGCTGGAATGCCGCCTGGACCACATCCTCCGCCGCAAGGTCTGTCGTGAGCGCGTCAACGCCGCCCTCAAGGAGGTCGAGCGCGTCGAGGTAGGCGCCGCGGAGGTCGCCGTGTCTGGTCCGTGGGACTGGGCCGTCGGCGTCGATGTCGTCCTTGACAGGTTCGTCCGGGTGGATGGACGCGCGGACGAGATCGAATGCCAGCACGGGACGCCCCCTCATCGCGGTGCACGGTTTGTATCCACTATCGACCTCGTGCCCGCGCTGCGAAAAGGACGAAATGCGAGGAGGCGGGAGTCGTGCGTCAGGGGGTCAGGTTCGATCCGGAGCCCGGCGGTCTCTAGGTCGGCGGGTCAAGCTCGAGACACACGCGAAGGCACGGCGCCGCCTGCAGGCGGTGCTCGTCGTAGAGCTCGAGCAGGACATCATGGTCGGGACTGTGCAGTCTCGTTACCGTGGCGGGGTGTTTCCGGCACCCTCGACACAGCCGCACAAGGCTCCCCCGTCGGCCGCGCGGGTCGCGGCGGCACTCGCAGCGCTGCTGGGACTGGGTAGCGCAGCAGTCAGTGCCTACTGGGCGCTAGGGGGCAGCGCGCTGCTGGACACCGTCGGCGGCGAGATCGAGGAATGGGGACGCCGGCGCAGTACGAGTGTCCTCGTCGTCCTGTGGCTCGTCGTCGTGGTCAAGACCGTCGTCGCGCTCGCCGCACCCGTCCTCGTCGCAGCCCCGGGTCGGTTCCCTGGCTGGATGGTCGGCCGACTTCCCCGAACGCTGGGGTGGATCGCCGGGATCGTTCTCCTCGGCTACGGCGGCGTCCTCACGGCGGTGGGCCTCCTCGTCCAGGGCGGCTTGGTCCGTGCCAGTCAGGACAGCGACCCGCGGGCGCTGGCGTGGCACGCCTACCTGTGGGACCCGTGGTTCGCCCTCTGGGGTCTGGCCCTCCTGGCTAGCCTCTGGCTCACCAGACCCAGCCACCGTCAGCAGACGCCCGCGGCGTAGCTTCGCTCCGTGTCGCCGGTTCGCCAGCCTCGGCGTCGAGGACGCCCCCGCCGACGCCCCGCCAAGCCCGATGCGAACGCCCACTTGCTGCCGGAACAGTGCCGAGCCATTCACCGTCCGGCTGACCTGTGCGGCCGACGGGTCAGACCTACTTGATGACCCGGACCTCCTGGGGCCAGCCGCACCCCTCGGCGACCCTGCCCGCCCACATCTTGGCCGTTTCCAGGTCGGGCACTTCGATGATGGTGATCCCGCCCAGGTACTCGGTGGTCTCGGTGTAGGGACCGTCGGAGATCGACACGGTCCCGCTCGTTGCGTCGGCACTGAACGCGTCGGCCAGGTCCTCCTCGAGCCCGCCGGCGAAGACCAGGACCCCGGCCGCCTCCATGTCACGGACGACCGCCGTGCTGGGCTCCACGCGAGTCTGGAACCACTCGGCCGGGTGATCTCCGACCCACTGCTGGTTGAAGTAGATGGCGTACTGCGTCATGGCATTCCTCCTGTGCGGCCGCCCGGCGTGGCCTGTCACCACTGTGACGGACGAGCCTCGCCGGAATCGACAGGCCGAGTTCTTACGGCCGCCACTTCCTTTTTCCACCGCCCGGAGGATTGGGGCGCTGCGATGAGTTCCTCCAGCCACGAACGCCGAGCTGGGGGATGTCATCGGCGTTGTCCACGTCGCATGGAGGTGTCCACGGGGTGGATGGCACCATGGCGCGATGACAGCGTCAGCGGATCCCGGCGGCGTGCGGTTCGTGGGGGTGTCCCTGGACTGCGCCGACCCGGCCGAGCTGGCGGAGTTCTACCTCCGGCTGCTGGGGGGACGTCTGCTCTGGAGTCGCCCGACCAGCGTGGGCGTGCAGGTCCCAGGACTGCTGCTCACCCCGCAGCGGGTGGAGAACTACCGCCCGCCTCAGTGGCCGGGAGCTTCGATCGTTCACCTCGACCTGACGGCCGGCGACGACCTGGACGGGCCGGTAAAGCGCGCGGTGGCTCTGGGAGCCAAGCTGGCCGATCCGCAGCCGGACCCGCGGTGGACGGTGCTCCTGGACCCCGCGGGCCACCCGTTCTGCATCACTACCGTGACGCCGCCGCCCGAGCTCCCTGCGTCCTCCGCAGAACGCCAGCACTGACTGCTGAGGAACGATGACGAGCGTCTGAGCCAGCAGTGTGCTGGCCCCCGCCATCCCGGACCCTTGTCCCGCGATCCTGAGGACCCGGAAAAGCGATGAGGCGACGTGCGTGTCAAGCACCTGTACGTCAGCAGGCCAGACTCTCGGCTGCCGGACAACTAGCGTGAGTTCCTCCGTCCAGCCAGCGCGAAAGGCTGAGGAGTGCACTCGCAGCGTGCCCGCTGTCGCATGCCGAGCGGTCGGTCCGCGACACCCCGACACGCTCGGGCGCGACCTACGACTCACGGTTGACGCACACCGGACTCGAGACGATAGTTAGGCAAGTGCCTAAGTATTACGACGAGCTGGACGCCGTGCTCCGGGCTCTCGCGGATCCGACGCGCCGGGCGATGGTGGAGCGTCTCGCGAAGTCCCCGGCCGTCGTGTCCGAGCTCGCGGCACCGTTTTCGATGGCGTTGCCGTCGCTTCTGCAGCACCTGCGCGTCCTCGAGGACGCGGGCGTGGTCACCTCGGAGAAGCACGGCCGCGTCCGCACCGTGAGCCTGCGCCCGGGCGCCCTCGACGCCCTGCGTCTGTGGCTGGGCGAACAAAGGACGCCCGCAGAACGTCGAGCCGACCGGCTCGGCAGCTACCTGAACCGCACCACCGCGAAGGAAACCTGACATGACCCGCGTGCGCATGGACCTGTTCGTCTCGCTGGACGGCTACACCCCCATCKCCGGCGACGACTCCGAGAATCCGATGGGCGAGGACTGGGGGCGCCTCACGGCCGCCTATGCCGCGACCCGGACGTTCCGCGAGCGCGTCTTCGGGGACACCAGCGGCGCCGGCACGACCGGCGTCGACGACTCCCACGCCGTCGCCTTCTTCGAGGGCATCGGCGCCGAGATCATGGGCGCGAGCATGTTCGGCCTGCACTCGTTCCCCGACGATCCGCAGTGGAAGGGCTGGTGGGGTGACGAGCCGCCGTTCGGCACCCCGGTCTACGTACTGACCCACACAGCGCCGCGTCCGCCCATCCCCATGCAGGGCGGAACGACGTTCCACTTCCGCGACGGCGCCATCGAGGACGTGCTCGCCGAGGCGAGCGAGGCTGCCGACGGCCGAGACGTGCGCGTCGGCGGTGGGTACAGCACCGCACGCGACTTCCTGCGTGCCGGCCTGGTCGACGATCTGCACCTCATGGTCGCTCCGGTCGTCCTCGGCCGGGGCAATCGACTCTGGGACCACCTGCAAGGGTTCGAGCTCACCCACAAGGTGACGACGGAAGTGGCCGAGAGCGGCACGACCCACGTCAGGTTCACGCGATAGGACGTACCCAGACGATCGCTCGCCGACGGGGCGGTTCAGCCTGGCTCACACCCGTTCGACGCTGTCGGCCTGCGGTCCCCGATCACTCTGGCGCACCTTGTACCTGACCCGATCGCCCTCCTGCAGCCCTTCGGCGCCCCGTACGACCGACACGTGCACGAACAGGTCTGCACCCCCCGCATCCGGGGTGATGAAGCCGAAGCCGCGCTCCGTGTCGTACCGCGCGACCACGCCCTCGCCGCCGCGCACGGAGCCGCCGGACTCGCTTGAGGGGGCCGACCGACTGCGCTCTGACGCGACGGGCGCTCCCCGGACGAGTCGGATGTTGCGAGCCTGCAGTCCCTTCTCGCTCGTGCCGACGTCGTAGGTCACCCGATCACCCTCGGACAGCTCGGTCACGCCGCCGGGCAGCGCTCGGACGTGGACGAAGAGGTCCTCGCCGCCCGAGTCGGGTGTGACGAACCCGAAGCCCTTCTCGCCGTCGTACCAGGACACGGTGCCGTCCGCTCCGTCGGACGCCTGAGGTCGCCCGACGGCCTCGGGCCCGAGCGGCAGCAGGTGGTCGGCCTGAGGCCCTCGCTCCCCGTCGACGATGAGGAACGCCACCCGCTGCCCCTCCGAGATCACGCCGCCGCCCACGATGGCCGAGCTGTGCACGAAGATCTCCGCACCACCGCCGTCGGGCGTGATGAAGCCGTATCCCTTGCCGGGCTCGTACCAGGAGACCGTGCCGAGCACGCCCAGGGGTGCGTCGGGGGCGTGGTCACCCGTCACCCGGACGCGGCGGGCCTGCGGTCCGCGGTCCCCCTCGCCCAGCTCGAACTCGACGACCTGCCCTTCTCGGAGCAGCCTCGGCCCGTCATCACCGATGATCTCGGACGCGTGCACGAACAGGTCCTCGGCGTCGTCCCCGAGGAAGAGGAAGCCGAACCCCCGCTCGGCGTCGAACCAGCGGACAGTTCCCTCAGGCACGGTTGACTCCTTGTCGACGCTCACGTTGCTGGCACCCAGTGTCCACGACAGAACCGCTCGCGGCTCTCGGCAGCCCGCTCCGACGACGCCGCGCCGGTCAGCCCACGGGCACCCCGGCCCGCCGTCGGGCGACTGCGTCCGCGAGCACGGTGGCGCTCGGCTTGGCCGTCCGGCGCCCCGTCACCCGGTCCACAGTGTGCAGACCCAGCTGGAAGCGGTACCCGAAGATCCACTCGAAGTTGTCCAGCAATGTCCAGTGGTAGTACCCGAGCACCGGGACGCCGTCGGCCACCGCGGCGTCGAGGCTCTCGAGCGCCGGCGGCAGGAACTCGGCACGCACCGTGTCGTCAGCGGTGGCGATGCCGTGCTCGGTGACGACGACGGGCAGCCCGCTCGCCCCGTGGACGTAGCGGACGGCGCCCCCCAGCGACTCGGGTACCACGGGTGTTCCCATCTGGTTCACCGCGGCTGCCCCGACCGGGTGCACCGGTCCGGTGCGGTCGTGCGCGACCTGCTCGTAGTTCTGCACGCCGATGAAGTCGTCGCCCGCGGCGAGCTCGAGCCACCGCTCGTAGCAGTCAGCTCGCTTGCGGGACACGAGGGTCGCGCCCTCGTCGTCGAGCGCCACGTCGTCGACGACGGCGATGGCCAGGCCGACCGGCACATCGGGCGCGGCGGCCCGGACCGCGGCCCGCGCTGCGACGTGCCCGAGCGCCAGGCCGTCCTCGATCGCCAGCCGCTCCTCGGGCACGACGACGTTGGCGGAGCGGAACCGCGGCACCCCGGCGGCGCGGGACGCGGCCTCGAGCGTCCGGCGTTGCAGGTCGACGACGCTGTCGGGCAGGCCGCCCCACAGCAGCGTCGCCGGCAGGTTCGGCTCGTTGAGCGTGACGACGAGAGCGACGCGGTCCCCCAGCCGCTCCATGACCCTGGTGCAGTGGTCGGCGAACCGGCTCGGTGCATCGGGTGAGAGCCAGCCGCCCGCTCGTGCGAACCACTGCGGCGACGTGAAGTGGTTGAGCGTGATCGCGGGGGCAAGGCCCCGGGCGAGGCAGCCGTCGACCATCGCGTCGTAGTGGTCGAGCCCGGCCGAGTCGGGACGCCCGTCCTCCGGCTCGGTGCGCGCCCACTCCACGGAGAAGCGGTACGACGTCAGGCCGGCCGCCGCCACGAGGTCGAGGTCCTGCGGCCACAGCTCCCAGCTGCGGCACGCGTCGCCGCTGGGCTCGACGAACACCGTGGGCTCGACCTGCTCGAGGAACGAGGTGTCGCTCATGATGTCGTTGCCGTCGACCTGGTGACCGGCGCTCGCGACGCCCCACAGGAACGTCTCGGGGTAGGTGGGGGGCATGGTTGCTCCTTGTGGGGTAGCGGGTGGACGAGGGGCACGACCTGCTCGGGCGAGGTCAGCGCGCGCCGCGGATGGGCAGGACCGCGAGCGCGCCGAGCACGGCCGCGATCGCACCGAAGCCGAACAACGCCGTGAAGTTCTGCTGGCCCTCGGCAGCGCCGATCGCGAGCAGCGCGGGGGCGAGAGCGGGGACCATGGACGACGGCAGCGTGTTGGCGAGGTTCATGATCCCGAGGTCCTTGGCGGGGTTCTCGGGGTCGGGCAGGACCTGGGTGACCAGCGCGAAGTCGACCGCGAGGTAGACGCCCTGACCGGCGCCCATGACGGTGATCGCGACGAGGAACTGCTCGAACGAGGACGCCGTGGTGACGAGACCGAGGCCCACCGCGAAGACCACCGCCGCGACGAGGACGAACGGCTTGCGACGGCCGATCCGGTCCGAGATCCGCGCGGCGATCGGCGCGAGCAGGAGCGAGGCGCCGGTGAGCAGCAGGGTCGCGAGGAAGATCTTGCCGGCGACCTCGGAGGGGTCCACGTGCTGGACCATGATCAGGTAGAACGCCTGGTACGCGTTGACCGCGGCGACGCCGAGGAAGATGAGGATCCGGCTGACCCACGCCCACGCGAAGGCGGGCGCACGCCGCGGGCTGACCCAGAACGTGCCCGCGAGGTCGCGGAGCGCCAGTGGCGGGCGCAGCTCAGGCGACAGCGGTGCGTCCTTCACCCCGAGTGCCAGTGCGAGGCTGCCGATCACGCCGAGCGCGGCGGGCAGCACGATCATCGCGGTGAGGTCGGGCTGCACCAGCTGCGCGACGAACAGACCGAGCAGCGCGCCCACGGGCGTCCCGAGCCCGACGATCGTCGAGGAGAGACCGCGGTGCTCGGCGACGACCTGGTCCGGCACCAGGGCGGAGGCGGCGACCAGCGAGGTCACGTAGCCGATGCTGAGCAGCACGTGCGCGGCGACGAGGACGGGGGTGGTGGCCGCCGCGACCATGAGCAGCGCGCCGGCGCCGATGAGTGCCGCGCCCAGCACGAGGTAGGGGCGTCGTCTGCCGAACCTGCCGAGCGTCCGGTCGCTGAGCCGTCCCATGAGCGGGTAGCCGATGATCGTGAACACGGCACCGACGGCGGCCGCGACGGACAGGATCGAGGTGGCGTGCTCGGGGTCGATCTGCGTCGCCTTGAGCGACAGCGTGAGGATCGACGCCGTCAGCAGCGCGGCATTGACCGTGAACACGCCGGCTGCGAGCAGCAGGTGGAACCGTGCACCGGGGCGTCGGTCGGCCGTCGGCACGCCGGGCGGTGGGTTCTCGATCACGGGGTGGGGCTCGAGGTCGTGCATGGCGACTCCTTCGTCGATGCGGGGCGTTCGGGCGACCTGCGCGGAGGCGGTGCGCGCCGTGGTGACGAGGGTGCGGCGAGGGCCGCCGGCGCCGCATACTCGTTTCCATTGAATGGAAATCGTCGGAGTCGAGCGCGACGGACGGAGGAAGCCGGTGGACGAGAGCCCGGACACCCCACCAGCCCGCGCGCGTGGCCGTCGGCCGCCCCAGGGCGAGGCCGTCCTGCGCCGGGCGGCGCGCATCCTCGAGGCCTTCGACGACGACAACCGCCACCTCTCGCTCGGGCAGATCTCGGCACGTGCCGAACTGCCGATCAGCACCGCGAGCAGACTGGCCTCCCAGCTGGTCGCCCTCGGCATGCTCGACCGGGACCCGTCGGGCGCGTTCGGCGTCGGGTTGCGGTTGTGGGAGCTCGCCTCGCTCGCCGAACCCACCGTCTCGCTCCGCGGCGCCGTGGCTCCCCTCCTCGACGACCTGGTCGCCGTCACCCGCCAGCACGTCCAGCTCGTCGTCCGGGACGACGACGAGGCCGTGGTGCTGGACCGCCGGGACGGCCAGGAGGTGCTTCCCGTGCACTACTACGTGGGGGGGCATGTGCCGCTGGTCCCGACGGCCGCCGGCATGGTGCTCCTCGCCGCCGGTGGCAGCACGCTGCTCGAGTCGCTGATCGAGCAGGGGGACTACCGCTGGCCGACATTCGAGTCCCCTCGACCGTCGGGCGCCGAGCTCCGGGAACAGGTCGCGCAGGTGCGCCGCACGGACGTCGCCGTGCTGCGCCGGCCGACGTCGCCCGTCGTGTCAGTGGGTGTCCCGGTGCGCGACCGGCACGGCCGGGTCGTGGCGGCGATCGGGATGATCGTGCCCGCCGACGGTCTGCCCGAGAGTCGGATCGAGCCGCTGCTGCGCGCCGCCGGCCGCGCCGCCAGCCGGGCGGTGGCAGCCGGCGAAGGTGTCCGCGCACACCCCGACTGGTCCCGCTCGTGATCGCGGCGACCGCAGGCCCGGTCCGTCGACCATGACCGGCGCCCGGATTCGCGTCGAGACCGCGACGGCGGATCGCTGGTCCGACGTCGTCGCGGCGTTCGGCGTTCGCGCGTCCACACCCGACTCATGCTGGTGCCAGCGATTTCGTACGCACGACCAGCCGAGCAATCGCGAGGAGCTGCGCCGAGAGATCGAGGCGGCCGACATCCCTGTGGGTCTCGTCGCGTACGTCGACGGCAGCCCTGCGGGGTGGTCCCGCGTCGTTCCGCGCGCGACTCTGCCAGGGATCATGCTGAACCGGGCGCTGCAACGCCTTCTCGACGATGATCCAGCCGTGTGGTGGGTGACCTGCTTCGCGGTTCGCCGTGAGCACCGCGGCGAAGGCGTCGGGACGGCCCTGCTGGTGGCCGCCGTCGCGCACGCCCGCCGGCACGGAGCGTCGGCCGTCGAGGGCCACCCTGTCGACGTCGGCAGGCTCCGCGCCGCCGCGGTCTCGGGCTCGGCCGTGTTCACCGGCACGCTCGCCATGTTCGAGGCGGCCGGCTTCCACGAGATCGGCCGCACGTACCCGAGTCGGCCGGTCATGCGCTTGGAGCTCGCGGACCGACTCGGATGAGTTCAGCCACGCAGGGCGCGGGCCGCGCGTGCCACCATTCAGAGACACCCTGTCCTGGCCTTTGCGAGGGCAATGCTCGCTGCTGACCGAGGCCGTCGCGGCACGAGGAGGTTCGAGTGACTTCTCTGGAGCGCCGTGCGGAGACCTCGCTCTGGCCCCTGATCGAGCAGCTCATGCAGACGCACGGGCTCGCGGGACTCGCGGTCGCGGTGGTCCAGGACGGTGAGGTCGCCCTGGCGCGGGGGTTCGGGACGCGCGACCTGCGTACCGGCAGTCCCGTCACGCCGGACACGCTGTTCCACCTGGCCTCGGTGTCGAAGCCGTTCGTCGCGGCGGCCGTGGTCGGGCTCGCGACCGCTGGACCGGAGCGGAGCGAGCCGCTGCTCGACCTCGATGCCCCGGTCGTCCGGTGGCTACCTGAGCTGACCCTGGCCGACGGTCGTCAGGCCGAGCTCACCCTGCGTCACCTGCTCACCCACACGAGCGGCATCCCGGACGTCACCGACTACGGGTGGCACGATCCCCAGCTGGGCGACGACGCCCTGGCCGAGCTCGTCCGCGGCCTGTCCGTGAAGAACCTGACCACCGACCCCGGCACCGAGTTCGCCTACTGCAACGTCGGGTACGAGGTGCTCGGGCACGTGGTCGCCACCGTGACCGGGCGGACGTTCGAGTCTGCGATGAAGGACCTCGTCCTCGACCCGGCCGGCATGGCGCGCAGCACGTTCCTGCACGCGGACGTCCCGTCGGAGCTCGCCTCCGCCCCGCACGTCGGGGCGCCGCTGGTCGTCCCGGCCGACGCCTACCCCTACACCCGCCGACACGCGCCGAGCTCGACGTTGCACTCGAGCGTCGCGGAGCTGTCCCGGTGGATGCTGGGCACCTTGGCGGACGCGGGCGCACCGCAGCGGATGTGGCAGCCGCAGGCGGAGGTCGGGGACCCGCCGTGGAGCGAGGCGGTGGGCCTGGGATGGTTCCTCGGCACCTACCGCGGACACCGGATGGTGGGCCACAGCGGCGCCGATCCGGGTTTCACCTCGCGCTTGGCTCTGATCCCCGACCGCGGGACCGGGGTCGTGGTGCTCGCGAACTCCAACACCGCCCCCACCCGCGCCGTCGTGAGCGCCGCGCTCGATCTGGCGCTGGGTGTCCCGACGGAGGCGACAGGGATCGACGCGCAGCTCAAGCCGATCACCCTGCCGGTGGCGGCGGCCCTCGAGGCCGGGGGCAAGGACGCGGCGGTCGAGACGTTCTACCGGCTGGAGCGCGCCGACCCCGCTCAGGTCGACCTCGACGACGGGCACTTCGAGGACGCCGTCTGGGGCGCCATCGAGCTGCACCGCCCCGAGCTGGTCCGACCTCTCCTGGACGTGTGGACCACGGTCCGACCGGACTCGTCGCAGGCGTGGGCCATGACCGGCTGGGGGCACCTGGTGGACGGCGACGTCGGTCCGGCGGCCGAGCTCCTCCGTCGGGCCATCGACCTCGACCCGGAGAACGACGACGCTGCGGCGCTGCTCAGGGGTCTGGACGGGTCGTCTGGCTGAACGCTGGGATGAGGACCGGCAACAAGCTCAGAGCGTTCGGTCGTCGGGACGATCGCCGGCACGGCGTCGGATCCGAGACGAGTCGTTCGTAGGACAGGTGAGAGGCCCCGCAGGAGGCCGCCGGACAAGGAGTCGTGCGATGACGCAGTACTTGATCTCGTTCAACGACGGCGCGATGGACCACATCCCCGACGAGGACTGGCCCGACGTGGGCAAGGCCGCGCACGAGGTGGTCGAGGAGGCCGTGAAGGCCGGCGTGTGGGTGTTCGGCGCCGGGCTGCAGAGGCAGCGGGCCAGCGTCGTGGGCACGGACGGGGTGGTCACCGACGGCCCGTACCCGGAGACCAAGGAGGTCGTCGGCGGGTTCTCGGTCGTCGACGTGGCCACCCGCGAGGAGGCGCTGGCGTGGGCGGCCAAGATCGCCGTCGGCTGCCGCTGCGCGCAAGAGGTTCGAGAGCTCATGCCCGACCCCGAGTTCGACGCGATGATGCTCCGCCGGGCCGCCGGTTAGGTGGACCTAGCCCGGCCCTCACCACGCCCGAAGAACGGCGGCGCCGCGGCAGGTGTCCCGGCCGAAGAACCTCACAGCTATTCCCTGTCCGCGGACGCGATGTGCGTTGATGCTGGGTTCATGGGCCCCTCCACAATCAGGCGCCTCGCCGCGGGCGACGACGAGCATGCCCGCGAGATGTTTGCCGTCATGGCCGCGGCGTTCGGCGAGCCGGCCGAGCCGCTCAGCGACGAGTACGTCGACCGGCTGTTGTCCTCGAGCTCCTTCTGGGCGGTCGCCGCCTTCGAGGGCGATCGCGTCGTCGGCGGGATCACCGCGCACACCATCCCGATGACCCGATCGCCCTCTGCGGAGCTCTTCGTCTACGACCTCGCCGTCCACGAAGACTTTCGCCGGCAGGGCATCGGCGCGCGGCTGATGGCCGAGCTCCGCGCTCAGGCTGCAGAAGCGGGTGTCGCGGAGATCTTCGTTCCCGCCGACGAGGACGACGTCGAAGCTCTCGCCTTCTACCGCTCGCTGGCGGGGCGCGAGTCAGCGGTCAGCCACTTCTCGTGGGAGACCGCTCGCGCGGCCGGACACTGATGCCGTGCGCTCAGCCGCGCGCCTGGGAGTAGCGGGGGCCGGTGTCGCCGGCGCCCATCCAGAAGCTCGAGTTGTCGAAGACCAGTCGCACGCCGTGCGCCAGCTCGCACTCTCGAGCGAGTCGACCGACGGGGTATCGGGTCCGGCACTCACCGCAGTGGAGCGTCGTGTCGTCCTGGGCCATGGCACACCTCCCACGAGGGTGGCGGCCAGCGGGGCGTCGGGCCGCTTGCAGTTCATGGTGAGACCTGACGGCACCCGATCGGCCCGAAGGTGAGACAGATCACTCCGACCGCGCCGTGGCGAGACCCCTACGCGGCTCCAGCTCGCCGGCGAACCGCCGCACCCGCTCGGCCATCGCCTCCGGCACCTCGGCGACGGCGAAGTGGCCTCCCTCGGGGAGCCGCTCGAACACCCGCAGATCGCGGTAGAACCGCCGCGCCACCGACTCGGGGTTGTCGTGCTCGTGCCGCTGCACGAAGACGGCGGCCGGCACCTCGACCGGCGGGATCACGGCGTTCGCGCCGTCGAAGTAGGGCCGGAACGACGTGCCGACGCACTGCGTCGCCCAGTAGAGGGTCGCCTCGGTGAGGATCCGGTCGCGCGACACACGAAGCTCCACGGCCGCCGGGTCTCCGGGCGGGGTGTCGCTCCACTCGACGAGCTTCTCGGTGATCCACGCGAGCAGGCCGGCCGGTGAGTCGTTGAGTGCAGCCGCAACGGTGTCGGGTCGGGTCCCCTGGATGTGCGCGTAGCCCGCCTGCTGGTACCAGCCCTCCGCCATGCCGTCGTAGAAGGCGCGCTCGATGGGGTCCGTCGACGCCGCTTGCTCCTCCTGCGTGAGGAAGTGCGCGTGCGTGACGACGATGCCGGCCACCGCCTCGGGGTGCGTCGCGGCGAGGTGATCGCTCACGTTCGCCGTGAGGTCCTCGCCGTAGGTGAGGTAGCTCGAGTACCCGAGGACATCCGTCATGAGCGCGTGCGCCAGGTGGGCGAGCCGCTCTTCGGTGATCGGCTCGTCCAGCGGCGGCGAGAACGTGAATCCCGGCAGGCTCATCACGACCACGTCGAAGTCCGGCAGCAGGTCGGCGAAGTCCAGCTGCAGCGCGAACGTGTGCGGCCAGCCGTGCATCACGAGGAGCACCGGAGCGTCGGGCGTCGACGAGCGCCGGTGGACGAAGTGCAGCGTCGTGCCGTCGACGTCCGCGAGGAACTGCGGGTGCTCGTTCAGCCACGCCTCCCGCGCGCGCCAGTCGAAGGCCTGCCACGACCCGACGAGGTCCTTCAGGTACGCGGCGGTCATCCCGGACGCCGGCCGGCGAGGCGAGTCCTCGAGCAGGCGGGTGCGCGCCAGGCGGTCGCGCAGGTCGTCGAGAACCGGCTGCGGCACGTCGACGACGAACGGTCGGACGGTCATCACGCCACCGTACGAGCGACCACCGACAACGCCGTGGGGCTACACCAGCTTCGGGTAGGCGACGAGGAACGACGACGTGACCAGGAACAGCGCGATGGCCAGGCCAAGCAGCACGTCCCCGCCGCGGGTGGACTTCATCCGCCCCGACATCGCCGCGAAGAACAGCACCGCGGCGTAGGCCACCGTCAGCACCGTGTAGTTGTCGCCGCGCTGGTTGTTCCTCAGCGCCTGCGCGAACTTCGCGTCCGCTCGCGCGTCGGCGGCCTGGGCATCGGCGAGCTCGGGGAGCTTGTACTCGGGGAGGTCGAAGGGGGTCAGCGCGGCGTCCGCGTTCTGCAGCGGTGTCGAGGCCAGCCAGATGGGGAAGGTCGTGGCGAGCGGCTCGGGGAACCGCTCCGCCAAGAAGTCCGCGAGGACCATGTCATTCGCGGCGTAGGCGGACGCCCACTGCGAGAACAGAGTCACCTGCACGTTGGTCTTGCGGTTGGCGACCCCCTCGTAGCGCGCGGCCTGGATCCGGGCGCTCGACGCCTGGCTGAACGAGATCGACATCGCCCCGCCCCACTTGCTCGCCTGGAAGCCCACCCACGCCGTGAGGATCGTCGTCACGGAGAGCAGGACGACCACGACCACCTCGCGCCAGTCGATCCGTCGGGTCGGCGTGTCCGAGTGCTCCATCGGGCGAGTATGGCGGTGGTGGGCGCCCCTCCCGCGCGCTGCGCGGGCGTGTCTCGGCGGCGACGCCCGCCCCGGGGAGAGGATCGTGAGATGTCCAGCGGTCGCCTCCTGCGGATCCATAGCCCCGAGTTCCAGGCCATGGCCGACCGGGTCCTGCAGGTCACCGCGCTCACCGCGCGCCTGAACGTCCTGCCGTTCGACGACGAGGCGGGCAGGGCCGCGCTGCTCGAGCAGATCCTCGGCCGCCCGCTGCCCGCGAGGCTCACGATCTACCCGCCGTTCTACACCGACCACGGGCTCCACCTGGACCTGGCCGAGCGCGTCTTCATCAACCAGGGCTGCACCTTCCTGGACTACGCCGGGATCCGGATCGCCGAGCGCGTGATGATCGGCCCCAAGGTCACGTTCATCACGAGCGGCCACCCGGTCGATCCCGCCGACCGCAAGCTGTACCTGACGGGCGCCCCGATCGACGTGGCCGAGAACGTGTGGATCGGCGCCGGGGCGACGATCCTGCCCGGGGTCAGCATCGGTCATGACGCCGTGATCGCCGCTGGCGCGATCGTCGCCGACGACGTCCCCGCGGCGAGCCTCGTCGCCGGCCCGAAGGCCACCGAGCGCCGACGCTGGTAGCGGCGCTCAGGCGTCGAGCGTCGTCGACGGCAGACGAGAGCGCGTAGCGCGCCCCGCAGCGGCGAGCCGGTGCACCATGAGGACGGCCAGGGGGATCAGGGCCGCGTAGAGCAGCTGGGAGCGGTGGATCGGGGCGCCGACGAGGCCGAAGCCGGTGCCCAGCCAGGCGTACGCGGCGGTCGTCGCCAGGGCCAGGCCCACCGACTCCGCGACCACCACCGCCGCGGCCATCCGGTCCTGCGAGATGCCGTCGTCGGCGTCGGGCGGGCTCAGGCAACGGCCGAGCAGGTCGGGGTACAGCGAGCCCATCCCTGCCCCGAGGAGCGCGCCCCCGAGCAGGAGGCCGACGAACGAGGTCGCGTCGTCCGCCAACAGCGTCGTGGCGAGGAGCACCGCGACGCCCACGCCGATGGACGTCCCCGCAGGGACGGCGCGGCGTCGAAACGGCCCGTCCTCCAACGCAGGGTGCGAGCCCGTCCACAACGCCGCGACCGCCCAGAGGAACCCCGGGGCCGCGATGACGAACCCGAGGTGCACCGTGTCGAGCCCGAGGGCGTCGTGCGCGACCACCGACAGGACCATCGAGGCGCCGAAGAACACCGCCGCCGTGAGCAGGAGCGCCGTCAGCGCGGCGCGACGGCCGTCGCGGGCGCGGAACGTTCCGGTGGGAAGGATCGCTGCGGTGGCCCACAGCATGAGGCCGCCCCCGGCGACCACCGCCGCGATCGACCACACGCCGAGCGGGAGCGACAGAGCCACGGACCCGGCGGCCAGCAGGATCGCCCAGATCCACGGCGCCTTCTCCTCGGCGACCTCGTCCGTGCGCTCGGGCATGTAGCGGGCGATGACCAACCGGGCCACCAGCAGGACGGGGAGGTACAGGACCATCGCCCACCGCCAGCCGAGCGTCGACGCGACGGAGACGGCGTACACCGGGCCCAGGACCGACGAGAAGAGCCACACGCCGGACATCCCCGCCAGGACGAGCTGGCGGTACCTCGACGGGAGCCCCCGGCTGATCGCGCCCATGCCGACCGTCGCCAGCGCGCCCGCCGCGAGCGCCCGGACCGCCGTGCCGGCGATGAAGACCCCCATGTTCTGGGCCGTCGCGCACAACACCGCCCCGGCGACCGTCACCATCGTGAAGAGCACCATCAACCGGCCGACGGTGTAGCGGGAGAGCAGCCACGCCCCCAGCGGCATCGTCAGGAACATCGGCGCCTGCGCCGCGGCGTCGAGGGGGCCGTACAGGTGGGCACCGTGGAGCTCCGATGCCACGAGCGGCAGCACGGTCTGCGACAGGTAGCGCTGCATGCCCGCCAGGAACTCGGTGAAGACGAGCGACACGGAGAGCGCCACCACGGCGAACCGGCTCTGCGCCGGCGATGCCCGCGGTGTGGCGCGCATCAGCGACCGCCGTCGCCGCGCCGCCTGGCAGCCGGGCGCGGGACTCGTCGCAGGGCGAAGGTCACCGGTCCAGGATGCCGACGCATCGCGCACGCGACCATCCGAGCCGAGGTCGCTCCGGTGTCAACCTCGTCGACGACCCGTGAGCGTCACGCCCGCGGGCGCCGCCAGTCCAGCATGACGAAGAGGTCGCGCTCGCCCGGCACGCCCTCCAGCACGGCCCGGGCCAGGGCCGCCTCCCCCGCCTGCTCGCACGACCACAGCTCGAAGTCGACCGTCTGCGACCACGCCGGCGGCAGGAATCCGAGGACGGTCGGACCGTCGAGGACCTTGACCACGTCGTGCTCGGAGCGGGCCAGCTCGACGGCGAACCCGCGCTCCGAACGGCCGGCGCGCGTCGGCGCCGCGGCCTCGAGGAACCCCCGCACCCGCACGGGCACGTGACCGCCGCTCGCGGGCACGAGCCGGCCGGGCATGCTGGTCGAGGACGTCGGGTCCATGGCGGGAAACTACTCCTGCGTCCCGTGTAGAGAAATGCCGGACGGCTCCGTTCGACAAGTGATGGTGCCAATCTGGGCACGACGAAGGAGGAGCAACATGGCCAAGTACCTGCTGATCGTGGACTTCCAGAGCGGTCCCGACGACGCCCCGATGTCGGAGTGGACCGACCAGGAGATCGCCGCCCACCTGGACTACTACGGCCGGCTGAACCAGGAGCTGCTGGCGAGCGGCGAGCTCGTCGGCGGGGAGATCCTCACGGGTCCGGACCTGGCCAAGGTGGTCACGTCGGACGGCGCGACGACGGTGATCACCGACGGCCCGTTCCAGGAGTTCAAGGAATGGGTCGCGGGCTACCAGATCGTCGAGACGGAGACCGAGGCGCGTGCGCTGGAGATCGCCGGGCTCGTCTCGGCCGTGCCCGGTCGCGGCGGCATCCCGACCCAGCAGCCCATCCAGGTGCGCCGGATCATGGAGGACGGTCCGTCCGACGTCCAGGAGATGAACGCGTTCCTCGAGACGGCGAGCAACCCTCGCTGAACGTCCCGAGCCACGTCGAGGACCTGCTGCGCGAGCTCGCGCCGCAGGTCCTCGGCACGCTCGCACGGCGGTGGGGCGACTTCGACGCCGCGGAGGACGCCGTGCAGGAGGCGCTCATCGTGGCTGCCACGCACTGGTCGGTCGGCGGCATCCCGGAGCAGCCCCGCGGGTGGCTCCTGCAGACCGCGTCGCGTCGGATGGTCGACCGGTGGCGCAGCGACACCGCGCGACGCGACCGCGAGCTCCGGGTCGCGACGGAGCCCGCGGCCGGCGTCGGCGCGCAAGAAGACGACACCCTCACCGTCCTCTTCCTGTGCTGCCACCCGGCCCTCACGCCCACGTCCGCGATCGCGCTGACGCTGCGCGCCGTCGGCGGGCTGACGACCACCGAGATCGCCCGCGCGTTCCTCGTGCCCGACGCGACCATGGCGCAGCGCATCAGCCGCGCCAAGCAGCGGGTCGCGGGCGAGCAGTTCTCGATGCCCGCGCCCGACGAGCGCCCGGCCCGCCTGCGCAGCGTGCTGCGCGTGCTCTACCTGATGTTCAACGAGGGCTACACGGGCAGCGCCGGCGAGGACCTCACGCGCGTCGACCTGTCCGACGAGGCAATCCGGATCGCGCGGCTGCTGCATGCGGCCGACGACGACGCCGAGGTCACCGGCCTGCTCGCGCTCATGCTGCTGACCGACGCCCGCCGGGCGGCTCGGACCGATTCCTCGGGCGCGCCGGTGACGCTCGCCGACCAGGACCGAAGCCGGTGGGACAAGGCCAAGATCGCCGAGGGGACTTCCTTGCTGGACGGCGCGATCGGGCGCGGCGTGGTCGGCGAGTACCAGCTGCAGGCCGCGATCGCGGCGATCCACGACCGGGCACCTCGCGCGGAGGCGACGGACTGGCCGCAGATCCTGGCGCTGTACGAGCTGCTGGAGCGGATGACCGGCAGCCCCGTCGTGACGCTCAACCGGGCGGTGGCCGCGGGGATGGTGCACGGCCCGGCCGCGGGGCTCGCGATCCTGGACGGCGTGGACGATGCCCTGCCCCGCATCGACCAGCTGCGCGCGTACCTGCACGAGCGCGCCGGCGACGACGACCTCGCCCTTCTGCACTATCGGCGCGCGGCCGGGCGGGCGACGAACGTCGCGGAGCGCCGCTACCTCGACGCGCAGGTGGCCAGGCTGTCGGCCGGTCGATAGCCCCGCACACCCGCTCTCGACGGTCGTCATGGAGCCCGGGATCGAGAACCGGCCACTCCCGGGGTGGTCCTGTCACCGGTTGCCTCTACGGTGCCGGGATGCACGTCATCGAGCGCGGAACGGGCACGCCCGTGGTCCTGCTGCACGGGTTCGGCGTCGACCACCGGATCCTGCTGCCGTTGGACCCGGTCTTCGAGGGATGGACACGGCTCTACGTCGATCTTCCCGGGCACGGGGGCACGCCGATCGACGACGTCGCGAGCGCGGAGGGCGTCGCCCGCGCGGTCACCGACGAGATCCGCGGTCGCGTCGGGGACCGCCCGTTCGCCCTGGTCGGCAGCTCGTTCGGCGCCATGGTCGCCCGTCGGGTGGCGCACGACCTGCGGCCGCAGGTGGTCGGCCTGGCGACGTTGGCCKGGGTGTTCGTCGCCGAGCACGACCACCGCACGGTGCCGTCGAGGACCGTACTGGTCGCCGACCCTGCGGCTGCGGACGGTGACGAGGACTACGCCGAGCTGGCGGTCGTGCAGAGCCCGGCGAACGCCAGGGCGTTCCGCCAGCACGCCCTGCCCGGGCTGCGCGCCGCGGACCAGGAGGGGCTCGCCCGGATCGCGGAGCGGTACGCCTTCGACCGGGAGCCCGAGGACGCCTCGCCCGAGCCGTTCACGCAGCCGTGTCTCGTGGTCACCGGACGCCAGGACCACGTCGTCGGGTACGTGGACGCCTGGGCGCGGATCGAGCACTACCCGCGCGCGACGTTCGTGACGCTGGATTCCGGCGGGCACAACGTGCACCTCGACCGGCCGGGCCTCGTGGCCGCGTTGCTGACGGACTGGCTCGAGCGGGTCGCGGCCGACCGGTAGGCCGCGTCTGGGGCGGGCGCGACGAAGGTCGGGCGGCCCGCTCGGGCGCAAGGCCCGCCGTGCGGAAGGATGGCTACCTACACTCGTCCCCATGCCTGCCGACGACGCGGTGATCGAGATCGTGAGCGCGGTCGACGACGAGCTCGTCGCGGCGCGGCAGCGCCTGCTGCCCCGGCTGTCGGGCTCGGCGTCCTGGGCCGCCGCCGCGCACCCCCGGCAGACCGTCGGTTCCGACGCGACGTTCGTCGCCCGGGTCGGCGGCGCGATCGCCGGCAGCCTGCCCCTCGCGCTCGCACCGTGACCGCCGCGCAGGTGCACACCCTCAGCACCCCGGCGGGACCGGTGGAGCTCTCCTGGTCGGTCGAGGGCGGCGACGAGCTCCTGCTGGCCGACTCGCACCGGATCAGCCGGGGAGTCGTGGAGACGTGGCGCCGCCCCCGCGAGCTCGACGTGACTCTCACCATCGCCCATATCGACCCTCCGCTGAGCGACCACTGGCTCCCCCTCGACGGCTACGTCGGGGCCGTCTGGACCTTCCAGGCGCTGCGCCCGCACGGTCCGATCGACATCGAGGGCCGCTACCTCGCGCTCGATGCCGATCAAGGTGGGAGCGACTGCGGGGAGCTGCTGACGGCGGTCACGTTCGAACAGGGCGGCCGGACCTTGTCGATCGGGACGCACGACAACGACGCCCTCGCGCGGCGAGCCCTCGACCTGCCGCACGCCTTCGGCCCGGCCCTCCCGCCCGAGTGGGCCCCGGACCTGCCGGAACCATGGGAGGGCGGGAGCGAGTACGGGTCCACCGTCGTCGGCGCGGGAGTCCGCCTCCGCCTGCCGCGGCTGCCCGCAGGGGGCCGGGCCGACCTGCACGTCGCCGTCGCCTGGGGGCCGACCCGGGACGACGCCGCGACCTGGTACGCCGTGGACACCGAGCCCACACGGATCCTCAGGGAGGCTCGGCGCCCGACATAGCACCGCGCCGGGTCGCCCCGCGGGAGCCGTGGACTCGTCGGGCTTGCGACCCGAATCGCAAAACGATAGTTTTCTCTTGTTAATCGATAGCCGGAGGTGGACTAATGGGGCGTCTGACCGTCCTCGCGCTCCGCGCGCTCATCGTGCTGATGTTCGCCGGGATGCTGTTCCTGCAGGTCATGCTCTTCCCGCTGCTCGGCATCGACATCGCCGAGGAGGCCCCTGACCTGGTCTTCCTGCGCTGGGCCGTCGTCGTCATCGGCATCCTCGGCGTCCTCACCGTGGAGATCGCGCTCGTCTGCATCTGGCGGCTGCTCACCATGGTCCGACGGGACACGGTCTTCAGCCTCGCGGCGTTCCGCTTCGTCGACGTCATCATCGGCTCCGCCGTCGCGGCGACGCTCCTGGCGGTCGCACTGTCCTTCGTCCTCGCACCCGGAGAAGCCGTCCCGCCGGGCATGGTCATGGTCGTCGTGATCGCGGGCGTCGGCACCGCCGGCATCGCGCTGCTCGTGCTCGTCCTGCGGGTGCTGCTGGCGAAGGCGGTCGCGCTGGACACCACGGCGGCGACGCTGCGCGCCGAGCTGGACGAGGTCATCTGATGGCGATCGTCGTCGACATCGACGTCATGCTGGCCCGTCGCAAGATGTCGGTCGGCGAGCTGGCCGACCGCGTCGGCATCACCCCGGCCAACCTCGCGGTGCTCAAGAACGGCCGGGCCAAGGCCGTCCGGTTCAGCACCCTCGAGGCTCTCTGCGAGGTGCTCGCCTGCCAGCCCGGCGACCTGCTACGCCACGAGGGCGCGCCGATCGACGAGCCGGCTCCAGCGGCTCCCTAGCGCGTCGACGCCGGATGCCACGGCTCGGACTGAATCCGCTCGCGCGTGGTTCCGACCCGTCGCGCTCGCCTGCCGACGGGCCGCTGACCGGTCGTCAGGCCTTCGAGCGGCCGCCGCTGAAGCGCCAGATCGCCGTGATGATCAGCGCGCCGACGATCGAGCCGATGATGCCGCTGGCCCGCAGCTCCAGGCCGTCGCCCGCGATGAGGCTGGCGAGCAGGCCGCCGACGAACGAGCCGACGAGGCCCGCGATGATCGCCATGGTCCAGTCGATGCCCTTGCGTCCCTTGCCGAGGATGAGCTGGGCGAGGGCGCCGATGAGCATCCCGAAGAGGATCAGGCCGAGGATGAGCATGCGCCGAGACTAGGGCACCGAGTCCGTTCTGCGGTGCTCATCCCGAGTCGCAGACGCGAGGGTCGCTGCGAGACCCCGTCCCACCCACGGTGGGCATCCTTGAGCGCGGCGGTTCAGGGCTTCGTCGCTGAGACGCGTTCGACCAGTCGCCACCGCGACGCCTGGGTCTCGGTGACCCGCAGCCCCGCGGCCTCCATGAGCAGCAGCGGCCGCCGCCGGTGGTGCTCACCGGCCGCGTCGGGGGTCACGCGGTCGAGCACGCGCTGGACCCCGCGCCCGAGGGCGGCCGACGACTCGACGTGGTCGGCCATCAGCAGACGCCCCTCGGGACGCAGCACCCGCGCGAGCTCGCGCAGGACGGCGAGCTCGTCGGCCACGCAGCACATCGCGAGCGTGCAGACGACCGTGTCGAACGCGTCGTCGGGAAGGTCGAGGTCCGCCGCATCGGACTGCAGGGTTCGGGCGGGCACGCGCAACGACGCCGCCCGGGCCGACGCCGCCCGGAGCATCGCGTCGCTGACGTCCGTGAGCGTCAGGTCAGTCACGCGCTCGGCGTAGTAGGGCAGGTTCGCGCCGGTGCCGACGGCGACCTCCAGCGTCGTGCCCGACACGCGCTCGGCGATCCACGATCGCGCCGGCGCGAAGAGCCGCGGCTCGAGGAACGCGGTCGTGCGGTCGTACGTCGACGCCTGCCCGTCCCAGTACGCCGCGCCGCCGCTGGGCTTGCTGGTCACGCCGGTTCCAGCAGCACCAGCGGGATGACACGCGTGGTGCGCGTCTGGTACTCCGCGTAGTTGGCCAGCGCCGCGGTCACGCGGGGCCACAGCTCCTCGCGCTCGTCGGGAGTCGCCACCCGCGCCACCATCGGTCGCGCCTGCCGGCCCGAGACGGCGACCTGCACGTGAGGCTCGTCGACGAGGTTGAGGTACCAGGCGGGATGGCGGTCGTCGCCGCCCGCCGACGCGACGACCACCAGGGCGGACCCGACCTGCACGGGGACGGTGAGCATCGACACGCGTGGCTTGCCGGACCGCCGACCGACCGTGGTGAGCTCGATCGACCGCAGGCCGAGCAGCTCACCGCCGAGCCGGCCGCCGCTCACCTTGAGGATCGCGCGGTGCACGCCGCTCAACGTCCGCATCACGAGGGTGCTGGTCACCCGGCGACGGTACGCCGCAGCAGGCCCTTGGGCCCGGATCGCGGCCCGGTCTGGGTGGGAAGATGGGAGCGTCGGCGATCCCGACGCCCGAACCCGCACCCACCAGGAGCTCCGATGTCCGCCGCCGCGCCCACCCTCCCGACGATCCGGCCCTCGCGGCGTCTCGCCGAGCTGCTCGAGACCGTGCGCTGGGCGCCGGCCCCCCGCTGGGGACACTCGGCGGCCGCGCACGGGCGCTACGTCGCCTACCTCGGCGGCAGCATGCTCGCCTGGACCCTGGTCGGCGTCGGCGGCGCGGCCCTCCTCGGCCAGACGCTCGGCCTCGTGGGCTGACCGCCTCCTCCGTGGGGATCTCGCTGGGCGCCTGGTCGACCTCCGACGCCGCGTCACTCGCTGCCGCGGTGCGCGCCAGCCCCGACCTCGCGGTCCAGCTGGGCGCAGACGCGCCGGACACCGTCGACCAGGCCCGCGCGTTCATCGCGCAGCACCTCGCTCCGCTGGACGCCTCGAGGTTCGCGTTCGCCGTCCGGGTCGACGGCGTCGCGGTCGGCTCCGTCGCGCTGAGCAACGTCGACCGTCGGCACGACACGGCGTGGGTCTCGTACTGGGTGGCGACGAGCCACCGCGGCCAGGGTCTGGCCTCCCGGGCGCTGGCCAGCGCCGCGCAGCTCGGCCTCGACGACCTGGGACTGGCCCGGCTCGAGCTCGGCCACCGCGTGAACAACCCCGCGTCGTGCCGGGTCGCGACGGCGGCGGGCTTCGTCGCCGAGGGTGTCGAACGAGCGAAACTCCGCTACGGCAGCGAGCGCTTCGACGTCGAGACCCACGCGCGGCTGGCCTCCGACCCCGCGCCGTCGATCGACCTCGTCCCGGTCGACCGGACCGCGCTCCTCGGCCGGCCGCTCAGGGACGAGGCGGGCTGGGTCGCCGGCCAGACCAGCGCGTCGGACGGCGGCTTCTCGTCCCGCTGACGCGCCTCACTCCGCGCCGAAGCGTCCCCGCGCCTCGTGCGGGATCAGCGGCTTCTCGCCCCGGACCTTGAGCTGCTGCACGGCCCAGCTGTTTCCGTCGGGGTCGCTGAAGCCGAAGAACGTGCCGCCGTCGCGCGGGTCGATCACCTGAATCTCGGAGGCCTCCACCCCGCGGGAGACGAGCTCCGCGCGCGCGGCCTCGGCGTCGGCGACCACCAGCTGCACGCCCTTCAGCGAGCCCGGCGCCATCTCGGACTGCGAGGGCAGGTTGCCGATGACGATCGAGCAGCCGGACCCGCGCGGGGTCAGCTGGGCGACGTGCATGAACTCGTTCTCGGTCTCGTGGTCCAGGTCGAACCCGACCTGGTCGCGGTAGAACGCGATGGAGGCGGCGAGATCGCTCACCGGCACGACGACGACTTCGAGGGTCCAGTCCACGGGAGCTCCTTCGCTCGGGTCTGCGGGGTCACGTCCACTATGCCGCCTACCCTTCGCGCATGAGTGAGATCGCCCAGCTGCCCGCCGACCATCCCTGGGCGGCCGTCGGCATCATCGCGGCGGTCCTCGCCCTCGGGTGGCTGTTCCGTCCGCGCCCGCAGCGACCTCGGCGCCCCCTGACTCTGGACCGGTCCGCCTTCCGCCGGCACACCGGAGACCCGGGCGAGGCGTTCGTCTCGTGGTACCGCACGGCGGTCGGCGACAGGGTCTGACCCACGGCATTGCGTTGTCGCTCTGCCGGAATGGGGGGCTACCGTTTCGCCCTTGTGAGCCGGATCGTCGACACCGTCGTCCCGCAGCGACTCGGGACCAGGTTCCGGTGGCTGCTCGCGTCGTCGTGGAGCTCGAACCTGGGCGACGGCATTGTCATCGCGGCCGGTCCGCTGCTCGTGGCGAGCCGGACCGAGGACGCGTTCCTCGTCGCGCTGGCAGCGCTGCTTCAGTGGCTGCCGCCGCTGCTGTTCGGGCTGTGGGCCGGCGCGCTGACGGACCGGCTGGACCGCCGCAAGCTCGTCATCCTGGTCGACTCGCTGCGGACCGTCGTGCTCGTGCTGCTCGCGGTCGCCGTCGCCACGGACGTCGCGTCGATCGTGCTGGTGCTCGTCGCGATGTTCCTGCTGGGCACCGCGGAGACATTCGCCGACAACGCCTCGAGCACGCTGGTGCCGATGCTCGTGCAGCGCGACGACCTCGCGCTGGCCAACAGCCGCATCCAGGCCGGGTTTGTCACCGTCAACCAGCTCATCGGGCCGCCGCTCGGCGCCCTGCTGTTCGCCGCCGGCCAGGCGCTGCCGTTCGCGGCCGAAGCGATCCTGGTGGCCGCGGGGGCCGTGCTCGTCTCCCGGATCGCGCTGCCCCCGCACCGCAGCGAGCGACCGGACACGCACATCCGCCACGACATCGCCGAGGGCGTCCGCTGGGTCCGGCACCACGCCGCCGTCCGGACGCTGGTGCTGACGATCCTCATCTTCAACGTGACGTTCGGCGCCGCGTGGTCGGTCCTCGTGCTCTACGCGCGCGAGCACCTGGGGCTCGGGGCGATCGGCTTCGGGCTGATCACGACCGTCGGGGCGATCGGCGGCCTCGTCGGCACCGTCTCCTACGGGTGGATCACGCGGCGGGTCAGCCTGGCGAACCTCATGCGCATCGGGCTCATCGTCGAGACCCTCACCCACCTCGCGCTCGCCCTGACGACGACGGCGTGGTTCGCGCTCGTCGTGTTCTTCGTGTTCGGCGCGCACGCGTTCGTGTGGGGGACGACGTCGGTGACGATCCGGCAGCGGGCGGTGCCGACCGAGCTCCAGGGCCGGGTGGGCAGCGTCAACCTGGTCGGCGTGTTCGGCGGGCTGGTGGTCGGGGCGGCGATCGGCGGGCTGCTCGCGCAGCGTTACGGGGTGACGGCGCCGTTCTGGTTCGCGTTCGTCGGCTCCGCGATCTTCGTCGTGCTCATCTGGCACCAGCTGCGGCACGTCGCGCACACCGACGAGCAGGACGCGCCGGCACCGGCCTGATCGGAGTTGACGGCTGTATTGATTTTCATCAATATAGACACGTGACCTCGACCGCCGCGATGAGCGCGCCCGCCGCGCAGGACGTGGCCCGGGCACTCAAGGCGCTGGCCGACCCGCTGCGGCTGCGCGCCCTCTCGCTCATCGCCGCGAGCCCGTCGGGCGAGGCGTGCGTCCTCGACATCAGCGAGCTCACCAACGTGTCCCAGCCGACCGTGTCGCACCACCTCAAGGTGCTCAAGGACGTCGGGCTCGTGACCGCCGAGCGCCGCGGGACCTGGGTCTGGTACCGGATCGACCCCACCCATCGGTCCGCTGTGCGGGCGATCCTCGAGGCGTTCGCCGAGGTCGAGGCCGACGGCTCCCCGCCCCAACCCGACCTCGACGCCCGGCTCGACGACCTCGCCGTCGCGCTCGCGCCGCGCTACCCGTCGATCGACCCGGCCCGCGTCCGGGACGTGGTCCGCGACTCCTCCACGGCGCTCGCGCGGACCGCCGGGCAGCACGCGCCGCTCGTCGGGCTCACCGACCGGTTCGCCCGGCAGCGCCTCGACGACCTGGTCCGCATCGAGGGCGGCGCCACCGTCCCCCGCGTGCTCTTCGTCTGCGTCGCCAACGCCGGGCGCTCCCAGTTGGCCGCCGCCCTGCTGCAGCGCTACGCCGGCGATGCCGTCCTGGCGCGCTCGGCCGGGTCGAAGCCCGCCGCGGCGATCCACTCCCACGTCCGGCCCGAGCTCGAGGCTCTGGGTTCCGACGGGTTCCCGAAGCCGCTCACCGACGACGCCGTCCGCGCCGCCGACGTCGTCGTGACCATGGGCTGCGGCGACGTCTGCCCGGTGTACCCCGGCGTCCGCTACGAGGACTGGGCCGTCGGCGACCCCTCCCTTGCCTCCCCCGAGGGTGTCGCGGCCATCCGCGCCGACATCGACGCCCGCGTTCGCCACCTGCTCGACTCGCTCGACATCCCAGGAGAGTCATGACCACGCCCAGCGTCCTGTTCGTCTGCGTCCACAACGCCGGCCGGTCCCAGATGGCGGCGGGATTCCTCGCGTCGCTGTCCGGCGGCGCGGTCGAGGTCCGGTCCGCCGGCTCGATGCCCGCCGACCAGGTCAACCCGGTGGCCGTCGCCGCCATGGCCGAGGTCGGCATCGACATCCGCGCCGAGCAGCCCAAGGTGCTCACCACCGAGGCGGTGCAGGCGTCGGACGTCGTCGTGACGATGGGCTGCGGCGACGCGTGCCCGTACTTCCCGGGCAAGCGGTACGAGGACTGGGTGCTCGAGGACCCGGCGGGTCAGGGCATCGAATCGGTGCGCCCGATTCGCGACGAGATCCGCGGGCGGATTCTCACGCTTCTCGACGAGCTGGGCGTCCAGGCCGTCAGCGCGTGACCGCCCTCGTCCGGCGGCTCGGGGTCGCCGACGCGGTCGTCATCGGACTGGGCGCCATGCTCGGCGCCGGCGTCTTCGCCGCGTTCGCACCGGCCGCGCAGGCCGCCGGATCGGGCCTGCTCATCGGGCTCGCGATCGCCGCGGTCGTCGCGTTCTGCAACGCCACCTCGTCGGCGCGGTTGGCGGCCGTCCACCCGGAGTCCGGCGGGACCTACGTCTACGCCCGCCGACGGCTCGGCCCGTTCTGGGGGTTCCAGGCCGGGTGGTCGTTCGTCGTCGGGAAGACGGCCAGCTGCGCGGCGATGGCGCTGACGTTCGCGTCGTACGCCGCGCCGGGGCAGGAGCGGCTGGTCGGGGTCCTCGCGGTCGTCGCGCTCACCGCCCTCAACTACCGGGGCGTGCAGAAGTCGGCCCTGGTCACGCGGGTGATCGTCGCACTCACGCTGGTCACGCTCGTCGTGGTCGTCGTCGCCGCCCTGGCCGGCGGCACCGCGTCCACCGACCGGCTGAGCCCGTTCCCTGGGTCGGACCTGCGCGGCATCCTGCAGTCGGCGGGGCTGCTGTTCTTCGCGTTCGCCGGCTACGCGCGGATCGCGACGCTCGGCGAGGAGGTGGTCGACCCGCGCCGGACCATCCCGCGGGCGATCCCGCTCGCGCTCGGGATCGTGCTGGTCGTGTACGTGGTCGTGGGGGTCAGCGCCCTGCTCGCGGTGGGCGCCGACGGGCTCGCGGCGACGACGGCGCCGCTGCGCGCGGTGGTCGAGGCCGGTTCGCTGGCCGCACTGAGCCCCGTGGTGCAGGTCGGCGCGGCCGTCGCGTCGCTCGGCGCGCTGCTGGCGCTCATCCTCGGGGTGTCCCGCACGACGCTCGCCATGGCACGCGACCGCGAGCTCCCGCCGTACCTCGCGGCGATCCACCCCCGCCACGCCGTGCCGTACCGCGCCGAGCTCGCGGTGGCTGCCGTGGTGGTCGTCCTCGTCGCCACCCTCGACGTGCGTGGAGCGATCGGCTTCTCGTCGTTCGGCGTGCTGACGTACTACGCGCTCACCAACGCCAGCGCGCTGACGATGACGCCCGACGAGGGCCGACCGCCGCGCGCGGTCGCGATCCTCGGGCTGGCCGGGTGCGTGGTGCTCGCCGCGACCCTGCCGCTCGCGTCCGTGCTCGGCGGCGCGGCCGTCGCGCTGGTCGGGGCGGGCACGTGGGCGCTGCGCCGGGGACGYGACCGCACCCACGCGGGGTGAGCGCGGTCGCGTCCGGTCAGGCGGTGGCGCAGCAGATCGTCGACGCCGCCGCCTGACGGTGCGGGACGGCGCGCCTGATCCGCACGAGCAGCCCAGGTCCCGGGCGCCGCGGGGCGGGCGCCAGTGCGCGCTCGCGGAGGGCGAGGCGGCGGCGCAGGTCGGCCTCGAGCTCCCTCTCGCGCTCCTGGTGGACGAGGGCGAACAGCTCCGGGTGCATGGCTACTCCTGAGCGGACGGCTTGCGGGCGCGGATGACGGCACCGTGCATGCCGTCCGCGACCTGGTGGGTGAAGGTCAGCTCGGTGTCGGTGAAGCCGGCGGCCACGAGGCCGTCGAGGTACTCGGTGCGCGACATCGCCCCGGCGATGCAGCCGACGTACGACCCGCGCTCGGCGCGCTCCTGCGGCGTGAGGTGGTCCTCGGCGACGACGTCCGAGATGCCGACCCGACCTCCTGGCACGAGCACGCGATACGCCTCGGCCAGAACCGCCTGCTTGTCGGTGGACAGGTTGACCACGCAGTTGGAGATGACGACGTCGACGACGGCGTCGTCCAGCGGCAGGTCCTCGATGGTGCCGCGCAGGAACTCGACGTTGGTCGCGCCGGCGCGATCGGCGTTCGCGCGGGCCAGGTCGAGCATCTCGTCGGTCATGTCGACGCCGTAGGCGAAGCCCGTCGGGCCGACGCGACGAGCCGACAGCAGCACGTCGATCCCGCCGCCCGAGCCCAGGTCGAGCACGCGCTCGCCGGCACGCAGCTCCGCCACGGCGAGCGGGTTGCCGCAGCCCAGCGACGCGGCGAGCGCCTCGGGCGGGAGGCTCACGGCGTCGTGCGCGCTGTAGAGACCGGCGCCGAACCTCTCGTCGACCTCGATCGAGCCCGGCGCGCAGCTCCCCGCGCTGCAACACTCGTCGGCCTGCACCGCGGCGAGCGCGTACCGCTGCCGCACCTGCTCCCGCACGTCGTCCATCTCGTCCGCCTCCTCAGGCATCGACAACCATCGATATGTACGATGGACCCAGACATCGACACCTGTCAATGTCTGGGTCATACTGAGTTCCATGGCCCTCGATCTGCTGCCCGTCGCCCCCGCCGCCTGCTGCACGCCGCGCACCCGCGACGCGATCACCGAGCAGGCGGCCGTCGACCTCTCCCGGGTGCTCAAGGCCCTCGCCGACCCCGCGCGGCTTCGGCTGCTGTCGCTGATCGCCGCGCACGACGGCTCCGAGGCCTGCGTCTGCGACCTCACCGACCCCGTAGGCCTGAGCCAGCCGACGGTCTCGCACCACCTCAAGGTGCTGGTCGACGCCGGGCTGGTCACGCGCGACAAGCGCGGGGTCTGGGCCTACTACGCCCTGGTCCCAGGCGCGCTCGAGGCCGTCACGCACCAGCTGGGGATGCACCTGACCGCCGGCGCGGCCGCATGACCATCGTCCCGATGACGGCCGAGCACTGGCCCGCGGTCGAGCGCATCTACGCGGCGGGCATCGCCACCGGGCACGCGACCTTCGAGTCCGCGCCGCCGTCGTGGGAGGCCTTCGACGCCGGCAAGCTGCCCGACCATCGGCTCGTGGCCCTCGACGAGGACGGCGCCGTCGTCGGCTGGGCCGCGGCGTCGGCCGTCTCGGACCGCTGCGCGTACGCCGGGGTGATCGAGCACTCGGTGTACGTCGACCCCGCCGCCCAGGGCCGCGGCATCGGCCGGGCCCTGCTGGACGCGCTGATCGACGACGCCCGCAGCAAGGGCGTCTGGACCGTGCAGTCCGGCATCTTCCCGGAGAACGAGACCAGCCTGGCCCTCCATGCGGCCGCCGGGTTCCGCGTCGTCGGCACGCGAGAACGGCTGGGCCGGATGACGTACGGGCCGCGCGCGAACCAGTGGCGGGACGTCGTGCTCGTCGAGAAGCGTCTCTAGCGGTGGTGCGGCGGCACCGGGTACAGGGTGTGCTCGGTGTGCTGCAGCACGTTGGTGACGAGCGCTGACACGTGCTCGTTCGCCTGCGAGTAGTAGATCGTCGTGCCCTCGCGTCGAGCGGTGACCAGGCGGCCGGCGCGCAGCTTGGCCAGGTGCTGCGACACGGCGGGGGTCGGCCGGTCGAGGGCCTCGGCGAGCGCGCTCACCGACATCTCGCCGCCGTCCAGCATCGCCAGGACCGCCAGGCGCGTCCGGTCCGCGAGCAGGCGCAGGATGTCGACCGCGTGGTCGAGGTCGGCGTCGGCGGGGGTGGTGACCATCGAGGTCATGATCGCAGGCTCAGCACCCGGACGGGCCAGAGCGCCGTCGCGGTGATCGTGGCCGCCGTCGCGACGACCGCGAGGACCACCGCCGCGACCGTGAGGCCGGCAGCGCCGAGCCAGCCCGCCAGCGGGTAGGTGAGCAGCCAGCACGCGTGCGAGAGGGAGAACTGGGCGGCGAACGCGGCGGGCAGGTCGTCGGTCGGCACCTCTCGACGGATCAGGCGACCGACGGGCGTCTCGACGGCGGCCCAGCCGAGCCCGACCAGCACCCACAGCACGCACACGGCCTCGAGGTGGTGCAGCGCGAGCGGGACCGCGGCGGTCGCGACGCAGAGCACGACAGCGCCGCCGAGCATGACCCGGCGCTCCGGCAGCCGACGGAGCAGACGCGGGAGCGTCAATGCGGCGGCCATCGACCCGAGTCCGTTGGCGGCGAGCACCAACGCGACCACCCCGTCGCCCAGCCCGAGCACGCTGCGGACGATCACGACGGTCTGCACCAGGACGAGCGCCCCGGCGGCCGCGACGACGAGGTTGAGCGCGACGACCGGTCGCAGGGCCCGGGTCCGCACGAAGATCTCCGCCCCACGGCGCACCCGGGCCGTGAAGGGCGCTGCCGACGGCACCGGACCGCGCGGCAGCAGTACCGAGCTCACCAGCAGCGCGGACCCGGCGAACCCAGCCGCGGTCCCGACGAACAGCGCGTCCGCCGGCACGACGAGCAGCAGCGCGGCCGCGAGCACGGGCGACAGGACGGCCTCGAGGTCGTACGCCAATCGGGACAGCGACAGCGCCGCGGTGTAGTCGTCCTCGTCGGGAAGCACCTGTGGGATCACCGACTGGAACGTCGGCGTGAACGTGGCCGACGCCGCCTGGAGGACGAAGATCAGGACGAACACCTGCCAGACCTCGCCGACGGACGGCAGCGCGAGCGCCACGATCAGGCGCAGGACGTCCGACCCGATCATCACCGCGCGCCGCGGCAGGCGAGCCACGACGACGGCCGCGACCGGCGCGACGACCACGTACGCGAGCATCTTGAGGGCGAACGCGGTCCCGAGCACAGCGCCGGCGTCGGCCCCCGCGAGGTCGTAGGCCAGCAGGCCGAGCGCGACCGTCGCCAGCCCCGTCCCCGTCAGCGCGACCACCTGCGCGGCGAACAGCCGGCGGTAGACGGGGTGGGTCAGCGCGCGGAGCATTCGCCCATTATTGCGTAGATACGCAAATACAGAGTTCAGCGATCGCTGTACTATCGCGGTCATGGAGACCGTCACGCTGACACACACCGCCGCGCTCGCGCGTCTCGGGCACGCGTTGTCCGACGAGACCCGCACGCGCGTGCTGCTCGCGCTGCGCGAGGCTCCCGCCTACCCCTCCGACCTGGCTGACGCGCTCGGCGTCTCGCGGCAGGTCATGTCCAACCAGCTGGCGTGCCTGCGCGGCTGCGGCCTGGTCGAGGCGATCCCCGACGGTCGGCGCACCTGGTACCGCCTGGCCGACACCCACCTCGCACCGGCGCTCGACGACCTGCTGCGGCTCGTCGTCGCGGTCGACCCGACGTGCTGCGGACCCGGCGGGTGCACGTGCTCGTGACCCGGCGCGAGGTCCTCCAGCGTCGGATCCGGTGGGTCGTCGCGCTGACGATCGCCTACAACGTGGTCGAGGCGGTCGTCGCCCTCGCGGCCGGCCGGGTGGCGTCGTCCTCGGCGCTCATCGCCTTCGGCCTCGACTCGGTGGTCGAGGTGCTGTCCGCCGCGGCCGTCGCCTGGCAGTTCGCCGCGCCCGACCCCGAGGCTCGCGAGCGGACGGCCCTGCGCCTCATCGCCGTGTCGTTCTTCGGGCTCGCCCTCGTCGTGACCATCGACTCGGTGCGGACGCTCGGCGGCGCGTCGTCGCCCGAGCCCTCGACCGTCGGCATCGCCCTCGCCGCCGTGAGCCTGGTGGTCATGCCCGTGTTTTCGTGGTTCGAGCGCCGGACCGGTCGCGAGCTGGGCTCCTCCTCGGCCGTGGCCGACTCGAGGCAGACCTTGATCTGCGCCTACCTGTCCGGGGTGCTGCTCGTCGGCCTGGTACTGAACGGCGCCCTCGGCTGGGCATGGGCCGACCCTGTCGCGGCCCTGGTCATCGCGGGTTTCGCGGTCCGCGAGGGCCTCGAGGCGTGGCGGGGGGACGCGTGCCCGACACCGGTCAGCGCCCTGCTCGTGCCCGACGACTAGTCCGACGCGAACGCCACGATCCGCTTGATCGTCTCCGCGTCGCGCAGGATCCGCCGGTGCCCGAGACCCTCGCTGAGCACCAGCTCCGCGCCGGGCCAGGCACGGGCGATGCGGGCGCCGTCCTCGTGGTCGGCCTCCTTGTCGTCGCGGTCGCTCAGGATGAGGGCGGCAGGCAGCGCCCCCGCAGCGTTCGCGGCACGCACGGGTATGTCGAGGTCGGCCAGCCGGCGGCCCGCGAGCGTCTCCATCCGCACGACGAACCGGTGCCGGGTCTGCTCGCTGAAGCCCAGGGCGTGCGCGAAGCCGACGGTGTAGGTGCTGGGGTCGGCCAGCGGCGTGACCAGCACGAGCCGCTCCGTCGACGTGCCGTCGAGCACCGCCAGCGCGCCGGCCGCCGCACCCATCGAGTGCCCGACCACCGCGTGCGCCGGGCCGTGCGCGGCGATCACGGTGTCGAGCGCCGACATCATCTCGGGCAGCGTCGTGCGCCGACGGCCGAGCTGCCCGGCCCCCGACGAACCCTGCGCGGGGGCGTCGTAGGCGACGACCCGCAGGCCGGCGTCGACCAAGGGCTCGACGAGCGACGCGAGCTGGCCGCGGTGGCCGCCCCACCCGTGCACGAGGTAGACGGCCGGGCCGTCGCCCCAGACCTGGCCCACGATCGGGCCGACGCGGAACGCGGTGCCGCCGGGGATCGCCTGCCGGTGCTTCGCGCGGGCGGGCCGGCACCACAGCCGCAGCGCGCCGAGGGCGACGAGCTCCGGCGCCACCGGGTCGAGGGCACCCACCGTTGACCGGATCCACGCCGGGATCGGCGGCAAATGCGTACGAACGGTCGTGCTTTTTTCGGTTGAGGATGCGGTCATGACGAGAACTCCGGAATCAGTCGGTGACGAGGAGCGACTGCATCAGCCGCTCGAAGGCGAAGCGGGTGCGAGCCTCGGCGGCCGGGTCGTCCAGCAGCCGGCACGCGTGGAAGTGGCCGAGCATGAGGCCGTTCATGTCGTGGGCGAACTGCTCGGGCGCCAGGTCGTCGCGGAACGCGCCGTCCTTGGCCCCGGAGCGGTACATCTGCGCGAGCGAGTCGAGCAGGTCCCAGTGGTCGCGCACGAGCTGGTCGCGGACCGCGCCGGGCTGGTCGTCGAACTCCGTGGCCGCGGAGACGAACAGGCAGCCCGCCGACCCACCGGTCGACGTCACCAGCCACCGCTCGAACAGCACGCGAACCCGCTGCTCACCGCGGGGAGCGGCGAGCGCGGGGCGGATCACCTCGTCCACGAAGTGCCCGCGCGCGCTCGCCAGGACGGCGAGCTGGAGGGCCTCCTTGGAGCGGAAGTGCGCGTACAGGCCGCTCTTCGACATGCCCGTCGCGGAGGCGAGCGTGCCGATGGTCAGGCCCGCGACGCCCAGGCGGCCGGCGATCTCGACCGCCTGGTCGATCACCGCCTGCCGCGTCTCGTCGCCCTTGCTCACAGGATCATGAATAGCACGATCGTGCTCCGGTGGCTAGATCGCCATCAGCGCGACACCCAGCGCCGCGGCCGCGACGCAGAGCACGAGCGAACCCACCGCGTTCACCGTCGCCCTCCGCAGCTCCCCGGCCTGGATCAGGCGCACGGTCTCGACCATGGCGGTCGAGAACGTGGTGTACCCGCCGCAGAACCCGGTGGCGGCGACCGCCAGCCAGGTGGGGCCGAGCCCGTGGTAGAGGTGCGCGCCGTTGAGCAGGCCGATGAGAAAGGAGCCGGAGACGTTGACGACGAGGGTGGCCAGCGGGAACACCCGGGTCCACCGGCCGCGCACGGACCCGTCCACGACGAACCGGGTGGCGGCACCGATGCCGCCGAGCACGGCGACGAGCAGGACGGTCATCGTGCCTGCCGCCAGTGGTGGTGCCGGGCCGCCAGCGCGATCCCGCCGATGCACGCCACCAGTCCGAGGATCACGCTGAGGGCGCCGTAGAGCAGCGACATCGTCACCTGACCGCCGGCGATCAGCCGCTCCATCTCGATCGCCAGACTGCTGAACGTGGTGAACCCGCCGAGCACGCCCGTGCCCGCGCCGAGGCGCACGAGCCGGCCTCGCGGTGACTCCGAGCCGCGCCGCAGCAGGGCCTCGAGCAGGGCACCGAGGAGGAAGGACCCGAGGAGGTTCTCGACGAACGTCGCGGTGGGCCACCCTGAGCTCGAGGTCCCGACCGCCTGCGTCAGCGCCCAGCGCGCCGTCGTGCCGACCGCACCACCGACCGCGACGACCGCGACGAGACGCGGGTCGAGGTGGGCGGGTCGGGTCACGTTGTCGGCTCCTGAGGTGTCTGGGGGACGATGGTGACCGGGAGCGGCTGTGTGTGCGCGAGGTGTCCGGCAGTCGAGCCGCCGATGAGGTGGTTCATCCAGCCGCCGATCCCCGGGCGACGGCTGCCGATCACGATCAGGGTCGCCCCCGACTCCCGCGCGACCCGGGCCAGGGCTCGCGACGCCTCGCCCACCGTGTAGACGAACCGCCACGGCACGTCGACGCCGTCGAGGTGCTGCTCGAGCTCGGCCGCCAGCGCGCGCTCCGCGACGCCGTCGCCTTCGCTGCTGTCCGCGTGGTCCGGGTCCAACGGGGTGGTGACCAGCGTGCCGTCCGGCTCCTCGGCGACGAAGGTGCGCGCCGGGTCCGACCAGAGGCAGAGCAGCGAGGCGCCCAGGGGGCCCGCGAGCGCGGCGGCGCGCTGCACCACGACAGGCTTCTGACCCGGGATCACGCCGACGACGACGGTGGGTGCGCCCACGACGGGCGAGCCGTGCCACGGGTGCGGTGTGGAGCGGGTCACTCGCCGAGGCTACGCGGGAACACCGCGACCGATGCGGAGGTTGCGCTGCCCATGACCACCATCGGATTCATCGGCGCCGGACACATCGGCGGCACCCTGGCCCAGCTCGCGATCGACCACGGCTTCGACGTCGTCGTCAGCAACTCCCGCGGACCGGAGACCCTCACGGACCTCGTCCAGCAGCTGGGCGACCGGGCGCGCGCGGCCACCGCGGCCGAGGCGGCGGAGGCCGGCGACATCGTCGTCGTGACCATCCCGACCAAGAACGTGCCCGACGTCCCCGTGCAGCCCCTCGTCGGCAAGATCGTGATCGACACCAACAACTACTACCCGCAGCGCGACGGCCAGATCGAGGTCCTCGACAACGAGTCGACCACCGTCTCCGGGCTGCTGCAGGGGCACCTGCCCGAGTCCCACGTGGTGAAGGCGTTCAACAACATCTCGTCCACCGACCTCGGCTCGACGGGCGTGCCTGCGGGGACGCCGAACCGCCGCGCGCTCTCGATCGCGGGCGACTCCGCCGACGCGAAGGCGGAGGTCTCCGCGCTGATCGACCAGCTCGGCTTCGACGTCGTGGACGCCGGTGAGCTGGCCGAGGGCTGGCGCGCCGAGCGCGACCAGCCCGCCTACGTGCAGCCCTACGACGCCGATGGCATGCGCGCCGCGCTGGCGAAGGCGGTCCGCTACCGCGACCGGTAGTCCCTCAGGGCGCGTCGAAGACTTCGTCGCGCTCCTGCTCCGGCGTCGCGTCGTGCGGCTCGTGCTCCTGGATCTCGTGGACGACGTCCGCCAGGTGCACGGCCGTGCGGCGCGCACGCCGGATCGACAGCACGGCGTGCGTGGCCAGGCCGAGGAACACGAGCGCGCACGCGATCGTGCTGATGACGAACGTCAGCTCGATCCCGTCGGCGGTCGGGTGCAGGTCCGGCCCCAGGTGGCTGGCGAGGACCGCCCCGGCGACCGCCGCGCCCACGGACCCGCCGACCGTCCGCAGCACCTGGTTGAACGACACGGCGCTGCCGAGCTCCTGCGCGACCACCCCGCGGGCGATCAGGCCCGGCATGGCTGCGTAGGTCGTGCCGATGCCGATCCCGACGAGCAGCATGCCGAGCAGCAGCTCCCACAGCTGGTCGTGCGCGACGAGCAGCAGCAGGTTGGCGACCGTGACGAACGCCGCGCCGATGGGCAGCAGCACCGTGAAGCTGAGCCGGTGCGCCTGCGCGCGGGCGACGCGGCTGGCCGCCTGGCTGCCCACGGAGATGGGCAGCATGACGAACCCCGCCCAGAACAGCGGCAGCCCGACCCCGTAGCCGGTCGACGTCGGCGCCTGCGCGACGAGGCTGATCACCGAGACGCCGATGTACATCGCCATGCCGATGCTCAGTGCGGTCGCATTGGCCAGCAGCACGTCGGACCGGCGCAGCAGGTCGAGCCGGATGAGCGGGTGGTCGGTCGAGACCTCCCGCCACACCCAGACGGCGAGCACGACGACGGCACCGACGAGGACCGTGAGCGTCGTCGCCGACCCCCAGCCCCAGTTCGGTCCCTCGCTGATGCCCAGCAGCAGCGACGCCAGTCCCACGCCCAGCAGCGCCGCGCCCAGGGTGTCGAACCTCTGCCGCAGGCCGCGGTCGTCGGGACCGGCGGGCACGACGAGCACCACGACGACGATGGCCGAGACGACGAACGCCGCGGCGAACCAGAACGCCCAGCGCCAGTCGAACGAGTCGGCGATGATCCCCGTCAGCGGGTAGCCCAGGCCGATCCCCGTAGCCACGGTGACGGACAGCGAGGCGATCCCCGCCTGCACCTTCTCGGGCGGCGAGTAGCGCCGGGCCAGCGCGATCGTCATCGGCGTGATCGCGAACGAGAGGCCCTGCAGCGCGCGGCCGGCAAGCAGCACGCCGAACGTCGGCGCCGTCGCGGCCAGCACGGAAGCGACCAGGATCACCACGAGCGTGACCAGCAGGATGCGCTTCTTGTGGGGTCCGTCGCTCAGCCGCCCCAGCACCGGCGTCGCGATGGCGCCGACCAGCAGGTTGAGGGTCAGGGTCCACTGCGCCGTGCTCACGGAGATGCCGAACGCGGCCGCGATCGTGGGGACCAGCAGCAGGCCGAGCGAGCTGATGATGGCAGCGGCGAGCGCGGCATAGACGAGCGCCGGGACCAGCCGTCTGCGTGCGGACATGCCTGCCACTGTGGCACTTGCCCGGGTCATCCGAGTAATGGTCTCGCCCGCGGCACCGGCCGGTCGTAGCGTCCGGGCCATGACCGACGCCCTCCGTCACCACACGATCCGCGAGAGCTCGCACCGGATCCTCGACCCGTTCACCGACGAGCAGCTGGCGACCCTGGGCCGCGCGCTGCACCTCGAACCGGGCRCCACAGTGCTCGACCTCGCGTGCGGGAAGGGCGAGCTGCTGTGCACCTGGGCGCGGGACCACGGCATCGTCGGCACAGGGGTCGACCTCAACCCGCCGTTCGTCGAGGCGGCTCGTGCGCGGGCGGCCGCCCTCGGCGTCGACGTCTCGTTCATCGAGTCGGACGCGTCGGACTACGTGTCCTCAGCGAGGGTCGACGTCGCGTCCTGCGTCGGCGCGACGTGGATCGGGGGCGGCGTCGTCGGCACCCTGGCCCTGCTGGAGCGGTCGCTGAAGCCCGGCGGGATCGCGCTCGTCGGCGAGCCGTTCTGGCGCGCCGAGCCGCCGGAGGAGGCCTGGTCGGTCGGCGACTTCCTCACGCTGCCGGGGCTGGTCTCGCAGGTGCACGACGCCGGCTGGGACCTGGTCGAGATGGTGCTTGCCGACGAGGCCAGCTGGGACCGGTACGTCGCCGCGCAGTGGCTCAACGTGCGGCGGTTCCTCGACGAGCACCCCGACGACCCCCTGGCGCCGGCGTTCCGCGAGGAGCTGGCGACCGGGCCCCTGCGGTACGTGACCTACCAGCGGCCGTACCTCGGATGGGGCGTGCTGGCGCTTGCGAAGCGGCCCTGATGGACGTCGAGGCGGTCCGGGCGTACTACGCCGACCGGCGCATCCACGAGCGCGACCGGCTGCTCTCCGCGGAGGGGCTCCTCGAACGCGTGCTGACCACCCGCCTGCTCGAGCCCCACCTGGGCACGCCCGGGCGCGCGCTCGACCTGGGCGGCGGCACGGGGCCGTACTCCGTGTGGCTGGCCGAGCTCGGCTGGGACGTCACGCTGGCCGACCTCTCCCCCGAGCTGCTCGAGATCGCCGCGTCGTCGCTCCCGGCGGGCACGGTCCGCGAGGTGGTCGAGATCGACGCCCGCGACCTCTCGCGCTGGGCCGACCACACGTTCGACGCCGTCCTGTCGCTCGGGCCGATGTACCACCTGACTACCGCCGCCGACCGTTCGCAGGCGGCGAAGGAGCTCGCACGCGTGACCCGCCCCGGTGGCCTCGCCGCCGTCGCGCTCATGCCGCGCTACACCTCGCTGCGCCGGCTGCTGGCGCTGGCCGACGAGCGCTGGCAGCTCGAGGACCCCGCGTTCCTGGACCGGCTGCTCGACGACGGGATCTTCGAGAACGCCGTGCCCGGGCGGTTCACGCACGTCTACGGCGTCGAGCCGTCCGCCGTGGCGCCGTTCTTCGAGTCGCACGGGTTCGACACGGTGCTCCTGGCGTCGACCCACGGTTTCCTCACCGGCGTCGAGGACGGGTTCGAGGCCCTGCGCGTCGAGCAGCCGACGACGTACCTGCGCCTGCTCGACCGGCTCGTGGCACTCGCGACGGACCCGAGCGTGCTCGGCACCGCCGGCCACCTGCTGTACGCCGGGCGGCGCCCGCTCGACGGATAGCTCCGCTGCGCTGCCGTCACGTTGCACCCGCCCGGTCCGTCAGTAGCGTGAGAGCGGCCTCTGGGGGCCCACGAGCAGAAGGAGCAGGACCATGACCGAAGGCATCAAGACCATCGTCGTCCCGGTGAGCGACCTCGCCGCGTCGAAGGCGTTCTACACCGAGCTGCTGGGCGTCGCGCCGGCGCACGACGCGCCGTACTACGTCGGCTTCGACGTCGCCGGGCAGCACTTCGGGCTGAACCCGAACGGCGACGTGAGCGCCGGACCGGTCTACTACTGGCACGTCTCCGACCTCGAGGCGAGGCGGGACGCGCTCGTCGCGGCGGGCGCCACCGTGATCCAGGACGCGACGCCCGTGGGCGGCGGACGCATCGTCGCGACCCTCAAGGACGCCGACGGCCACACGGTCGGGCTCGCGCAGGACGCCTGAGCGCACGGGCACGGGCGGGCGGATCATGGATCCGCCCGCCCTCGTCGTCCCCGGAGGTCCTCATGCCCACCGTCCTCATCACCGGCACGTCGACCGGCATCGGCCTCGAGACCGCGCTCGCCGCGGCGGACGCGGGGTGGACCACCGTCGCGACCATGCGGGACCTGTCGAAGGCCGGCGCCCTGCGCGAGCGCGGAGCCGGTTTCCCGCTCGACGTCCGGCAGCTCGACGTGACCGACCACGAGGCGGTCGATGCCGTCGTGGCGGCCGTCGTCGCCGACCACGGCTCCCTCGACGCGGTCGTCAACAACGCCGGCGCCGGGCAGGTGGGCACCGCCGAGACCCTCGGCATGGACGCGTTCCGTTCGTGCATGGAGCTCAACTACTTCGGGGTCGTCGCGCTCACGCAGGCGGCCCTGCCGCACCTGCGCGCGTCCGGCGGTCGGCTGCTGACGATCTCGAGCGTTGGCGGCGTCGTCGGCCAGCCGTTCAACGACGCCTACTGCGCGGCCAAGTTCGCGGTCGAGGGGTTCCTCGAGAGCCTCGCGCCGGTGGCCGCGGCCGTCGGCGTGTCCGTCGTCATCGTCGAGCCCGGGGCCGTGGCCAGCGAGTTCGTCGCCAACGTCGGGCGGCCGTCGGCGGGCGACGACGTCTACGGGTCGCTGCTCGCCGCCTACCTCGAACGAACCGCCGGTGCGTTCGCCCACGCCCAGGCGGCCGACGACGTCGCCGCGCTGCTGGTCGAGCTCCTCATGGACGAGGACCCGCCGGTCCGCGTGCAGACGTCCCCCGGCGCCCGGACCTTCGTCGGGACCAAGCTCGCCGACCTCGACGGGTCCGCGGTGCAGACACTGACACGCAGCTGGATCGCCTCTGACGCATGATGGGACCAGCCACCCGTACGTCGTGAAGGAGCTTGCTGTGTCCCTGACCGTCCCCGCCCTGCTCACCCCGTCCGCCGGCGCCCCGTTCGAGCGCGGCACGATCGAGCGCCGCGAGCTGGGTGAGCACGACGTCCTCATCGACATCGCCTACGCCGGCATCTGCCACTCAGACATCCACCAGGCGCGCGAGGAGTGGGGCAAGGCCACCTTCCCGATGGTCCCGGGGCACGAGATCGCGGGCGTCATCTCGGCGGTCGGGTCCGGCGTCACCAAGCACGCCGTGGGCGACCGGGCCGGCGTCGGCTGCTTCGTCGACTCCTGCCGCGAGTGCGAGATGTGCCTGGCCGGCGAGGAGCAGTTCTGCCTGAAGGGCAACGTCGGCACCTACAACTCCAAGGCCTACGACGGCACGCCCACCTACGGCGGCTACTCGACGCAGATCGTGGTCGACGAGAGCTACGCGCTGCGCATCCCGGAAGGGATCTCGCTGGACGTCGCCGCGCCCCTGCTCTGCGCCGGCATCACGCTGTACTCGCCGCTCAAGCACTGGGGCGCCGGCCCGGGGTCGAAGGTGGCCATCGTCGGCATGGGCGGCCTCGGCCACATGGGCGTGCAGCTCGCGCACGCGCTCGGCGCCGAGGTCACCGTGCTCAGCCAGTCCCTGTCCAAGCAGGCCGACGGCCTCGCGCTCGGCGCCGACCACTACTACGCGACGAGCGACAAGCAGACCTTCCGCGACCTGCGCCGGTCGTTCGACCTCATCATCAGCACGGTCGGTGCGGACATCGACGTCGACGCCTACCTCTCGCTGCTCCGGTTCGAGGGGTCGCTCGTGTTCGTCGGGCTGCCCGAGAACAAGCAGTCGTTCCGCGTGTTCTCCCTGACCGGGGCTCGTCGCAACCTGTCCGGCTCCAACATCGGCGGCATCCGCGAGACGCAGGAGATGCTCGACTTCTGCGCGTCCCACGGGATCGGGTCGCTCATCGAGACCATCACCGCCGACGACGTCGACAAGGCTTACGACCGCGTGGTGAACAGCGACGTCCGCTACCGGTTCGTCATCGACACGGCGACGATCCCGGCGACCTGAGCCTGCTGGCGGCGCACGCCCGTCGTCGGCTCGGAGGTTCCGCGAGTTCGTGAGTTGCGGACGAAGTCGTGAGTTGCAACTCACGACTTCGTCGCAAACTCACGAACTCGCGCATGCGGCCGCGCAAGCTCGCGGGGCAGCGGGCTGAGGTGACCGCACCTACCGTGGCTCCGTGGACCCCATCAGCCCGACCGCGCCGCCGCTCGCCGGGCGCGTGATCCTGTCGCAGGACTGGGTGCGGGTCAGCTTCCTGCACTGGCGGGTGGGTGCCGACGAGGTCGCGCCGCTGCTGCCTCCCGGCACGCGGCCCGACGAGTTCGACGGCTCGTCGTGGGTCGGCCTGATCGCGTTCCGGATGGAGCGGTTCACCCTGATCCCGGGGCCGCCGCTGCCGTACATCGGCGACTTCCCCGAGATCAATGTGCGGCTCTACACGGTCGACGACGACGGACGCCGCGGGGTCCTGTTCCGGTCGCTCGAGGCGTCGCGGGCGCTCACGGTGCTCGGCGCTCGTGTTGCGATGAACGTGCCGTACCAGTGGGCGCGAATGTCGATCCGGCGGACGGGAGACGCGATCGACTACCGCTCGACCCGGCTCACCGGCACCCGCCCGTCGTCGCGCATCGTGGTCCGGCCCTCGCGCGAGGCGGTGGCCGACGACCCGCTCGCCGACTTCCTCACCGCCCGCTGGGGCATGCACACCGTGCTGGGCGGCCGGACCCGGTTCGTACCCAACGAGCACGAGCCGTGGCCGCTGCGGCGGGCGTCGCTGGTGTCGCTCGACGACGAGCTGGTCGCGGCCGGCGGCCTGCCGGGCGTCGCCGACCGGCCGCCGGACTCGGTGCTGTACTCGCCGGGCGTGCACGCGCGGTTCGCGATGCCGGTGTAGCCCGATCTCGTCATGCGCCGGGAGCTGGCCGGGGGCGGTGGAGACGAGCAACGTCCGCACTCGTGCGGGCCGAAACCCAACTGAGTGCGGACGTTGCGGGACATCCGTGCGCGACGTCCGCACTCGCGAGGGTAGGGACCCAGTCGAGTGCGGACGCCTCGCGGAGTCGGAGGTCAGGCCTCCGGGGAGGGGTCCGCGACCGACGTCGGCTCGCCGGCCAGGACCAGGTACAGGTCCCGGCGTGCGCGGTCGAGGACCTCGAGCGCCTTGGTGGCCTGGGCGTCGGTGCCGGTGCGGGCCACCTGGTGGGCGGCCGCGGCGAGCGCCTCGAGGGCGCCGCGCAGGGCACGGCCGGGCGAGGTCGGCCGGCTCGCGGCGTCCTCCCACGGGGTGCCCAGCTGCTCGGCGTTCTGCGTGACGTAGGTGCCGCCGGCCTCGGTGAGCGTGGCCATCTTGCGGCCCGACTCGGAGGTGATGGCGATGAGGCCCTCGTCCTCGAGCAGGTTGAGCGCCGGGTAGATGGCGCCCGGGCTGGGCCGCCACGTGCCGCCCGACCGCTCGCCGATCTGCTGGATCAGCTGGTAGCCGTGCATCGGCTCCTCGGCGAGGAGCAGCAGGATCGCGGCGCGGATGTCGCCGCGCCCGGCACGCCGGCCGGGGCCGCGGCCACCGGGACCGCCGCCGAAGCCGGGGCCGCCGAAGCCGCGCGGACCGCCGGGGCCGAAACCGCGGTGTCCGCCGTGCTCGTGGTGCTCGTGGTGCTCGTGCGGGTAGGCGCCGCGGGGGCCGCCGCGCCGGGGGTCGAAGCCCTCCTCGTAGGGGGCCTCGGGGAAGTCGCCGCGACGGCGACGGTCGCGACCGCGCTGGGCGGTCGGGTCGGTGTCGAGCTGGGGGCCGGTGGGACGGCCGTCGGAGTAGTGGTGGGGGTGTCGCATGAGGTGTCTCCTTGACGATGGGGGCCGCGGGGCCGAGGTGGCCGCCTGCGGATCCGGGAGGCGCGTGATCTCGACCGGACGACGTAACGATATATCGTCGATAGATCTTTGACAACCCCGAGCGATACAGCGTTCTCAGAGCCGCGCCAGCACCGCCCCGCCGTGCACGCCGAGCACCTGACCGGTGGTCCACCCCGCGTCGGGAGAGGCGAGGTAGGCGACCGCCGCCGCGATCTCGTCGACGGTCCCGGGCCGGCCCATCGGCACGCGTGCGAGCCGCCGCTGGTACTCCGCGTCATCGAGCCGGTCGCCCCAGAACTCCGTGGCGGGCACGAACCCGGGCGCGACGGCGTTCACCGTGATCCCGTCGGCGGCCACGCGCGCGGCGGTCCCGGTGACCCAGGAGTTGATCGCGGCCTTGGCCGCGCCGTACGAGCCGGCGCCGCGCAGGGCCGCCACCGAGCTCATCGCGACGATCCGGCCACCGGGCCGCGGCATCGCGGGCAGCAATGCCTCGCCGAGCAGCACCGTCGTGAGGACGTTGAGCCGGAACTCCTCGGTCCACAAGTCAGCCGTCGCCTGCAGGCTCGTGTCCCGGGCCTCGAGCGAGCCGCCCGCGTTGAGCACCACGACGTCGACCGCCCCGAGCCGATACGCGAGCGCGGCGACCTCGGCCGGGTCGCGGAGGTCCGCGACCTCCACCCGCATGGCACCCGCGGCCGTCTCCTCGAGCACCTCGCGCCGCCGGCCGACGATGACCACGTCGTCACCGTCGGCAGCCAGCCTCCGCGCCACCGCGCGCCCGATGCCCGTCCCGCCGCCCGTCACCACCGCAGTCCTCATCGGTCCACCGAAACACTTGGGCGGCGGCCTGTCGATCAGGAGGCGGAGGTCATCTGCGCGAGCTGGATGAGGTTGCCGCAGGTGTCGTCGAGCGTCGCGACGACCACCGGCCCCATGTCCGTCGGCGGCTGCACGAACCGCACGCCGAGCGCGGTCAGCCGCTCGAACTCGGCCTGGATGTCGTCGACGCCGAAGGACGTGGCCGGGATGCCGTCCTCCACGAGCGCGGCCTTGTACGGGCCGACCGCCGGGTGTCCGCTGGGCTCCAGCAGCAGCTCGACGCCGTCGGGGGCCGCCGGCGAGACGACGGTGAGCCAGCGGTCCTCGCCGCCGAGCGGGATGTCGTTCTTCACGACGAACCCGAGCACCCGGGTGTAGAAGTCGAGCGCCGCGCTCTGGTCGTCGACGAACACGCTGGTCACGGTGATGCGGATCATGAGGACTCTCCTTCGTCGGGAAGCGGCCACCGCGTGGTGATCTCCCGCAGCGGCCCGGTGTCGAGGTGGTGGAACTTATAGCGACCCTCGCGGCGGACGACCACGAGTCCGGCCTCCTCGAGGACGTCGAGGTGCTGCGAGACGGCCTGCCGCGTCGAGGAGAGCCCGTGCCGCATGGTCAGCCGCGTGCACAGCTCGAACAGCGACTGCCCGTCCCGGTCTTGGAGCTCGTCGAGGATCGCGCGGCGCGTGGCGTCGGCAAGGGCCTTGAAGACGTCGGCTGCCACGCTTCCGTTATAGGCAAGCGCACACTTGCCTGTCAAGGGACTGTCGATTTCCGGAACCCTCGCGCGTCTTGACCTCGACGGGCAAGGTGGGACCGACGAGGGAGCTGACGACATGACCGACCGGTGGATGGTTCTGCTGTGGGGCGACGAGGCGTTCTGGGAGAGCGCGTCGCCCGAGGTCCGCGACCGCATCATGGCCGAGCACGGGGCGTACTCGGACGCGTGCGGCGATCGCGGGTACAAGATCCTCGGCGGCGAGGAGCTGGGATTCTCGAAGAGCTCCGTGACCGTCCGCGCCGAGGGCGGCGCGCTGACCGTCACCGACGGGCCGTTCGTCGAGCTCGCGGAGCACCTCGGCGGCTACTACGTCATCGAGACCGACGACGTGCAGGGTCTGGCCCGGCTCACCGGCGAGCTGCTGCTCACCGACGGTGGCGGCGCCGAGCTGCGTCCCGTCGTGGTGCACGAGCCATGACGACCTTCCTCGTGCTCCTGTACGCGACCGAGGGGTACTGGGAGGCGGCCGACGAGGCGACGAAGGCCCAGTACTACCGCGAGCACGGCGACTACGCCGACCGTGCCGCCGAGTTCGGCGTCACGTTCCTGGCCAGCGAGGCGCTGCAGCCGGTGGCCACAGCGGTGACGCTGCGGCGCTCGGGTGACGACTCGACAGTGACTGAGGGACCGTTCGCGGAGACGGTCGAGCAACTGGGCGGGTTCTACCTCGTCACCGCCCCCGACCGCGAGTCCGTGCTGAAGCACGCGCTGCTGCTCCCCGAGTACACGATCGAGGTCCGCGAGATCGCGCAGATCTGATCTGTCGATCCGTCCGCCATCCGCCCGTCATCGGGGCAGCGGGACGCACCAGGCGCCCCTCCGACCAGCAGGAGCTGACATGGCCGAGTTCACCGTGGTGCTGTACCGGGACGACGCCCGGGACGCCGCACTGACCCACGAGGAGCGCGAGCGCGCCTGGGCTGCCCACAGCGGCTTCCAGCAGCTGTGCGCCGACCGGGGGTGGGAGATCGTCGCGACGCGGGCTCTCGGGGCGGCCGTCCGTGCGCGCTCGCTGCGGTCCGACGGCCGCGCCGGGGTCGTCGTCACCGACGGCCCCTACGCCGAGACCGCCGAGCAGGTGGCCGGCTTCTACCTGGTCGCCCGCACCTCGCTGGAGGCCCTGACCGAGGCGGTGTCCGCGCTCGTCCTCAATGGCGAGTCCGTCGAGATCCGGCCGACCGTGGAGTTCGTCGACGGCGTCCCCGTCGACGGCGACGGCGCGCTGACGGCGTCGTGAGATTCGTCGTCCTCGCCTACGGATCCGCGACGCTGCCCGCGGGCGGCATCACACTGGGGTCCGTGGACACGGCGACGTCGGTGCAGGACCGCGCCCTGCGGGACGGCACGTTCGAGGGGCCGGCGTCGGAGCTGACCGGGATCCGGGTGCTCGAGGCGTCGGACCTCGACGCGGTGCTGGACACGCTGCCCGCCGTCGGGACGTTCGAGGTGCGGCCGGCCCCGTGACCGCCACCACCTCGCCCGCCTCCGCCTCCGACGACGCCCTCGCTGACGCCTGGCGGTCCCACTGGTCCCGGCTGATCGGCCTGCTCATCGGGCAGTACGCCCGGCCCGACCTCGCCGAGGACGCCGTCTCCGACGCCTTCGAGGCGGCCGCCCGGCACTGGCCCGAGGACGGGGTGCCGACGAACACCGGCGCGTGGCTGCTCACCGCCGCGCGGCGGCGCGTGCTCGACCGCCTCCGGTCCGAGGCGGTGGTCCGACGAAAGGAACCGTTGATGGTGGTCGACGACGAGATGCGCGCCGCCGCCGCGGCCGTCGTCGACCCCGGCGCCCACGTGGCCGACGAGCAGCTCCGGCTGATCTTCGCCTGCTGCCACCCGGCGATCGCCCCCGACGACCGCGTCGCGCTGACCCTGCGGTTCGTCGTCGGCCTCACCACCACCGAGATCGCTCGCCTGCTGCTGGTGCAGGAGTCGACCATGGCCGCCCGGCTGACCCGAGCGAAGAAGCGCCTGGCCTCCTCCGGCATCCCGTTCGCGACCCCCGACGCCGCCCACCTGGACGAGCGGCTCGACGTCGTCGCGACCGTCGTCTACCTGGCCTTCACCTCCGGCTACCACCCCGGTGTCGGCGAATCTCCGTTGCGCGTCGACCTCGGCGACGAGGCCATCCGGCTGCTCCGCGTCCTCGACGGCCTGTTGCCGGACCGCGCCGTCGTCCGCTCGCTGCTCGCCCTCCTGCTACTGCAGCACTCCCGCCGCGACACCCGCCTCGACGCCACCGGCGCCCTGGTCCTGCTGCCCGACCAGGACCGCACCCGCTGGCACCGCAACGAGATCGCCGAGGGCGTCGCCCTCCTCTCGTCCTCCGCCGCTCCCGCGTCCGCCCCCGGCCACCAGACCCGTCTGGCGCAGGAGTACCGACTCCAGGCGCTCATCGCCGCCGAGCACGCGACCGCCCCCACGGCCGCCGAGACCCGCTGGACCGTGATCGCCGGCCTGTACGCCCAGCTCGAGGCGCTGACCGGCTCCCCGGTCGTCCGCCTGGCGCGCGCGGTCGCCGTCGCGGAGGCCTCAGGCCCGGAGGACGGCCTGGCCCTGCTCGACGGTCTGGACGACGCCCTCCCCCACCACCACCGCGTCCCCGCGGTCCGCGCCGAGCTCCTGGCCCGCGCCGGCCACCGCGACGCAGCGGCCGCGGCCTACCGCGCGGCCCTCACCCTGGTGACGAACCCCACGGAACGCACCCACCTGGAGTCCCGCCTCGCAGCCCTGGAAGGCGCCTGACCCACCGACCAGCCGCCAGTTCGCGGGTTCGCGACGAACTCGTCGGTTGCCACCCGCGAACTCATCGCAAACCCGCGACCTCGTCGCGATGCACGGACCCGACCACAGCCCCGCACACATCGCGCCCGGTTCATGAGTCCGAAGGGCTGAACTCCCACGCGCCACCCGTTGGCGGATGTTGGAGCCATGTCGATGCGTCCTGGCAGCGTGGAACCAGCACGGCAGGAGCCGCTCCCAACCGTGCGGCTCGCGCGTGAGGTCCCCGAGGAGATCGTCCGCGATCGAGTCCGGTCTGGCGACTGGGAGCGGATCGGGCGCGGCATCTACCTGCCGACGAGCGCCTCGGCGGGGACCGGTCGCCGGCGGACAGTCGCACTCGGGCGGATCGCGGGCGTCCATCGACGCCTCCGAGCACGCCACTGGTTCAGCCACGAGTCGGCCGCACTGTTGTGGGGCCTGCCGCTCTGGCGCTCCCCGGAGACGACACACGTGCTCCACGAGCACCGCGCTAGCTCGGACTCCGACCCACTCGTGACGCGGCACTGGGGTGCTCCTTCCGACGACGAGCGGACCGTCATCCGGGGGATGCCCGTGACGTCGCTCGAGCGAACGGTCATCGACTGCGTCACCACGCTGCCCCCGCTCCAAGGCCTCGTCGTGGCTGACGCCGCTGCTCGCCTCCGGATGGATCCCGACGTGGTGAGCCGCCTGCTCGCCGCTCGGGCCGGCCGACGCGGCAGCGTTCGCGCCCGCACGATCATGGAGCTCGCAGATGACGGCGCGGAGTCGCCCGGCGAGTCAGCGGCTCGATTCGTGGTGCTCCGCGACGGGTTGCCCGTGCCCCGCACGCAGGTCCCGATCGAGACGCGACTCGGGACCTTCTGGGCCGACCTCGGCTGGGAGGAGTGGCAGCTCGTCCTGGAGTACGACGGTCGACCGAAGTACGCGGGATAGGAGACGGAGCGCTTCATGCAGGAGAAGCGCCGGCACGATGCGGTGCTCGAAACCGGGTGCAGGATCCTGCGGGTGACGAAGGAAGACCTGGCCGGCACCGTGTTGACCCGCCGCATCCTCCCGCTGCTGCCCGCCGACGCAGCGCGCCACCTCCGACCTCGTCGCGAGCTGATGACTTCCCGCCCCGCGAGATCGTGAGTTTGCGACGAAATCGCGGGTTGCAACTCACGACTTCGTCGGCAACCCGCGAACTCGGCGCGGCCGCGAGCGAGGCGACATCGCTCCGGGCCGTCAGCCCCAGAGGAGGAGCGTCAGCAGGGTCAGGTTCAGGGCGATCACCAGCGTGACCACCAGCAGGAGGGTCGCGTGGAGCCAGGGGCCGTTGCGGTGGGGGCCCATGACTGCGCGGGAGCGGGTGAGGGCGACCAGGGGGATGACCGCGAACGGGATGCCGAAGCTCAGCACCACCTGCGAGAGCACGAGGGTCCAGGTGGCGTCGGCGCCGACGGCCAGCAGGACGATCGCGGGGATCAGCGTGACCACGCGGCGGACGAGCAGCGGGATCCGCCGATGGATCAGGCCCTCCATGATCGTGGCGCCCGCGTACGCGCCGACCGAGGTGGACGCGAGACCCGACGCGAGCAGCCCGACGGCGAACGCGATGCCGATGCCGATGCCGAGCGCGGCGACGATCGCGTCGTAGGCGCCGGGGATCGAGTCGGTGCCCGGCACGCCGCGCAGGCCCGATGCCGCCAGCAGCAGCAGGCCGATGTTGACGACGCCCGCGACCGCGAGCGCCGAACCGACGTCCCAGCGAGTCGCCCGCAGCATCTTGGTGAGCGTGGCGCCGGAAGCCCGGCCGTGCCGGTCCCGGACCAGCGCCGAGTGCACGTAGATCGCGTGCGGCATCACGGTGGCGCCGAGCATCGAGGCCGCGAGCAGCACGGAGTCGGTGCCCTCGAAACGAGGGACCAGGCCCGACAGGATGCCGGCCGCCGACGGCGGGGAGACGAACAGGCCGGCCAGGAACCCGATGCTGATGATCGCCAGCAGGCCGACGATGACGTACTCGAACCGGCGCTGCCCGTACCGGTTCTGGGTGGCCAGCAGCAGGATCGAGACGACGCCGACGATGAGCCCACCGACCGGCAGCGGCACGCCGAACAGCAACTGGAGCGCGATGGCCCCGCCGACGACCTCCGCGATGTCGGTGGCCGCCGCGACGAGCTCCGCCTGCGCCCAGAACGCGATCCGCGGACCGCGGCTCATCCGCCGTCCGAGCACCCCCGGCAGAGACTCGCCTGTGACCAGCCCGAGCTTGGCCGACTGGTACTGGACCAGGACCGCCATGGCGTTGGCGACGACGAGCACCCAGAGCAGCAGGTAGCCGTAGCGGGCGCCGGCGGTGAGGTTGGCGGCGACGTTGCCGGGGTCGACGTACGCGATCGCCGCGACGAACGCCGGGCCGAGGAGCAGCGGGGCGCGACGGATGCGCGGCGGGCTCGGCGCGGGCGCCGGGAGGACCGCGCTGTCGGTCGCGCTGTCGTGCATGCTCACCTCCGCAAAGTTCGGGCGTCCGAACTCATGCTAGCGGCGACGCGGATCTGACGCGGGAGGCGGGCGGTCGGAGGAGGTGTGGGGGTCGAGCGGCGTGTGCGTCACGCCGCCGCGGCGACCTCGCGCTCCCAGCCGTCGGCGGTCTCGTGGAAGCCGACCCGGGTCAGGTAGGCCCGCGACTCGGCCGCACCCCGGCCGCCGATCACGAGCCGGCGGAAGCCGTGCGCCGCGAACACGCCGCTGTCCCGGTACACGAACTCGCCAGGCGTGAAGTCTCGGTACCGCGGGGTCACGTAGTCGAGGTCGACGCGGCCGACCCCGGAGCCGGCAGACCGGACGACGACGGCGCCGACGAGCTCGTCGCCGCGGACGACCACGAACGCGGCCGACGGTGCGGCGTCGGTGGCGGCGAACGTCGGGTGGAAGCGGGCGATGTCGGTGGCGTGCTCGTCGAGGAGGTGACGCAGGACGGCGTCGTCGGACGGCACCTCGAGGACGCCGTAGACCTGCTCGTCGTGCCGCTCACGCTGCAGCCGGGCCAGCCAGTAGACGTCGATCACGGCGATGACGCCGTTCATGACGGCGAACGGCCAGATGCCGACGATCGTGTTGTAGACCGTGGCTATCAGGGCCCCGGCCAGGTTCAGCACGCGGAAGCGCAGCACCCTGGCCTGCGTGAGCGAGACGATGACCAGCAGCGAGCCGACCCATCCGACGATCTCGAGCCACACCATGCCGCGAGCGTAGCGAGGGACGAAAAGGGCTCGCGCCGCGCCGGACACCGGCGGATGGTGGGAGCCATGACGACGTGGTCGATCCGTGAGGTGCCGGTCTCCGACACCATCGACGCCCCCGAGGCGTGGTTGCTGCACGGCTTCACGACAGCGATGAACGAGGTCCTGCTCGACGCATGGGGCAACCGGGACTTCGAACGCACCGCGCGGGAGGTCCTCGGGTCGATGCACGACCAGCGCTACGACCGCAAGCCTCGGTGGGTCGCCGTTCGCGACGACGATGCCGACACCCCAGACCCCGACCGAGTTCTCGGGTACGCCCTGGTGAACATGCCGCTGCAGGACAACACCCACACCGCGCACGTCGACTTCGGCGTCCGGCCCGGACACCGCGGTCAGGGCATCGGCACGGCCCTGTTCGACGCGGCGGTGGCAACGGTCCGCGCGGACGGCCGGACCAACCTGACGATGTCGACCGACCAGCGGGTCGAGCCGCCGGACGGCCCCGACACGCTGGCCGCCACGACGGGCTCCGGACGCGTGTCGACGACCGACGCGGGAACCCGGTTCGCCCTGGAGCACGGCTTCGCGCTGGAGCAGGTCGCGCGGTACTCGCAGTTCGACCTGCCGTTCGACCCGGCGTTCGTCGCCGAGCACCGCGCGCAGGCCGAGGCGAAGGCCGGGCCGGACTACGGGATCGTGAGCTGGCGCGGCGCGGCGCCGGAGGAGTGGGTCGACGAGTTCGCCGTGCTCAACACGCGGATGAGCACCGACGTCCCGCTGGGTGGCCTCGACCTCGAGGAGGACGTCTGGGACGCGGAGCGGATCCGCACCACCGAGAAGCAGTTCGAGGAACGCGGGATCGAGCTGCTGGTGCTGGCGGCCGAGCACCTGCCCACCCACACGCTCGCCGCGTTCACGGCCTTCATGGCGGTATCCAGCACCGACGAGTTCGTGCACCAGCACGACACGCTGGTGATCAAGGAGCACCGCGGCAGGCGGCTCGGGATGCTGGTCAAGACGGCGAACCTGCAGCGGCTCGCCGCCGAGCGGCCGAGCGTGCGACGCATCGGCACGTGGAACGCCGAGGAGAACTCCTACATGCTCGCGATCAACGTGGCGCTCGGGTTCCGGCCCGCGGGCGGCGCCGGGGAGTGGCAGCTCAAGCTGAGCTGACGTGCACGCCGTGCGGGATCGCCTGCGACCACCAGCGGCCCCACCGCTCCTGCACCTGCCCGAACGTGACGTCGTCCAGGCCGTACGTGGACAGGATCGCGTCGACGGTGCCGTGCGGCGGGGTGTGGGCCGCGGGCGTCTCCATGAGCACGAGGTACATCTCGGAGATCCCGTGCAGCCGCAACCCGATCTGCAGCGGCGTCACGTAGTCGAGCGTGCCGCCCAGCAGGGTGCCGTCGGGCCGACGGGCCTGCACGTGGCCGCCGACGGGTACCCCACGAACGCCCACGAGCCCCGCGCGGTCGAGCAGGCGGTCGTCGCGCTCCCCGGCGGGCAGGCCGAAGCTGCTGAGCGTGCGGCGTTCCTGGTCCGGGTGCACGGTGACCGCGAAGCGCAGCTGGTGGGCGAACGCGATCCAGCCCTCGTCGACCTCGTCGCGGATGCCGTCGAACGACGACGTCCCCTCGTGGCTGCGCCGGGTGATGGTCAGGTGCGTGTGGTGGGGCTCGTGCACGGCGGAGCGCAGGGTGAGCGTGTCGTGGTGCGGCCAGTGGAGCTCGTGGATGCTCTCGTCGCCGACGACGTCCTGCCGCTCGGTGGGTCCGGCGACGAAGATCTGCTGGATCTCGGCGTTCAGCCCGTCGTAGTCCCACCCGAACCAGCGGTGCACCAGGTCGGGCTCGCGCAGGTGCTTCCAGACGGTGCCCAGCGGGGCGGCGATGTCGATCGACACGATCTGTCGGAGCTCCAGCGTCATCGCCATCACCTCGGTACTCGACCAGCCCAGCGGATCTTCTGACCGTAGCCCGGCCGGGCCGCGCGCGCGATCACTCGAGCGGCAGCACCGCGAGCGCGTCGGGCTCGACCCCGAGGACCACGACGTCGCCGACGGACCACCGCCCGCCCACGGGCCCGAGCGCGGTGACGACGCCGATCCCGTCGACCTCGACCCGGACCTCGGACCGCCCGCGCCGAGACGAGATCCCCCGGACCGTGCCCTTCGCGACGCCGGCCCGGTCGACGACGAACGCGCCCTCGGCCAGCGCCAGCGTCGCCGCCGACGGGGCGACGTCGAGCGCGTCGCGCAGCGGGGCCGCCGCCGGACTGTCGAGCGGCACGAACGCCTCGTAGCCGAGGAACGACGCGACCTCGCGGGTGGCGGGCCGCGTCCACAACGAGGCGGGCTCGTCGACCTGCAGCAGCCGCCCGGCGGCCATGACCGCGACGAGGTCGGCGACGGCGAAGGCCTCGTCCTGGTCGTGCGTGACGAACACGGCGGTGGTGCCGGTGGCGACGAGGGCGGCGCGCAGGTCGACGGCGAGGCGCTCGCGCAGGGCGCGGTCGAGGGCGGAGAGGGGCTCGTCGAGAAGCAGCAGACGCGGTTCCGGCGCCAGCGCGCGGGCCAGGGCGACCCGCTGGCGCTCGCCGCCAGACAGCGTCGCGACCGCACGGTCCTCGTAGCCGGCCAGGCCGACGAGCTCGAGCAGCGAGGTGACAGACGACCCCCGCGGAAGCCCGTACCCGACGTTCCCGCCGACGGACCGGTGGGCGAACAGCTGCCCGTCCTGGAACATCAGCCCGAACCCGCGCCGGTGCACGGGCACCCCCGCCAGGGAGACGCCGTCCCAGGACACGGACCCGCCGGCGAGCGGCTCGAGGCCGGCGACCGCGCGCAGCAGCGACGACTTCCCGCACCCGGACGGACCGAGCAGTGCGACGACGGATCCCGGCGCCACGTCGAGCGAGACGCCGTCGACGGCCGTGCCCGTGGCGTACCGGACGACGACGTCGCGGAGCGACAGACCCTTCACCACTCACCTCCCGCGCCGGGGGCGCGCAGTCGTTCGCAGGCCGCGACGATGCCACCGGTCAGCACCGCGAGCACCACCGACGCGGCGAGCGCCATGCCGTAGGACTCCGCGCCCGGCCTCCCGATGAGCCGGAAGATCACGACCGGCAGGGTGGGCCGGTCCGGCCGGGCCAGGAAGGACGTGGCCCCGAACTCCCCCAGCGACGCGGCGAACGCGAACCCGACGGCGAGGCCCAGAGACCGCGTGGCGATGGAGAGGTCGACCGTGCGCAGCACGCGGCCTGGCCCGGCGCCCAGCGTCGCGGCCGCCTCCCGCATGCGGGGGTCGATGGCCCGCAGCACCGGCAGCACGGTCCGCACGACCAGCGGGACGGCGACGACCGCCTGCGCGATCGGCACGAGCACCGGGCTGGTCCGCAGGTCGACCGGCAGCCCGAACGGGTGGTGCATCGACAGCAGGAACCCGAACCCGACGGTCACGGCCGACACGCCGAGCGGCAGCATGAACAGGGCGTCGAGCCCGACCACGGCGCGCCGCCCGACCGGCCGCCGGGGGCGTCGGGACACGACGAGGGCCACCAGCCCGCCGACGACGAGCGCGAGCACGGTCGCGTCGAGGGCGACCCGCAGGGAGTTGAGCGTGGCCTGCCAGACGGTCACGGTCAGCGCACCGCCCGTGGTGCCGAGGGCCGTGTAGTTGTCGAGCCCGACGCCGTCGCGCGTCTGCAGCGAGCGGACCACGAGGTTGACCAGCGGCAGCGCCAGCAACGCCACGACGCAGGCGGTCACCAGCGTGGCGACGAGGGTGAGCGCGTGCCCGTCGCCGGGGGGCATGCCGGCGGGCCGGCGCAGGCGCAGGGGGCGGACCGTGTCCGCGCCGCTGCTCAACGAGAGCGCCCGCTCCCGCCGCGAGCGCGCCCGCCCGGCCACGGTCAGCACCACCGCGACGACGACGAGCTGCACCACGGACAGCACAGCCGCCGCCTTGAGGTCGAGGAACTGCGTCGTCTGCACCCAGATCTCGGTCTCGATGGTGCCGAACCGCAGCCCGCCGAGCACCAGGACGGCGCCGAACGCGGTCGCGCAGTAGAGGAACGTCAGCGAGGCGGCAGACGCGATCGCGGGCGTCAGCGCCGGGAGCGTCACGGTCCGGAACGCGCGCCACGGCGAGGCTCCGAGCGCGCGCGCCGCCTGCTCCGCCCGCGGGTCGAGCCGCTCCCACAGACCCCCGACGGCCCGCACGACTACCGCGTAGTTGAAGAACACCAGGGCGGCGACGATCGCGGCGAACGTGCCGTCGAGGTGCAGGAAGCCCAGCGGGCCACCGCTGACCAGCAACGACCTGAACGCGACGCCGACGACGACCGTCGGGAGCACGAACGGCACCGTGACCAGCGCCCGCACGACGGCCCTGCCCCGGAACGAGTGCCGGTAGAGCACGTACGCGCCGGGCACGCCGAGCCCGACCGACAGCACGGTCCCGAGCGTGGCCTGCGCGACCGTCAGCCCGACGATGCGCCAGGTCCGGGGCCGCGAGAACACCTCGGCGAAGCCGCTGAGGTCCACGTGCCCGTCGACGACGAACCCTTTCGAGATCATCACCGCGACCGGCCACGCGAAGAACAGCCCGAGGAACAGCAGCGGGACCGCGACGGCCACCGACCAGAACGCGACGACGCGCGCCCGACCGGACCCCACCGCAGGCGGGGCGTCGGGTCGGGCGAGCGTCGAGACGGACATGATCAGCCGATCACCGTGTCCGACCACTGGGTCAGCCACGCCTCGCGGTTCTTCGTGATGTCGTCGGGAGCGACCTCGAACGGGTTCGTCGCCAGCGGGGCGAAGGACGCCCAGTTGTCGGGCAGGGTCGCCGTCGAGCTCACCGGGTACATGTACATGGACCCGGGGATGTCGTCCTGGACCTCGTCGGAGAGCAGGAAGTCGAGCAGCTTCTGCGCGCCCTCCGGATTCGCGGCGCCGGTCAGCACGCCCGCGTACTCCGTCTGCCGGAAGCAGGTGTCCAGCAGCGCGCCGGTGGTGGGCTCGGTGCCGCCCTCGGGCACGGTCTCCGGCGGGGAGGACGCGTAGGACAGGACGATCGGGCGCGGGCCGTTGGCGCCGCCGCCCGAGAAGTCCGTGAAGTAGGCGTCGGACCAGCCCTCCGCCACCTTGAGGCCGTTGGCCTTCAGGGCGGTCCAGTAGGCCTGCCAGCCGTCGTCGCCGAACGCGCCGATCGTGGCCAGCAGGAACGCCAGGCCCGGGGACGACGTGACCGCGCTGGGGACCACGAGCAGGTCCTTGTACTCGGGCTTGGCCAGGTCCTCGAGGGTCACGGGCTCCGCGAGGTCGTGCGACGCGAACCACGTGTGGTCGACGTTGATGCAGACGTCGCCGTAGTCGACCGGCACCAGGGCGCCCTCGAAGGCGTCAGGGTTCGACGACTTGGCGACGACGCCCTCGTCCACCACGCGCGACGCGAACGTGTTGTCGACGCCGAACGTGAGGTCGCCCAGCGGCGCGTCCTTGGTCAGCACCAGCTGGTTGGCCAGCGTGCCGCCGTCGCCCGGCTGCACGACGTCGACCTTCAGGCCCGTCTGCTCCTCGAAGTCGGCGAGGATGCCGTCGGACAGCACGAACGAGTCGTGCGTGACCAGCGTGACGGTGCCGGCCGACGAGCTGGGGCCCGGTTCGCCGGAACCGATGGCCGAGCAGCCTGCCAGCGCCAGAACGGCGGCGGCTGCGACGAGCGAGTGGATCCTCGCCATGGGTGATGCTCCTCCTCAGTCAGAAAGGAGGGGGCCCGCGCGCGCCGACCGCAAGGCCGACGGCGAGGACTGAGAAGCCCGACTCCCTACGCCGGTATCAACCGGATCAGGTTCGAGGGTCTGCGGTGGTCCGCACTCTCAGCGTCCAGACCCGTGGGTCCGACGCTCCCCTGTCGTTCGCCGGTGATCCTACGCCGCTGTTGAGCAGCACGGACCCGCGCGCCGGGCTACGGTCGTCGCAGACCCGTCTCGCACCCACGGAGGATCAGATGTCGGACGCCAAGCAGACGCAGTCGTTCATCGCCAAGCTCGTCGGTACGGTCGCGGCGATCGCAGCCGCCTTCGCCGTCCAGCAGGTGCTCAACCTGGCGTGGAAGGCGGGGACCGGTCACAAGCCGCCGAAGGCCGACGACCAGGGCGACGCCGCGCTGACGGAGGTCGTCGTCGCGGCCGGGGTCGCCGGGGCGCTCGTCGCGATGGCCCGGGTGCTGGCCACCCGCGGGACCGCGCGGTTCACCGCGAAGGCCGACGAGAAGCCGGACCTGAGCCTGACCAGCTGAGGCTCGGCATCGACGTGATGCCGAACTCGCGCAGCACGCGCCTGGCCGCGTACCAGCCGCCCAGCCCGTGCACGCCGGGGCCGGGCGGGGTCGACGCCGAGCACAGGTAGACGCCGGCGCGGCCGGAGAAGTACGGGTCCAGCCGACGCGTCGGGCGCGCGAACAGCTGGCCGATGCTGGCGGCGCCCGCCGAGATGTCGCCGTCGACGTAGTTCTCGTTGTGGTCGCTCAGGTGCGCGGCCGGCGTGCAGCGGGACGTCACGACCACGTCCCGGAAGCCCGGCGCGTACCGCTCGATGTGCCGGGTGACGGCCTCGGTGACGTCGACGGTCGAGCCCTTCGGCACGTGCGCGTAGGTCCACAGCGGACGACGGCCGTGCGCCGCCCGCGAACCGTCGACCACCGTCGGGTCGCTGACCAGCGTCATCGGCAGCTCGGCGTGCTCGCCGCGCGCCACGAAGCCCTCGGCGCGAACCATCTCCTCCCGCGTCCCACCGACGTGCACGGTCCCCGCGAGCCCGACGTCGGGCACGGTCCACGGCACCGGGCCGTCGAGCACGAAGTCCACCTTGGCCGCCGCGTCGCCGTACCGGAACGCCTCGAGGGCGGACCGGGTCCGCGGCGGCAGGCGGTCGCCGAGCACCCCCACCAGCGCGCGGGGCGTGGTGTCGAAGACGTAGCAGTGCGCGAGCGGCAGGTCCTCGTACCGGCGGACCCGGTGGTCGGTGCGGACCGTCCCACCGTGGGCCTCGAGGTCCGCCACGAGCGCCGCGGTGATCGCCCCCGAGCCGCCGCGCGGGATCGGCCAGCCGCCGTCACCGTGCCCGAGGGTGGCCAGCAGGAGCGCCGTGCCAGCCGCGGCGAGCGACGGCAGGAGGCCGATCGCGTGCGCGGCCACGCCCGTGAGCAGGGCTGGCGCGACGACGTCGACGAACCGGCGGTCCCAGGCGCGCGTGCCCTGCTCGAGCACACCCAGCCCGAACCTCGCCGCGGCCCGCGGGTCCATCAGGGGGACCGACCGCTTGTCGCCGAGCGCGACCCGCACGGCGGAGTCCGCGTCGAGCGTGCCGACCAGCGACCGCCACGCCGGGCCGTCCACTCCGAGCGCGTCGACCGTGCGCGCCAGGTCCCGGTACGCGATCCCGGCCCGACCGCCGGACAGCGGATGCGCGTACGACGCCTCCGGCACGAGCAGCTCGACGCCGCGCGCCGGCAGGTCGAACGCGCGGAAGAAGGGCGACGCCCAGGCCATCGGGTGCACGGCCGAGCAGACGTCGTGCACGACCCCGTCGGCCAGGCCGAGGTCGAGCGTCCGTGCGCCCCCGCCGACGGTCGGCTGCGCCTCGAGGACCTCGACCACCAGGCCCGCGCGGGCGAGCGTGACCGCCGCGGCGAGCCCGTTGGGGCCCGAGCCGACGACGACGACGTCGCGCGTGATCATGACCCGGGGCGCTCAGTCCGGGCGCCACCCTGCGCGCGCTCCACGTCGTCGGTGAGCTCGTCGACGACGAGCAGGTCCCGCCGGACCTTCCCGGTGCGGTACCCGGCCCGGCCGACCATGTGCGCCGCGACGGGTGCCGTGAGCATCTGGAACACGGCCACGAGCACCAGCGCCCAGACGGCCCCACCGGACCGCAGCCGCAGCGCGAGGCCGATGAGCACGAGGATCAGGCCGAGCACCTGCGGCTTGGTGCCCGCGTGCATGCGGGCCAGCAGGTCGGGGAACCGCAGCACGCCCACGCCCGCGGCGAACGCGAGGAACGCGCCGCCCAGCAGGCAGACCGCGGAGGCCACGTCGGCGACCGTCGTCCACTGGTCCTGCGTCATCGGACCTCTCCCTCGGCTCCGCCGCCGTGGTGCTCGTCGGGACCCTCACGACGCCCCGAGCGGCGACTCTCCTCCGCATCGTCCTCGGCGTCCATCCGCTCGGCCTCCCGTGCGGCGATCTCCTCGCGCGTCCGCACGCGGCCCTCGCCCTCGGGCTCCACCGACGCGAACCGCGCGATGGTCACCGACCCGACGAAGCCGACCAGCGAGAGCACCACGAGGACCGGCACCACGTCGGCGCGGCGATTGACCGCGGCGTAGATCGCCACCGCCGCGATCATCGTGGTCACCACGATGTCGAGCGCGACGGTCCGGTCGAGCATCGACGGGCCCTTCTCCGCCCGGACCACGGCCAGAGCGAAGCCGATGGTGAGCAGCACCGCGCAGATCGCGACGACGACGGTCATGCGCGAACCCCCAGCCCGGCCGCGGCCAGCTCCTCGTCGGACGCGAATGCCCGTAGCACCCGTTCCTCCTGGTCGAGCACGGCCTGCCGCGCCGCCTCGATCCCGCCGCTGCTGCGCACATCGAGCACGTGCAGGTACAGCATCCCGGTGAGCCGGTGCGCCTCGACGACGAGCGAGCCGGGCACCAGCGAGGCCAGCTCCCCGGTCATGGTCAGGTAGAGGTCCGAGTGGCTGCGCAGCTGCACGCCGATGACCGCGCCGCGCGGCACGTACCGAGGGCGCAGCGCGATGAGGCTCACCTCGAACGACGCCCGGACCAGGTCCGCCGCGAACCGCACGAGCAACCGGACCAGCCCGACCGGCCGGATCCGCCCGTGGAACTCGATGGGTGCCATGCGCAGCCCGGTGGTCACGGCCAGCGCGATGAGGAGACCGGCCAGCACGTTGCCGACGGACAGGTCGCCCCACAGGAACACCCAGACCACGGTCAACCAGGCAACCGTCGCCCACTGGGTGCGCCAGGCTCGTCGGCGCGGGTGCAGGCTCATGGGTGGTCCTCCGCCACGTCGTCGGACACGCCCTGGCCGCGCTCGCCGTCGGGCAGCACGGCGTCGACGTAGGGGGTCTGCTCGGTGAGCGAGACGGCCGCGCGCTCGGTGTAGGCGTACAGGGGACCGGCGGCGACGGTGAGCAGAAGGCCGACGGCGACCAGGGCGGCGGTCGGGGCGACCATGCCGAACGGCAGGCGCACGGGCGGGCGTGGCGTCTCCGGCACCTGCCAGAACGCCTTGTTCCACGCCTTCACCAGCGCGTAGAGCGTGAGCAACGACGTCAGCACGCTGCCGACGACCAGGACGTACGCCAGCGGAGTGCCCACTTGTACACCGGCTTGCAGCAGCCCGACCTTGCCCAAGAACCCGGACAGGGGCGGGATGCCGGCCAGGTTCATGGCGGGCACGAAGAAGAGGATCGCGAGCACCGGGGTGAGCTTGGCCAGCCCGCCCAGCTTGGTCAGCGACGTCGAGCCGCCGGCACGCTCCACCAGGCCCACCACCAGGAACAACGCGGTCTGCACGGTGATGTGGTGGGCGACGTAGTAGATGGCGGAGGTGTACCCCAGGTCGGTGGCCAGCGCGACGCCGAACACCATGAAGCCGATGTGGCTGACCAGCGTGAACGAGAGCAGTCGCTTGATGTCGTCCTGCGCGACCGCGCCGAGGATGCCCACCACCATCGTGGCCAGGGCGGCCCACAAGAGCGCGTTGTCCAGCCGCCCGTCGGGGAACAGCAAGGTCTGCGTGCGGATGATCGCGTACACGCCGACCTTGGTCAGCAGGCCCGCGAACACCGCCGTGACGGGCGCGGGGGCGGTCGGGTAGGAATCCGGAAGCCAGGCGGACAGCGGGAAGATGGCGGCCTTGATGGCGAACGCGAGCAGCAGCAGCACCTGGAGGACCAGCCGCACGCCGGGGTCGATCTCGGGCAGCCGCAGCGCCAGCTGCGCCAGGTTCACGGTGCCGCAGGCGGCGTAGATCATCGCGATCGCGACGAGGAACAGCACCGAGGACAGCAGCGCGACGACGATGTAGATGGTCCCCGCGCGGATGCGCTCGCCGGAGCCGCCGAGGGTGATGAGCACGTAGCTGGCGGCCAGCAGGATCTCGAACCCGACGTAGATGTTGAACAGGTCGCCGGACAGGAACGCGTTGGCCACGCCGGCGGTCAGCACCAGGTACGTCGGGTGGTAGATCGAGACGGGCGCGGACTCCTCGTCGTCCTCGCCGCCCTGTGCCAGCGAGTACAGCAGCACGCAGAGGGTGACCGCGCTCGAGATGGTGAGCATGAGGGCCGACAGCCGGTCGGCCACCAGGTCGATGCCCACGGGCGCGGCCCACCCGCCGACGTCGACCACCAGCGGGCCGTCGTCGGCAAGGATCAGCAGCGTCACGCTGGCCACCAGCACGAGGCTGAGGGCGACGACGGACACCAGCCGCTGAACGTTCGGGCGGCGGTACAGCGCCAGCGCCAGGCCGGCCGCGGACAGCGGGATGACGACGGGCAGCGGGACGATCCAGGTGAGGTCGCTCATGACGTCCCCCTGTGAGCGCGTGCGGGCGCGCCCTCGTCCGTCTCGTCGCGAGCCTCCGCCGCCTCCTCGTCCAGCGTCTCGACCCCGACCGCCATGTCGGAGTCCGTCACCGCCAGCTCGTCGAGCGCGGCGAGCCGGGCGATGCGGCGGTCCTCGACGTCGTCCTGGACCTCGTCGTGCCGGTGCAGCTGCCACGACCGGTACGCCAGGGCCAGCAGGAACGCGGTCATGCCGAGGGTGATGACGATGGCCGTGAGCACCATGGCCTGCGGCAGGGGGTCGCTCATCTGCCCCTCGGGCGTCGCGCCGACGATCGGCGGCCGGCCCGCCGCGCCGCCGGCCACGAGGAACAGCAGGTTCGCGCCGTTGCCGATGAGGATGACGCCGATGAGCACGCGGGACAGGCTGCGCTCGAGCAGCAGGTAGACGCCCGCGGCGAAGAGCACGCCGATGGTGACGACGAGGACGATGTTGGGGCTCATGTCGATCACGGCACGCCCCCGCCCCAGCTGGCGGGCTTGGCGCCCGCCTGGACCTGCGACGGCACGTCCCGGTCGCTGTCGATCGCACCGCCGGCGGCGTCGACGGCCACCGGGTCCTCGCCGGTCTCCGCGCGCCGGTCGATCTCGGCCCCGAGGCTGCGCAGGATGTCGAGCACCAGCCCCACGACCACCAGGTACACGCCGATGTCGAAGAACAGCGACGTCACCAGGTGCAGGTCCCCGATCACGGGCAGGTGGATGTCGATGATCCACGACTGCAGGACCTCGCCGCCGGCCAACAGCGCAAGCAGCCCGACACCGGCCGACAGGAACAGCCCGAGCCCGAGCAGCAGACCCGGCTGCACCGGAGCCGCCTCGCCCAGCTCGTACCGGCCGCCCGCGAGGTACCGGACGATGAGCGCGATGCCGGTGACCAGGCCCGCCGCGAACCCTCCGCCGGGCGCGTTGTGGCCGCTGAACAGCAGGAAGACCGAGTAGACGATCATCGTGTGGAAGAGCAGGCGGACGACGACCTCGAAGATGACCGACCGCCGCTGCGGCGCGAGCGTCCGGCCGGCCTGCAGCCACTCCTGTCCGCGGGCCGCGCTGGACGGCACCGCCGACTCGTCGCGGTCGGCMACCATCCCGCCGGCGTCCACCAGCGCCTCGTCGCCGCCCGGCCGGCGCAGCTCGGCCATCGGGTCCTCCGTGCCGCCCCACACCGCGCGGTCCTTGCGCGCGTCCTGCGCCCGGTAGATCGCGCCGGCTCGTCGGGACAGGAAGACGAGCGACGCGACGCCGGTGGCCGCCACCAGCAGCACCGAGATCTCGCCCATGGTGTCCCAGGCGCGAATGTCGACCAGCGTGACGTTGACGATGTTCTTGCCGCCGCCGAACAGGACCGCCTCCTCGGCGAAGTCCGTGGACACGGGCAGGTGCGTCCGGGCGCCGGGCGCGACGAGCGCGACGCCGGCCACGGTCAGCCCGACCGCGAGCCCGAGCGCCAGCCGGACCCAGCGGCTGGCGGCGAGCGGCCGGTCGGAGAAGTACGGGGGCAGCCGCCGCAACACGAGCACGAAGACCACGAGCGTGACGGTCTCCACGAGCACCTGCGTGAGCGCGAGGTCGGGGGCGCCGTGCAGCAGGTACAGGCCGGCCACCGAGTACCCGCCGATGCCCAGCAGAATGACGGCCTTGAGCCGCCGCCGCGCGCGGACGACGAGCAGCGCGGAGACGATCGTGCCCGCGGCGAACACCAGCTGCGCGGGGTTGTCCCAGACCGTGAAGCTGGTCGGGAACGTGGTGCTGACCAGCGTCGTCACCCCGACGGCGAGCACGAAGACCACGAGGATCATGCCGAGGTAGAGCGGTAGGGAACCGCGCTGCGTGATCGCGGTGACGTCGGCCGCGACATCGTCGAGCCGCCGCATGAACCGCCGGTAGACCACGTCCGCCTCCGGCCCGCGGTAGCCCCCGGACTGCCACCGCTCGACGCGGTCCCGGACGAGGAAGAGCAGCGCGCCGGCCAGCAGGATCGCGAGCGTGAGGACGAACGTCGGCGTGAACCCGGCCCAGATCACCAGGTGCCCGGGCGGCCCCTCGGGATACGTGTCGGCGTACGGCCGCAGCAGGTGCTCGCCCAGCTGCGGCAGCAGCGCGACGGCCAGCCCGAGCACCGCGAGGATCATCGCCGGCCACACCAGCAGCAGCGACGGGTGGGTGATTGCCGCCGGGCGGGCGTCGTCGTGCGCGGCCTCGCCCAGCGAGGTCCCCGGCTCGGTCGACTCCTCAAGGGCCTCGGGCACCACGGCGGGCTTCGTCGCGAAGGCACCCCACCACAGCCGCAGCCCGTACGCGACGGTCAGCACGGAACCGACGGAGACGGCGACCAGGATCACGGTGTCGTCGCCGAGCGCCTCGAGCCCCGCCTCCTTGGCCACGTACCCGGCGAACGGGGGCAGCCCGATCATCGACGCCGTGGCCAGCGCGCCGGCGAGCGCGGTCAGCTTGAGCTCGCGGCCGACGCCCGAGAGCCGCCGTAGGTCGCGCGTGCCGGTGGCGGCATCCACGACGCCGACGACGAGGAACAGCGCCGCCTTGAACATCGCGTGCGCGCCGAGCAGCGCCAGCCCGGCCAGCGCCGTCGCCCGCGTGCCGAGCCCGACCAGCAGGATGATCAGCCCCAGCTGGCTGACGGTGCCGAACGCCAGGATGAGCTTGAGGTCATGCTGCCGCAGCGCCCTGTACCCGCCGAGCAGCATGGTCCCGCAGCCGAGCACGACGATCGTCCACTGCCACGTCGGGTCCAGCGAGTACGCCGGTGCGAACCGCGCGACCAGGTAGACACCGGCCTTCACCATGGCCGCCGCGTGCAGGTACGCGCTCACCGGGGTGGGCGCAGCCATCGCGGCGGGGAGCCAGAAGTGGAACGGGATCAGCGCCGACTTGGTGATCGCGCCGGCGAGCAGGCAGACGATCGCGACGGTCACCGCGGGGGTGCCCTGCGGCGGGTTCGCGATCACCTCGGACAGCCGGTACGTGCCCGCCGCCTCGCCCAGCAGCACCAGGCCGACCAGCATCGCCAGGCCGCCCGCGGTCGTGATGACGATGGCCTGCATGGCCGCGCGCCGGCTCGCCTTGCGTTCGTTGTAGTGGCCGATGAGCAGGTACGACGTCACCGTCGTCAGCTCCCAGAACACGAACATGAGCAGCATGTCGTCGGCCGTGACCAGGCCCAGCATCGCCCCGGAGAACCCGACGAAGACGCCGCCGAACCGTCCGAGGCCCGAGGCGCTCGTCTTGAAGTACGCCGAGCAGTAGACGAGCACGAGGGCGCCGACGCCGCCGACGATGAGCGTCATCAGCCACGACAGGGTGTCCAGCCGGAACGTGAGCTCCAGCCCCAGCACGGGAATCCACTCGACCTGCTCGACGGGCCCGTGCCCGGCCTGCACCTGCGACGTCCAGCTGAGCGCCCAGACGGCCGCGGAGGCCGGCGCGAGGGCCAACACCCAGAAGGCCTTGCGGCCCATCCACCGGACGAGCAGGGGCGCGACGACGGCTGCGGCCAGGTTGACGGCGAGCAGCAGCAGCACGTCCGGCTCCGTCCTGTAGGGCGGGTGGTCGGTCGGTCGGTCGTTTGTCGGTGGTCAGGCGCAGGTACGGGCACGCGTCGAGGACCTGGAGAAAGCGCCCCCGCGATGCACTGAAGATTTGGTCAAGACTCTACCAACGGATTTCCCACGGCTCCTCCCACGGCATCCCTTCGGCGCTCCGCCAGGGCGTCCGAACCCGCCACACTTGTGACGTGAGGGGCCTGCGGGGTGCGTGGCCCGCCCCACCCTCACCACGGGCACCAAGTGCGGCAGGGTCGGACGGTGGCCGGGCTCGGCACGCCCGAGTCGCGGGCGGGCGGCCGCTACCGTGGCGGCGTGGATGCGCTGCAGCTGGTGTGCCTGGTCATCGTGATCGTCGCGACCGTGGTCGGGGTCGCGATCTTCGCGCGCGGTGCGGGCGCCATCGTGCGGACCGTCCGCATCGGGCGGCCTTCCCCGGGCCGGTGGGCCCCGGTGGGCCCGCGCTTGGCCACGCTGGCGCGCGAGGTGTTCGGCCACGGGCGGTTCCAGCACCGACCGGTGGTCAAGGTCGCGCACTGGGTGGTGATGGTCTCGTTCGCGGTGCTGTTCCTCACGCTGCTCACCGGGTACGGACAGGTGCTGGTGGACCCGTCATTCACGCTGCCGCTGATCGGCAACTTCCTGCCGCTGGAGTGGGCCATCGAGGCCATCGCGTGGGCGTCCCTCGTCGGCATCCTGGTCCTGATCACCCTGCGGGTCCGCCTCGGGTCCACCGATCGCGAGTCGCGGTTCTTCGGGTCGAACCAGGCGCAGGCGTTCTTCGTCGAGGCGACCGTGCTCGTCGTCGTGCTGTGCGTGCTCGTGCTCCGCGGCCTCGAGTACGCGCTGGGCACGCAGGACGCGTGGCACTTCCCGCTGACCGCCTGGTACGGGTCGTCGTGGAGCGGGGTGGCGACGACGACGTTGGAGGCCGCCATCGTCGTCGTCGCGACCGTGAAGATCGTGGTGTCGATGTCGTGGTTCGTCGTGATCGGGCTGCAGCCCACGATGGGGATCGCCTGGCACCGGTTCCTCGCGATCGTCAACGTGTACGCGCGCCGCGAGCCGGCCGGGGGCGTCGCGCTCGGTCCGCTGCAGCCCATGCTGCTGGCCGGCAAGCCCGTCGACCTGGAGGCGCTCGAGGACCTTCCCGACGACGCCCGCCTCGGCGTCGGCGCCATCGAGGACTTCACCTGGAAGGGCCTGCTCGATTTCTCGACCTGCACCGAGTGCGGCCGCTGCCAGGACCAGTGCCCGGCGTGGGCGACCGGCAAGCCGCTCTCGCCGAAGCTCGTGACGCTGGCCCTGCGGGACCACGCGGCCGCCACGGCGCCGTACCTGCAGGCGGGGACCCACCAGGGCCTCGACCTGCTGGGCTCCGGTGTCATCGACCCGGACGCCCTGTGGGCCTGCACCACGTGCGGCGCGTGCGTGCAGCAGTGCCCGGTCGACATCGAGCACGTGGACGCCATCGTCGACATGCGGCGCTACCAGGTGCTCATGGAGTCGGCGTTCCCCAAGGAGCTTGGCGGCACGTTCACCAAGCTCGAGCGGCAGGGCAACCCGTGGGGGCTGCCCGCGCGGAACCGGCTGAACTGGGCCAAGGGGCTGGACTTCGACGTGCCGGTGGTCGGCGTCGACGTGGAGTCGGCCGCGGAGCTCGAGTACCTCTTCTGGGTCGGCTGCGCGGGCGCGTACGAGGACCGGGCCATCCGCACGACGAAGGCCGTCGCGGAGCTGCTGCACACCGCCGGCGTCAGCTTCGCGGTGCTGGGCGACGGGGAGTCCTGCACGGGCGACCCCGCGCGGCGGGCGGGCAACGAGCTGCTGTTCCAGATGCTGGCGAGCGCCAACGTCGAGATGCTGAACGAGGTCGGCGCTCAGCGGATCGTCGTGACCTGCGCGCACTGCTTCAACACGATCGCCCGCGAGTACCCCCAGCTGGGCGGCCGGTACGAGGTGGTCCACCACACCGAGCTGCTCAACACCCTGGTCGCCGACGGCCGCCTGACCCCGCTGGCCTCGACCGACGAGCGGACGGTGACCTACCACGACCCCTGCTACCTGGGCCGGCACAACCAGGTGTACGCCCCGCCGCGCGAGCTGCTCGGCGCGATCCCCGGCCTGGCGCTGGCCGAGATGCCGCGCAACCGCGAGCAGTCGTTCTGCTGCGGCGCGGGCGGTGCGCGCGTGTGGATGGAGGAGTCGATCGGCACGCGGATCGGCACGGTCCGGGCCGACGAGGCGATCGCGACGGGCGCCGACGTCGTCGCGACCGCCTGCCCGTTCTGCACCGTGATGCTCTCCGACGGCGTCGCCGCGTCCCACACCGTCGGCGTCCCCGAGGTCACCGACATCGCCCTGCTCCTGCTGGAGCGCGTGAAGGAGGCACCGTGACCCGCACCCGCGAGCAGCGCCGCCAGGACGCGCTCTACCGCCTCGGCCACGACGTCGACGGGTGGGTTGCGACGACCGACACCGACACCGGCGCGCCGCGCCTGACGCCGCTCTCGTTCCTGTGGCACGACGAGGGGCTGATCCTCTCCACGACGGCCAGCAGCCCGACAGCCCGGAACCTCGCGACGAACCCGTCGGTGCAGGTGGGGATCGGCCTGACCAGGGACGTCGTGCTCGTGCAGGGGACGGTGGAGGTGCTGGGGACGGTCTCCGACGAGCTCGGCGACGAGTTCGCGGCGAAGGCCGGGTTCGACCCGCGCGCGCTGTCGGCCCCGTACCCGTACTTCCGGCTCACGCCGCGGACCATCCAGGTATGGCGCGAGGAGGATGAGCTGACCGGCCGCTGGCTCATGCGCGACGGGGTCTGGCTCTAGCCACTCACTCCTCCTCGAGCAGGTCCCAGTCCGTCTCGATCTCGACGGACCGCGCCGCCGTCCACGTCGCCAGCTGGTCGGTCGCGTGCGGGTTGTCGGGGTCGCCGGACGCGCCGAACGGCACCCCCCATCGGCTGCGGCGGCGGTCCCCGAGGTCCCACACCCACCGCGCCACGGACCCACGCCACGACCGGTCGCTCAGCCCCGGCACGCTCGCGGTGCAGCGGACGCAGTCCGTGTCGCCGGACAGCGCGACCGGATCGACCACCGGGCCGGGGTACCCGAGCAGCACGGGTAACGCCTGGAGGCGATGCCGGTCACCCCAGGGCTCGTCGGTCGACGACGCGGCTCGCTCCAGGGCCTCTCGGGCCACCGCAACCCCGTCGATCCCGAGCGTCTCCGCCGCCAGCAGCTGCGGCAGCGCGTCGGCGACCCGCGCCGCCACCGCGAGCGAGGGGTCGAACAAGACGCCGCGGCCGTGCGGCCGGTGCAGCGGCGCCAGGGTCGGGTGCGCGGCGAGAAGCCGGGCGACCTCAGTCCGCCACACCGCGAACGCGCCGGCGTCGGCGCTGCCCGCGGCCATGTGCCGGTCCCACGCGAGCAGCCGGTCGCGCAGCGCGGCGGCCTCCGGCGAGAGGTCGTCGGCACGACGGGCCCACCCGAGCAGCTCGTCGGCGCTGCCCAGGAGGGTGTCGCCGTGGACCTCGCTCATGTCGGCGGCYGTCCACGCCCGGTCCTCGGACAGCAGCGCCCGGATCCGTCGCGCCCGGTGCGGCGCGACGTACGCGCGCCCGAGGTCCCGCTCGGCCGCCGCGGGCTTCTCGTTCGCGTCGACCGCCACGTCGAGCACGGGCGCGGGATCGGCCAGCCGGTGCCACGGCGCCGGTCGCGCGGCGTCGGACCAGGCGTCGTGGGGGAGCCGGCGATCCTGCGGCGACCGGGTCACGACGAGGCCCGCGTCGAAGCTCAGCACGGCCCCGTCGACGTCGGCCGCCAGGACGCGGTTGACGGGATCGACCCAACCGCGCAGGGCTTCGGCGACGTCTCGTGCGGACCGGGACCGGAGGAGCGGCAGCAGGCAGGAGAACCCGACGTCGGAGGCCACGCGGGCCGGGAACCGGACGCTCAGGCCGTCGAGCACAAGCGGCCCCCGGTCGGTCTCGACCACCTCGACGGTTTCCGGCGCCTCGCCACGGACCAGGATCGTCTCGGTGTGCCGGGCCACGGGCGCCCAGCCGTCGGGCCCGAGCGCGGACAGACCGTCGCCGGAGAGCCGCTCGCGGAAGACCTCGACGTGGTGCGCGATCGCGTTGGTGATCCCCCACGCCGCCGTCCCCGTGTGGCCGAAGTGCTGCACGCCCGGCACCCCCGGGAACGCGAGCCCGAGCACGTCGAACTCGTCGCACGCGAGCCTGACCTGCTGGTACACGCCCGGCAGCTCGATCATCCGGTGCGGGTCGCCCGCGAGCAGCGGCCTCCCGGACACGGTCCGCGACCCGTGCAGCGCCCACGCGTTGGAGCCCGACGACTCCGTCTCACCCGCCTCGAACAGGTCGATCGCGGGCTCGCCGAGCGTCAGGCGCACGTGCTCGTTCCACAGGAGCCGCGGGAACATCGAGAAGAGGGCGTGGTTGACGAGCATGATCCCGAGGGGGGCCCATCCCGGCCACGGCTCCTGCGGCGTGACGGACCCGAACCGCGCGTCGAGCGCGGCTCGCTCGGCGACGGGCCGCACCAGCTCCGCGTTCACGCCCGCCACGTACGCGTCGACGAACGCGCGGTCCTCGTCGACGAGCGCCGCGTAGGCGCGCTGCGCCGTGTCGGCCAGTCGCGCGCGCCGGGCGAACCGGTCCCACTCGACCCCGTCGGCCCCGACCCGCTCGGCCAGCCGCCCCTCGGCCCGCCACCGGCCGACCTCGATCTGCCACCCGCGGTCGCGCGCCGTGACCAGTCCCTGCTCGTACGCCAGCGTCAGGTGGTCGGCAGCGCGCACGTGGGGCACGCCGAGCGCGTCGCGGTAGACCGTCATGCGGTCGGGTTCCCGGGCGGCTCGTGCACGCGGAGAGCCCCTTCTCGGCGGTGGGCGGAACCCAGGCGGTTCTCGGCACCGCCAACGTAGCGCGATCCGGACATCCGTCGACCGCGACGGAGCCCACCACCGCGCCCCGCGACCACCGTGTCGAATCGATCCGTTCTTCCTCGAGGAATGCGCTATCCAATACCCGCCGCCGATGTCACGATGGAACCCGTGACCGACGGCCCCCACCCTCACCTCGCCGTGATCGACATCGATGGCGCCCACCCGGTGCGCTCGGTGTTCCGGCTCCTCGGAGCCCACCGCCGCCGGGTGCTGAGCGCCGTCGCGTTCTTCACGCTGAAGGACATCCCGCTCTGGCTCATGCCCGTGATCACCGGCAAGGTCATCGACGTCGTCGTCGCCGGCGGCCCGACCAACGAGCTCTGGCTATGGGCGGCGATCGCGGTCGCCGCGCTGCTGCAGAACTACCCCAACCACGTGCAGTGGACCAAGCTCTTCATGGGTGCGGTCCGGCAGATCGGCGCCGACCTGCGCAACGGGCTGACCGCCCGGCTGCAGAGCCTGTCGATCGGCTTCCACAGCAGGGTGAGCGCCTCGATCGTGCAGACCAAGGTGGTCCGCGACGTCGAGAACGTCGAGGTGATGCTCCAGCAGATCGCGCATCCGTTGCTCAGCGCGACCATGGTGATGCTCGGCGCGATCGTCATGACCGCGCTGGCCGTCCCCGAGTTCCTGCCCGTCTATGCGCTGACCATCCCTCTCGCCGTCCTGCTGCGGGCCGTGCTCGCCCAGCGGTCGCGCGAGCGCAACGAGTCGTTCCGGCGCGAGGTCGAGCACTTCTCCGCACGCGTGGGCGAGATGGCGACCCTCATGCCGATCACCCGCGCGCACGGCCTGGAGGCCACGGCCGAGGAGCGCGTCGCGGTCGGCGCCGAGGGCGTCCGGTCCGCCGGCTACCGGCTCGACGTCCTCAACGGCCGGTTCGCGTCGCTCAGCTGGGTGAGCCTGCAGCTGCTCGGCGTCCTGTGCCTGGTGCTCGCCGCCTGGGTGTCGATCACGGGGTTCATCACCATCACCGCCGGGCAGGTGGTGCTGCTCAGCTCGTACTTCGCGCTCATCACCGGCTCGGTGACCAACCTGCTCATGCTCCTGCCCATCGGCGCCAAGGGCCTCGAGTCGGTCCGGTCCATCGCCGAGGTCATGCAGGAGCCGGACCTCGAGGAGAACTCGGGCAAGCGTCGCGTCGAGCACGTCGAGGGTCGGCTCACGCTCGAGCACGTGCACTTCCGGTACCCCGACGCCACGGCCGACGCCCTCGACGGCATCGACCTGACCATCGAGGCCGGCCAGACCGTCGCGTTCGTCGGCCCCTCCGGTTCCGGAAAGTCGACCGTGCTCAACCTCGCGCTCGGCTTCCTGCGGCCCACCGGCGGACGCCTGCTCCTCGACGGCGTCGACACCGCTCACCTCGACCTGCGCTCGGTCCGCACCCACGTGTCGGTGGTGCCGCAGGAGTCGGTGCTGTTCGAGGGGTCCATCCGCGACAACGTCGCCTACGGCATGCCCAAGGTGTCCGACGAGCGCGTGCGCGCGGCCCTCGTCGACGCCAACGCCGCCGAGATCGTCGACGCCCTCCCCGACGGCTGGGACACGGTCGTGGGCGAGCGCGGCGCCCGGCTCTCGGGCGGCCAGCGCCAGCGCATCGCCATCGCCCGCGCCCTGGTCCGCGACCCCCGGATCCTGCTCCTCGACGAGGCCACGTCGGCCCTCGACCCCGAGTCGGAGGCGGCGGTCAAGGAGGCCCTCGCCCGGCTCATGCGCGGCCGCACGACGCTCGTCGTCGCGCACCGCCTGTCGACCATCCGCTCCGCCGACCGCATCGTCGTCCTGGACGACGCCCGGGTGGTCGAGGTCGGCACGCACGACGACCTGCTCGCCGCCGACGGCCGCTACGCCCGCCTGCAGCGCGCGCAGCAGGTCTGATCAGCGCTCGAACGCCCACGTGCGGTCGGTGAGCATCCGGGCGACGGCGAGCCCGATGGCGAGCGCGGCGACGACGAGCGCGGCCTGCACTCCGTAGTCCAGCGCCTCGACGGTCTCGCCGTTGGAGAGGTGGAAGACCGCCCGGTAGACCAGCACGCCGGGCACCATGATCGTGACCGCCGGGACGTAGACCGTGATGCGCGGGACGTCGAGCCGCGGCGCGATGACGGCCGTGAGCAGGCCGACGACGAGCGCAGCGATGGCGGCCGCCGCCTGCGGCGGGACCGCCGCCTCGACCAGGTGGATGCGCGGCACGTTGGCGACCATGCCCACGCTCGCCGCCGCGAGCGCGATGCGCCACGGGCTGTTGAACATGAGCGCGAAGCCGAGCACCCCGAGGAAGCTGGCGACGAGCTGCAGCGCGATCAACGGCCCGCCGCTGAGTGCCGCCGGGCTGGGCGGGTCGGGCGTGAGCCCGACGACGAGCGACAGCGCCCAGACGGCCAGCCCGGCCGACGTGAGGATCATCAGCGCGTAGGTCAACCGGGCGACCGCCGCCGAGAAGTCCAGCTTGGCCAGGTCGAGGAAGCCGGTCACCAGCGGGAACCCCGGGATGAGGAACAGCACCGCCGACACGTACCCGACCTCGTGCCGGCCGCCCGTGACCCCCGCCGCCTGCAGCAGCGTGACGAACCCGAGGTAGCCGAGGCACGCCACGGTCGCGGCGAGCATGGTGACGCCGAACTGGTTGAATTTCCGGTGCAGCATCGTGCGCCGTAGCGCCTGCCCCAGGTAGGCCCCGACGAAGACGCCGGCGATCTCGACGACGCCCCCGTTGTTGAGGAACGAGAAGGCCGCGCAGGCGATGGCCGCCCACAACGCATTGAGCGGCACCGGGTAGAGCGGCGGCTTGCCGGCGATCCGGTCCAGCTCGGCCGTGACGTTCTCGACCGTGGCCGGCCCCGCGGTGTCGAGCCGACCGACCAGGCGCTCCAGTCCCGCGAGCCGGTCGACGTCGACGCCGATGCTGCGCACCTCGGTCACCTCGGTGCGGAAGCTCGCCTCGCGGTGCGACGTGGTCGTGATCTCCGTGAGCGTCACGTGCGCCTCGTGCCGCTGGATCCCGAGCGCGCGGGCGACCCGCGCCATCGACGCCTTGACCCGGTACGCGCCGGTGCCGGCCGACAGGCTCAGCCGCCCGACCTTCAGCACCACGCCGGAACGACGGATCAGCTCGAGCTCGTCGTCGTCCGGCGTCCTGGGCACGACCCCATGATGTCGTGTGCGTGGCCCGTCCACGGGGCCGATCGTCCCGCTACGGGCCCGCAACCACGCGGAGCATCCGCAGCAGCTCCGCCTGCTCGTCGGGCGACAACCGCCCCAGCCGCTCCGCCGCGCCCTCGTGCCGCTGCGCGGAGATCGCCGCCAGCAAGGCGCGCCCGGACGGGGTCAGCTCCAGCAGGGTGGCGCGCCGATCGGTCGGATCGGGCAGTCGGCGGACCAGCCCGTCCTGCTCGGCGACATCGACCTTCGAGGTCACCGACCGCGGCGCGACGTCCAACGCCGCCGCGAGCTCCCCGAGACGCCGCGGCCCGTCGCACTTCTCGAGCGTCCGCAGCAGGCGCAGCTGCCCGGGCGTGGTGCCCTGGAGCTCCAGCCGCTCGGCGGCATCACGCCGCACGCCCCGGAGCACGCCGTAGAGCAGCTCGAGCAGCTCCCCCGAATCGTCCACGGCGGTGAGGTTACCGCATGTTGTGAACCAAGCACATAGTGAGTTAACCTCAGCATCGGCCGCGCGGAGCCCCCACAACGCGGCACCAGAAGGAGGTGGGCCCGTGTCGATGGCCACCGGAAGCCCGAACATGCGCAGCTTCGCCAAGGACCGTTCGGTCTCGGAGCACAAGCTCACGCGCGACACCCTCAAGCGCATCCTCGAGTTCGCCCGTCCGTACCGCGCCAAGCTCGCGGTCTTCGTCGTCCTCATCGCCCTCGAGGCCGCCGCCGGCGCGGTGACCCCGCTGCTGTTCAAGAACCTCATCGACGACGGCATCAACAAGGGCAACACGGCCCTCGTGCTGGGCATCGCGGCGGCCGTCGCCGCCCTCGCCATCATCGGCGCCGGACTGTCCGTCGCCGACCGCTGGGTGTCGTCGCAGGTGGGCGAGGGGCTGATCCTCGACCTGCGCACCGCGGTGTTCGACCACGTGCAGCGCATGCCGCTCGCGTTCTTCAGCCGCGCCAAGACCGGCGCGCTCGTGCAGCGGCTCAACGGCGACGTCCTCGGCGCGCAGCAGGCGTTCACCAGCACCCTGCAGAACGTGGTGAGCAACTCGCTGACCATCGTCTTCGTGCTCGCGGCGATGCTGAGCATGTCGTGGCAGCTGACGCTGCTGAGCCTGATCCTGCTGCCCGCCTTCGTGTTCCCCGCCCGCTGGTTCGGCAAGAAGATCGCGAAGATCACGCGCGAGAGCTACGAGATCAACGCCGACGCCGCGCAGATCATGAACGAGCGCTTCAACGTCGCCGGCGCGCACCTCGTGAAGATCTTCGGGGACCCCGAGCGGGAGTCGGCAAACTACGCCGCCCACGTCGGCCGCGTCCGCGACATCGGCGTCACGCGCGCCCTGTACTCCACCTGGTTCCGCGTCGGCCTGACCACGCTGGCGTCCGTCGCCGTCGCGATCGTCTACGGCCTCGGCGGGGTCATGGCGATCCGCGGGCAGCTCACGGTCGGCGTCGTCGTCGCCCTCACCGCCTACCTCGGCCGCCTCTACGGCCCGCTCACCGCGATGTCCAACGTCCAGGTGGACGTCATGACCGCGCTGGTCAGCTTCGAGCGTGTGCTCGAGGTGCTCGACCTCGAGCCGACCGTCGCCGAGAAGCCGGACGCCGTCGACCTGCGGCCGCAGGTGCAGGAGCGCGGCGCGAGCGTCGAGCTCGACGCCGTCGGCTTCCGCTACCCGGGTGCCGACGAGGTCTCGCTGGCCAGCCTCGAGTCCGTCGCGACCCTGCGCCACGAGCCGATCGACGACACGCTGCGCGACATCAGCTTCTCGGTGCCCGCCGGCCACATGGTCGCGCTCGTCGGCCACTCGGGCGCGGGCAAGACGACCATCTCGCAGCTGGTCACGCGCATGTACGACCCGACCCGCGGCTCCGTGAAGATCGCCGGCACCGACCTGCGCGACGTCACGCACGCCTCGCTGCGCGCCACCGTCGGCGTCGTCAGCCAGGAGGCGCACCTCTTCCACGACACCATCGCGGAGAACCTGCGCTACGCCCGGCCCGAGGCCACCGACGACGACATCGAGCGCGCGCTCCGGCAGGCGCACATCGCGGACCTCGTCGCCAGCCTGCCCGACGGCATCCACACCGTCGTCGGCGACCGGGGCTACCGCCTCTCCGGCGGCGAGCGGCAGCGCCTGGCGATCGCCCGTCTGCTGCTCAAGGCCCCCGACGTGGTGGTGCTCGACGAAGCCACCGCTCACCTCGACTCCGAGTCGGAGGCCGCGGTGCAGGCCGCGCTGGACGAGGCCCTCGTCGGCCGCACGAGCATCGTCATCGCCCACCGGCTGTCGACCATCCGCCAGGCCGACTCCATCGTCGTGATCGAGGCCGGCAGCGTCATCGACCAGGGCACGCACGCCGAGCTGCTCGCGCGCGGCGGCGTGTACGCGGAGCTCTACCGGACGCAGTTCGAGGGGACCGCTACCGTCGCCGCATGATCGGACGCATCGACGAGGTCGTCTTCGACTGCGCGAACCCGCCGGCGCTCGCGCGCTTCTGGGCCGACGTCCTCGGCGGTGAACCCGCAGGTCGCGACGGCGGCTGGCACTACGTCGACCCGCCGGGCTGGACCCGCGTCGCGTTCCAGAAGGTCCCCGAGGGCAAGGTCGTGAAGAACCGGGTCCACCTCGACGTCGAGGTGGCCGACATCGCCGAGGCCACGGCGCAGGCCGAGGCCCTGGGCGCGACGCGGGTCGGCGAGATCCACGTCGACACCGCAGGCTCGTTCCAGGTCCTGCTCGACCCCGAGGGCAACGAGTGGTGCGTGGTGAAGCCCGCGTGAGGCGCACCGCCGCCTTGCTCGTCCCCGTGGTCCTCGTCCTCGGTGTCGCGGCATGCGTGCCGGGCGCGTCCGGGGCGTCCTGCGCCGCCGACTACCCCTCCTACGCCACGACCGCGGAGCTCGAGGCCAGCGCCGACCTCATCGTGCGGGGCACGTTCACCGCGATGGCCGACGACGACTCCCAGGGCTTCCCGCGTACGGTCGCGACCGTCGACGTCGCGGCGACCTCCCAGGGCGACGCGGCCCCCGGATCGTCCCTCGAGATCGCCTACACCCGCTGCGACGACGTCGTGCAGCTGGGGCTGGACGTCGGCGACGAGTACGTGATCCTGCTGGCCGACCCCGGGGACGACGCGCCACCGACACCGGTGAACATCGATCAGGGCTTCTATGCGGTCGAGGAGGGCCGCGCCGTCGCCACCCCGCACAACTCGGTGCCCCTCGACCCTGCGACCCTCGCGACCCTGGGCCTCTCCTGAATCCTGTTGCGGCGGACGAGCCCAGGGTGAACGGTCGGGGCATGACCGTCCCCCCACGCCTCGCCCCCCTGCTGGCCGAGTACGACTTCGCCAGCGAGCGCCTCCTGCACCGCCTCACCGGCCCGACCGTGGACAGCGGCGACGGCGAGCAGGTCGAGGTCCCGCCCCTGACCGACGCCGAGCTCCTCTGGGAGCCGGTCCCGGGTGCCTGGACGATCCGCCGGCAGGTGGACGGACCGGGGGGGCTGGGCGCGACGCGGCTGGTCGGGTCCGGCGAGTGGGGTCACGACGGCGGCCGCCCGCACCCGTGGCCGCCGCCGGTCACGAGCATCGGCTGGCGGATCAACCACCTGACCAAGACGCTGGCCGGGCGCGCGGACCACACCGACGGCTCCCACACGCACACCGAGGCGGCCGACGAGCCGCAGGGCACCGCCGCCGGCGCGATCGCCCACCTCGCCGCCGCACTCGACGCGTGGCGTGCGACGCTCCTGGGGGCAGACGATGCCGCCTCGACACCGTCGGCTACAGCACCTATCCCAACGGCTCCGACCCGGACGATCTGTTCCTCGACACCGTCTGGTGGATGAACCAGGAGGTCGTCCACCACGGCGCCGAGATCGCCCTCCTCAGGGACCTCTACCTCCGGCTAGCGTGACGCACATGTCCTTCTGGATCTGCGCCACGTGTGCCGTCGAGAGCGCCGAGCAGTTCGACGTCTGCGCGATCTGCGCCGACGAACGCCAGTGGGTACCCGCCACCGGTCAGCGCTGGACCACGCTGGACGAGCTCCGAGCGGAGGGCTACAAGGCGTCGATCGCCCCGCTCGAACCCGACCTGTTCGCCGTCACGAGCTCCCCGTCCGCCGGCATCGGCCAGCAGTCGAAGCTGCTGGTCACGCCCGAGGGCAGCCTGCTGTGGGACCCGATCGGCTTCCTCGACGACGACGTGGTCGACGCGATCGCGGCAATGGGGACGGTCCGGTTCATCGCCGCGAGCCACCCGCACATGTTCGGCGCGCAGGTCGAGTGGAGCCGCGCGCTCGGCGGCGCCGACGTGCTGGTCGCCGAGGCCGACGCCGGGTGGGTCAACCGCCCCGATCCCGTCATCCGCACCTGGTCCGGCGAGGAGCAGATCCTGCCGGGCGTGACCCTGTCCCAGCCCGGCGGCCACTTCCCCGGCAGCGCGATCGCGCACTGGTCGGCCGGCGCAGGCGGGAAGGGCGTCCTGCTCACGGGCGACACGGTCTTCGCCAACCCCGACCGCTCGTCGGTCGCCTTCATGCGCAGCTACCCGAACCACCTGCCGCTGTCCGGCGCGGTCGCCCGCCGTGTCGCCGACCACGTGGACCGCTTCGAGTTCGACCGCCTCTACGGCAACTTCACCAACGTGATCGCCTCGGACGCCAAGGACGTCGTCCGCCGCTCGGCCGACCGCCACATCGGCTGGGTCGACGGCGCCTTCGACCACCTCACCTGAGCGCGTCCTCCAGCCGGTCCACGAACGCGGCCTGCGCGGTCACGACGAGCCGCCGCGCCTCGTCGGGCGCGAACCAGCCCGCCCGGTCGAGCTCCGGCACCATGAGCGTCCGCCCCGACCGCGGCGGCCACGCGATCTCGACCAGGTTGCTCGCGATCGCCGACGCGTCGAGGTCCCCCTCGAGCGCCCACGCCGTGACGACCTTGCCGCCGCTCTGCTTGACGTCCCCGAGCGGGACGGGCCGAGCGTCCGGCGCGGGCACCCCGAGCTCCTCGGCGAACTCACGCCGGGCGGTGACCCAGGGGTCTTCGCCGGGGGACGGCTCTCCCTTCGGGATCGTCCACGCGCCCGCGTCCTTGCGCGCCCAGAACGGACCGCCCATGTGCCCGAGCAGCACCTCGAGACCTGCCGTCCGCCGGAAGAGGAGGATCCCGGCACTCGTCCGCGCGGTCACCGCGCCAGACCCGCGAGGATCGCGTCGACGGTCTCGGACGGCGTGAGGTCGGAGGTGTCGAGCCACAGCCCGATCCGCGGGGTGCCGTCGCGCAGCCCGCGGTCGAGCTCCTCGACGGTCCACGTCCCGTAGCCGGTCTTGGTCCGTCCGGCCTCGCGCGCGTGCACGGCAGCCGCCGACGGCGCCAGCACGACCACCTGCGGCCGGTGCCGGAACATCGCCACCCACGCCGGCAGGTCGTCGCCGAGCGCGATGTCCTGCACGACGGCCGTGAACCCGGCATCGGCGTACTCGTCGGCCACGAGCGCCGCCAGCCGGTACCGCAGCCGCAGCTGGGCGACGGCCACGTCGGAGCCCTCCGGCACCATCTCGGCGCGTCCCGACACGACCATCCGCCGGAACACGTCCCCGCGCACGTGCACCGAGCGCGGCAGCCGCTCGGCCAGCAGCTGCGCGACGGTCGACTTCCCGGCGGCCATGACCCCCGTGATCAGGACTACCGAACCGGCCACGGTCAGACGTCCTCGGGGTCGACCAGGAAGTCGGCCTCGTCGGCGATCTCCCCGCCGATCGCCCCGTGCACGGCGCGGGCGACGGCCTGCACCAGCGGGGCGGCACGGGACCGGGCGACGCGGTGCTCGAACGACGGTCGCTCGGCCTCGAGCTCCTCGATGAACGGCGGCTCCCAGTGCACGCGGTACGCGACGACGCCGCCCACGGTCCACGGCAGGCCGCGCATCAGGGGCGGTAGCGAGGTCTCGGCGCCCGCCTCCACGGAGAGCGTGCCGTCGTGGGCGAGGTCGACGAGCACCCCGTAGGCCTCAGGCGCCGGCGGCACCGCGATCATGATCTCGTCGTAGGCGGCCGCCTCGTCGAGCAGCCGCTTGCGCTCGACCTCGTCGGTGACCCCGTGCTGCTCCAGCGCGGCCGACAGCCCGCGCCCGCCGGCCTCGGCGACCCACTCCGGGCGGTCGCCGGAGTCGCGGCCGACCCCGGGTTGCGGTCCGGTCCAGGTGCCGGTCACCTCGCTGAGCCGCGCGCGCGGCAGCACCGACTGCACGACCGCGAGGGCCTCGGCGGGCTCGAGCCACGAGTCGGCCAGCACCGTGAGGTCGATCGCGCTGTCCACGTCGGGCGTGAGCACGATGCCGAGCTCGCCCGTGCGCACCGAGCCGCCGAGCCGGCGCGCGGCGGCAACGAGCCACTGCAGCACCCGCTCCTCCTCGCGGATGGGCATCGCCTCCGGGAACGCGCGCTTGAGCCCGTCACGGTCCCCGCCGGGGTACGGCGGCTCGCCGCGCTCGCGCGGGCAGGCCAGCACGTAGGCGAGGGCCGACGTCGTCGGCAGGCCCAGGCTCACGGCGTCGTCGGCCTCGACCCGGTACGGACCCGTGAGCGTCGAGAGGCGGGCGAGCCGCAGCGAACGGGCCGGCGTGATGGACGAGCCGACGGCGCGGATGCCGAGCGCCGCCGTCATCGGCCCCATGATCCCGCGGGGCTGCGGAAGCTCGCCGTCCTCCCAGCGCGCCTGCGCGAACCGGCTGATGGCCAGCACCTCGACCTCGTCGACCCCCACGTCGTCGGGCAGCGCGAGGATGTGCCGGGCCCGCAGCGCGGGGTCCTCAGCCCTGAGACGAGGCAGGCTCGCCATGGCTCAGACGTCCGTCCGGTGGAAGTTCTGCCACGACCGCGACGCCGTCGGGCCCCGCTGGCCCTGGTAGCGCGAGCCGTACTCGGACGACCCGTAGGGGTGCTCGGAGGCCGACGACAGCCGGAAGAAGCACATCTGCCCGATCTTCATGCCGGGCCACAGCAGGATCGGCAGCGTCGCCACGTTGGACAGCTCGAGCGTCACGTGACCGGAGAAGCCGGGGTCGATGAAACCCGCCGTCGAGTGCGTGAGCAGCCCAAGCCGTCCGAGCGAGGACTTGCCCTCGAGCCGTGCGGCGATGTCGTCGGGAAGCGTCACGGCCTCGTACGTGGACCCGAGCACGAACTCACCGGGGTGCAGGACGAAGGACTCGCCCGCGGAGACCTCGACCAGCCGCGTCAGCTCGGGCTGGTCGGCCGCGGGGTCGATGAACGGGTACTTGTGGTTGTCGAACAGCCGGAAGTACCGGTCGAGCCGCACGTCGATGCTGGAGGGCTGGAGCATGGCGGGCTCGTAGGGGTCGAGGGCCACGCGGCCCGACTCGAGCTCGGCCTTGATGTCGCGGTCGGAGAGCAGCACGGGGCCACGGTAGTCCGGTTGGCCGTGCGGTCAGGGCAGGTCCGCATCCCGGGCCAGCAGCGCCACCTGCGTGCGGTTCTCCAGCCCGAGCTTGAGCAGGACGCTGGAGACGTGCGCCTTGACCGTGGCCAGCGAGACGAACAGCTCGCGGCAGATGTCGGCGTTGCTCGCCCCACGCCCGATCGCCGCGACGACATCCCGCTCGCGGTCGGTCAGGAGGCCCAGCGACGCGCGCGCCGCCGCCCGGGAGCCGCCCGCTCGCGCGGTCGCGTCCATGAGCCGACGAGCCACCCGCGGCGACAGCACCGGCTCGCCCGCGGCGGCGGCCAGCACGGCCTCGACGATGCGCTCGGGGTCCGTGTCCTTGAGCAGGTAGCCGCTCGCACCGGCGTGCATCGCGGCCTCGACCTCGTCGGCGGTGTCGAACGTGGTGAGGACGACGACGGCGGGCGGGTCCTGGCGGCGCCGCACCGCCCGGGTCGCCGCGATGCCGTCGACGCCGGGCATCCGCAGGTCCATGAGGACGACGTCGACGGGGTGCGCGTCGAGCGCCGCGGGCACCGCGCCCCCGTCCGCCACCTGCGCGACCACCGAGATCCCCCGCGCGCCGTCGAGCATGAGCGTCAACCCGGAGCGCACCAGCGCGTCGTCGTCGACCACGAGCACCCGGACGGTCACGCCTCCCACGGTAGCCACACCTCCAGCGCGAAGCCGTCCGACGTCGACGCTGCCGACACCGTCCCGCCCAGCAGCTCGATCCGCTCGGTCAGCCCGATCAGGCCGGTCCCGGTCCCCGGTCCGAGGCCGCGGCCGCCCGGCCCGTTCACCACGCGCACCCGGAGCCCGTCGTCCCGGCTCACGACCACGTCGACGGCCGAGCCCGGCGCGTGCCTCCGCGCGTTCGTCAGGCCCTCCTGGCACGTCCGGTAGACCGCGAGGCCGACCGCCGCGGGCACGGCGACCTCGGCCACCTCCAGCGACACCCGCGCTCCTGCCCTGCGCTCCTGCTCCACGAGCGCGACCAGGTCCGCGAGGCCCGGCGTCGGCCGCAGCTCCTCCGGCGCCTCCCGCAGCACCCCGATCACAGCCCGCAGCTCGTCCAACGCCTCGCCCGCAGCGGTCCGCACGACGCCCGCGGCGGCCTGCACCTGCTCCGGCGAGAGGTCCGACCGATACTCCAGCGCGCCCGCGGTCGTCGCCAGCAGGGTCAGCCGGTGCGCCAGCGTGTCGTGCATCTCCCGCGCGATCCGCGTGCGCTCGGCGCTGCGCGCCTCGGTCACCTTGCGGCTCTGCTCCTGCTCGGCCCGCCGCGCCCGGGCCCGCCACTCCTCGACCAGCGCGTCCCGCGTCCGGCCGTAGGCGCCCCAGCCCAGGAGCGCCGCGTGCACGGCGACGTCGCACAGCAGCCACCACCCGAGCGGCAACCCCACCGACCGCCACAGCGCCTGGACCGCGTGCCCGACGATGCTCGCGCACGCGACTGGGACCGCGATCCGCAGCCGCTCCCGCCGCGCGACGACGTACGTGCCGGCCGTGGCCGACGGGGTCGCGGCCGGGCTCAGCGCGGCGAGGACCCCGAGCAGCACGCCACCCAGCAGCGGTCGTGTGCGCAGGAGCGGCAGGACCGCGATGGCAGCGACGCCGAGCAGCAGGTCGACCGCGAGCGGCACGCCGTCGCCCCGTGCGGCCCACGCGGCGAAGAAGGTGAGCACGGCCATCCCCGCCAGCAGCCCGAGCAGCACGGGGACACCGGGGAGGTCGCGTCGGGACGGGGAGCAGCTCATGGCGCCGAGCGTAGGAACGCCTCGGTGCGGCCCACCACCGACCAAAGGAGGGGGCCGACGGGCACCTCCGGCCGACGACGTGCACGTCGACGCGCACGAGGGTCGATGGCGTCCACCTCGACGTCAGGAGAACCTCATGTCCCGTCCGATCCCCGTCTGGCTCGTCGCCGTCACCGCCACCGCGCTCGCCGTCGCCATCTGGGTCCTCGCGGTCCCGGTCGCCGGCGTCGACCTGGAGGCGGGCCAGCCCGCACTGACGATCGGCCTCGCGTCCGTCGTCATCGTCGCCGTCGTCGCGACCCTCGGCGGCTGGGCCGTCCGCACGCTGCTGAGGAACCGCACACCGGTCGCCTGGTGGCTGACCTGCGGCATCGTCCTGCTCGTGTCGCTGCTCGGCCCCCTCGGGGCGACGTCGGCAGCGGCGCGGGCCACGCTGCTCACCCTCCACCTGGTGGTCGGCACCGTCATCGCGGTCGGCCTGGACCCGCGCCGCGCCCGGGTCAGGGCACAGGTCCTGGCCGCCTGAACGGGGCCGGGGTCGACGAGGGTTTTCTCCTCGTCGGCCCCTGGGCCCGTTCCACCAGCCGAGTCGGACGGCTATGCTTCCGTCCGAGAGATGCGTGGGAGCGCTCTCGCACACTGATATCGCGCCGGAAAGCCACGACGCACCACCGCACTGCTGCGGGGGAGGTCGGGAGCAGCGGGCGCCACTGCCGAGCACTCGAGGGGCATGTCCATGCGGTACGGCCATTTTGACGACGAGGCACGCGAGTACGTCATCGAGACGCCTCACACGCCCTATCCGTGGATCAACTACCTGGGCTCCGAGCAGTTCTTCTCGCTCATCTCGCACCAGTCCGGCGGGTACTCGTTCTACCGCGACGCCAAGATGCGGCGCCTGACGCGGTACCGGTACAACAACATCCCCGCCGACGCGGGCGGCCGGTACTTCTACGTGAACGACGGCGGCGACGTGTGGACCCCGTCGTGGCTGCCGGTCAAGGCCGACCTCGACCACTTCGAGACGCGCCACGGCCTGGGCTACACGCGCATCACGGGCGAGCGCCGCGGGATCTCCGTCGAGACCCTCTTCTTCGTGCCCATCGGCGAGACGGCCGAGATCCAGAAGGTCACCGTCACCAACACGTCCGACGCGTCGAAGACGATCTCGCTCTTCTCGTTCGTCGAGTTCTGCCTCTGGAACGCGCAGGACGACCAGACGAACTACCAGCGCAACCTGTCGATCGGCGAGGTCGAGGTCGAGCAGGACGGCCCCTACGGGTCGGCCGTCTTCCACAAGACCGAGTACCGCGAGCGCCGCGACCACTACGCCGTCTACGGCGTGAACACCCACGCCACGGGCTTCGACACCGACCGCGACACGTTCGTCGGCGCCTACAACGGCCTCGGCGAGGCGACCGTCCCGCGCAGCGGGAAGTCCGCGGACTCGGTGGCGTCGGGCTGGTACCCGATCGGCTCGCACTCCGTCGAGCTCACGCTGGAGCCGGGCGAGTCCCGCGCGCTGACCTACGTGCTCGGCTACATCGAGAACCCGGACGAGGCCAAGTGGGCCGACGACGCCCACCAGGTCATCAACAAGGAGCCCGCGCACGCGCTGCTGGGCCGCTTCGCGACGACCGAGCAGACCGACGCCGCGTTCGAGGCGCTGCGGGCGCACTGGACCGGGCTGCTGTCGACGTACTCGGTGACGAGCACCGACGAGAAGCTCGACCGGATGGTCAACATCTGGAACCAGTACCAGTGCATGGTCACGTTCAACATGTCGCGCTCGGCGTCGTTCTTCGAGACCGGCATCGGTCGCGGCATGGGCTTCCGCGACTCCAACCAGGACCTGCTGGGCTTCGTGCACCTCATCCCCGAGCGTGCCCGCGAGCGCATCATCGACATCGCGTCGACGCAGTTCGAGGACGGCTCGGCGTACCACCAGTACCAGCCGCTGACCAAGCGCGGGAACAACGACATCGGCTCGGGCTTCAACGACGACCCGCTGTGGCTGATCGCCGGCGTGGCCGCCTACATCAAGGAGACCGGCGACGACGCGATCCTCGACGAGCCCGTGCCGTTCGACAACGCGACCGGCTCCGAGGTCCCGCTCTTCGAGCACCTGGTCCGCTCGTTCCAGTTCACGGTCGACAACCGAGGCCCGCACGGCCTGCCGCTCATCGGCCGGGCGGACTGGAACGACTGCCTCAACCTCAACTGCTTCTCGACCACGCCGGGCGAGTCGTTCCAGACCACGGAGAACCAGGCCGGCGGGCACGCCGAGTCGGTGTTCATCGCCGCGCAGTTCGTCCTCTACGGCGCGGAGTTCGCGGAGCTGGCGTCGCGCCGCGGCCTGACCGAGGTCGCGTCCCAGGCCCGCAAGGTCGTCGACGAGGTCCGCGCCGCGGTGCTCGAGCACGGCTGGGACGGCGAGTGGTTCCTGCGCGCGTACGACTTCTACGGCAACCCGGTCGGCACCGACGCCAAGCCCGAGGGCAAGATCTGGATCGAGCCGCAGGGCTTCGCCGTGATGGCGGGCATCGGCGTGGACGGCCTCGAGACAAGCTCCCCCGCCATCAAGGCGCTCGACTCCGTCGGCGAGATGCTGGGCACCCCGCACGGCCTGGTGCTCCAGTACCCCGCGTACACGACGTACCAGATCGAGCTCGGCGAAGTCTCCACCTACCCGCCCGGGTACAAGGAGAACGGCGGCATCTTCTGCCACAACAACCCGTGGGTGATCATCGGCGAGACCGTGGTGGGCCGCGGCGCGAAGGCGTTCGACTACTACAAGCGGATCACGCCGGCGTACCGCGAGGAGATCTCGGACACGCACAAGCTCGAGCCGTACGTGTACGCGCAGATGATCGCCGGCAAGGAGGCGTCGCGCGCCGGCGAGGCCAAGAACTCGTGGCTGACCGGCACGGCGGCGTGGAACTTCGTCGCGGTGTCGCAGTACCTGCTCGGCGTGCGCCCGGACTACGACGGCCTCGTCGTCGACCCGCAGATCGGCCCCGACGTCCCCTCGTTCACCGTGACCCGCGTCGCCCGCGGCGCCACGTACGAGATCCGCGTGACCAACTCCGGGACCGAGGGTGCCCGCGGGCGCCTGACGGTCGACGGCACGCCGGTCGAGGGCAACCTCGTCCCGTACGCCGCCGCGGGTCAGGTCGTCCGGGTCGAGGTCACCGTCTGACCCCGCCAGGGGCCGACGGGATGCTGCGATGACGGCTGTCCAGGAGATCGAAGCGCTTGCGCCGCCCGCCCTCGAGACGTCGCGGATGGTCACCCTGCGGAGCGCCTCGTGGGAGCTCGACGTGCTGCCGGCGACGGGTGCGTCGCTCGCGGGCGGCCGGATCCGCACGTCCGATGGTGTCTGGCGCGACCTCTTGCGGCCGACTCGGCCGACCGCGCTCGGCCAGCCCGAGAAGTGCTCGAGCTTCCCGATGGTGCCGTGGTCCAACCGGATCGGCGACGGTCTGCTGACGTTCGGCGACCGCACCTGGCAGCTCCAGCGCAACGGCGCCGACGGGACGGCGATCCACGGCGCCGTCGCGTACTCGGCCTGGTCGGTCACCGAGCGGTCGCCGTCGCGGGTCGTGCTCGAGCTCGACACCACCGGGCTCGTCGGCGTGAACTTCCCCTGGCACTTCCGCGCGCAGATCACCTACGCGCTGACCGGCGACCGGCTCACGGTCGGCACCTCGGTGCGCAACATCGACGTCGAGCCGTTCCCGGCGGGCTTCGGGCACCACCCGTACCTGCAGCGCACGCTCTCGCCCGTCGGCACGTCGGCACCGCCGACCCCCGGCCAGCCCGTGCTCGAGGTCCCCACCCGCAAGGGCTACTCGCTGGTCAACGCGCTCGCGCAGGGGCCCGCGGGCGAGGTGCCCGCGCGCGCCGACTTCCGCGTGGCCCGACGGCTGGGGCTCGGGTTCGTCGACGACGTCCTCACCGACTGGGAGCCGGGTGCGCCCGTCCGGATCACGTACGAGGACCTGGGCGTCTCGGTCGACGTGCACGCGGACCCCGTGTACGCGCACCTCGTCGTCTACGCGCCCCGGCGTCGGTCGTACTTCGCGGTCGAGCCCGTGACCAACGTGAACAACGGCTTCGCGCTGCACGCCGCCGGCGTCCCGGGCACCGGCGTCTTCGTCCTCGAACCCGGCGAGGAGCGCTGCGGCGCGTTCACCATGACCCTGCGGGGTTGAGTTCGGCGGCGGCGACCCATCCGGGTATGCTCTCTGCCGGACCGATCCTGTCGGTCGCGCGGGTGTAGTTCAGTGGCAGAACTTCAGCTTCCCAAGCTGATAGCGCGAGTTCGATTCTCGTCACCCGCTCGCATCGCCACACCGTTACGGTTCGACCATGACGGATCCCGGGCCATCGACCAGGCGCCGGTGGGCGCTCGTCGCGGTCGCGGCGCAGGTGGTGTTCGTCGTCAGCTTCCTGATCGCCGCCGCCTGGCAGGGCTCGGGCTACAGCGCACTCGCACACTCGATCAGCGACATGTACGCCGTCACGGCGCCCCACGTGTGGTTTCTCGTCGCCGTCCTGACGGTCACCGGGGCCGTCACCATCGTGTTCGCGTGGCTCTGCGTCTGGCCGACCCTGAGGGCCGGTGGCTGGTCCGCTCGCGTCGGCTCGATCCTGCTGGCGCTCTCCGTCTTCGGGCTCGGCGACCTGCTCACGCCGTTCGAGCGCCTCGCATGCCGGCTCGCCGACGAGGGGTGCTCGTCCGCCGACCAGCTGGCCAACCTCGGCGGCATGCTCGACACGACCCTCACCACGGCCGGCTTCGTCTTCTTCGTCGGCGCTGGGTTCTTCCTCGCGGGCGCCATGGGCAACACCAGGGACTGGCAGGGCTGGGTGCGGCCGACGAACTGGTTCACGATCGCGGTCCTCGTGCTCTTCGTGGCGACCGGCGTGTTCTCCGCCTCCGCTGTCGGGGGGCTCCTGGAGCGCCTGGTCGCCGCGCTCGGCGCCCTCGGCATCGCCCTCCTCGCGCTGGAGATCGCCCGGCGGAACCGGCCGACGCACGACGCCTGACGTCCGCGCAGGGCCGGATCCCCACCCTCCTGGGGATCCGGCCCTGCGACGTCTCGTCAAGAGTGCGCCTCCGACTGCACCAGAGTCAAGCAGTCATTGACCGCTGTCATGCGGCGTTCATGACCCGTCCTCGCCCGCGTCGGTCAGCTCCGCGCCGCACCGCGGCTGAGACACTCCCCTCGTGAGCGCGAAGCGCACTGAGCTGAAGAGCACCGGCTACGAGATCTTCATCGGCGCACTGTCGCTGCTGTCGATCTTCAACCTGGTCCTGATCGCCTTCGCCCAGCACGGCGGCGCCCTGGACGAGGTGATGCTGGTGATGAACGCGATCTTCAGCGCCATCTTCCTCATCGACTTCAGCTACCGGCTCGCGACCGCCCCCTCGCGCAGCGGCTACTTCTTCCGGCACTTCGGCTGGGCCGACCTGCTGGCGAGCCTGCCGTTCGCGCAGCTCAAGTTCCTGCGGATCTTCCGTCTCGTCCGCGTGTTCCGGCTGCTGCGCGAGGTCGGCGGCCGGACCGTCCTGCGGACCCTCGTGCGCGACCGCGCCGGCAGCGCGCTCTACACGCTGCTGTTCACGGGCATCCTCGTGCTCCAGTTCGGCAGCATGGCGATCCTGCGCGTCGAGATCGACGCTCCCGACGCGAACATCACCGACGCGTCCGACGCGCTCTGGTACACGATCGCGACGATCTCGACCGTCGGCTACGGAGACTGCTACCCGGTGACCAATGCGGGTCGGGTGATCGGGTCGATGATCATCGTCGTCGGCGTCGGCATCTTCGGGACGTTCACCGGCTACCTGGCCAACGTCTTCCTGACGCCGCGGAAGCCGGCCGCGAAGCCGGCCGGCTCGCCCGAGGACCCGCTGGTGCGCCTGCGCGCGCTCATGGCACTGCCCGGCGCGACGCTCACGGACGTCGACCGGGTCCTCGGCCTGCAGCGTGACGCGCCCCCGGGAGACGACACCCCCGTCACGTGAGGTCGAGCGCCAGCGTCCGTCCCCAGTCGTGCTTCTCGGCCAGCTCGAACCCGACCCGGTGGTAGAACGCGATCGCGCCCTCGTTCCGGTCGTCGACGCCCAGGTACAGGCCCGGCACGCCGCGACCTCGCAGGGCCTCCGCCAGCGTCTCGACCAGCCGGCGCCCGAGCCCCTGGCCCTGCGCGCGCGGCAGCAGGTCGATGTGCATGTGCGCCGGGAACCGCGCGACCAGGGCCTCGTCGGCACGCGGCCAGTCGTGGATCCGCTGCACCAGCACGTGGTCCTCGGTGCCGTCGCGCGGGTCCTCCCGCAGCGGGTAGCGCGCACGCAGGGCCGGCCACCAGGCCTGCTCGAGCCACTGCTCGAACCGGGCGGTGTCGGCGGTCGCCACGACGTAGCCCACGATCCCGAGCTCGTCGACGACGACGAACGTGAGACCCGGGTCCGCCACCGGGTACGGGCCGGCGTACACGTGCGCCAGCAGGTCGGGGTCGCGGTACAGCGCGGTCGCGTCGCCGCCGATCTCGCCCGTCAGCAAGCAGATGCGGTAGAGCGACGGCAGGTCGGACGGGTGGAACGGCCGGATGACTGCGGGCATGAGCACGACCTTCTCACGGGTCGTTCACGGCCGGCCTGTCGCATTCGTTCCAGGATCGGTCCCGACGTGCCGATGCCCAGGGGGTGACGATCCTTTCCGACACCACCCCCGACGTCCTGCACCAGGTGTTCGTCGTCGCCGTCGGCAAGTGCGACGACGACGGCAACCCGCTGGGCCCGCTGTACAGCGTGCTGAGCTGCGCGCCCGAGCTGCACGCGAGCGGCGTCGTCGCGACGCCGGCCGAGGCGTTCGCGCTCGCCCGCGAGCGCGTCGAGGCCCAGGCGCAGCCCGAGACGTACGAGATCGTCAACCTGCTGTACTGACATTCTGGGGCAGATCCGTCACGCTGAGACATGACGCCGGCCCCCACGCCCTCGCCCAGCACCGCCGTCGCCCGCGCCACCTCGGACTCCGACGGCGCCCACCGCTCGCCCTTCCCGCCGATCGCGAGCTACGCGTTCCTCTCGGACTGCGAGTCGAACTGCCTGATCTCCCCGACCGGCGCCGTCGAGTGGATGTGCGTCCCGCGGCCCGACTCCCCCAGCATCTTCGCCGCGATCCTCGACCGCGGCGCCGGCTCGTTCCGGGTGGGCCCGCACGGCATCCGGGTCCCGACGGCCCGCCGGTACCTGCCCGGCACCCTCGTCCTGGAGACCACCTGGCAGACGCCCACCGGCTGGCTGATCGTGCGCGACGCCATGGTGATGGGCCCGTGGCACAACCAGGACGAGCGGTCCGCGACGCACCGCCGCACGCCCACCGACGACGACGCCGAGCACATCCTGCTGCGCACCGTCACGTGCGTGAGCGGCACGGTGGACCTGCAGGTGGAGTGCGACCCGTCGCCGGACTACGGCCGCGGCGAGGTGCAGTGGGAGTACGACGGCGACGGCTACAACGCCGTCCGCGCGACGCCGCCCGCCGGCTCGCGCTGCCCGACGCTGCGCCTCACGTCGAGCCTGCGGATGGGCATCGACGGACGCACCGCGTCGGCCCGCACGCGCATGGTCAACGGCGACAAGGCGTACATCGCCCTGTCCTGGTCGCCCCTGCCGGCGCCCGCCACGTGGGAGGCGGCCGCCGACCAGCTGTGGCGGACGCAGGAGTTCTGGCGCGAGTGGATCACGCAGGGCGTCTTCCCCGACCACCCGTGGCGCACGTACCTGCAGCGCAGCGCGCTCACCCTCAAGGGCCTCACCTACGCACCGACCGGCGCCCTGCTCGCGGCGGCCACCACCTCCCTGCCCGAGACGCCCGGCGGCGAGCGCAACTGGGACTACCGGTACGCGTGGATCCGCGACTCGACGTTCGCCCTGTGGGGTCTGTACACGCTCGGCCTGGACCGCGAGGCCAACGACTTCTTCGCGTTCATCCACGACGTCTGCCGCGACAACAAGGACCTGCAGATCATGTACGGCGTCGGCGGCGAGGAGAAGCTCGAGGAGTTCGAGCTCGGTCACCTGTCCGGCTACGAGGGCGCGCAGCCCGTGCGCATCGGCAACGCGGCCTACGACCAGCAGCAGCACGACGTGTGGGGCGCGGTGCTCGACTCGGTCTACCTGCACACCCGCTCGCGCGAGCAGCTGCCCGAGGCGCTCTGGCCGGTGCTCAAGCGGCAGGTCGAGGCGGCGATCCGGCACTGGCACGAGCCCGACCGCGGCATCTGGGAGGTCCGCGGCGAGCCGCAGCACTTCACGTCGAGCAAGCTCATGTGCTGGGTGGCCCTCGACCGCGGCGCCCGGCTGGCGCGGATGCACGACGAGCACGACTTCGCCGAGCAGTGGAGCAAGCTGGCAGCCGAGATCCACGCCGACATCTGCGCGAACGGCGTCGACGAGCGCGGCGTGTTCGTCCAGCGCTACGAGTCCGACGCCCTCGACGCGTCGCTCCTGCTGGTCCCCCTGCTGCGCTTCCTGCCGCCCGAGGACCCCCGGGTGCGCGCCACCGTCCTCGCGATCGCCGACGAGCTCACCACCGACGGTCTCGTGCTGCGCTACCGCGTCGAGGAGACCGACGACGGCCTGTCCGGCGAGGAGAGCACGTTCACCATCTGCTCGTTCTGGCTGGTCTCCGCCCTAGTCGAGATCGGCGAGCTCGACCGGGGCCGCGCACTGTGCGAGCGCCTGCTGTCGTTCGCCAGCACCCTCAACCTCTACGCCGAGGAGATCGACACGCGCTCCGGCCGCCACCTGGGCAACTTCCCCCAGGCCTTCACGCACCTGGCGCTCATCAACGCGGTCATGCACGTCATCCGCGCCGAGGAGACGGCCGGTCACGACGGGATCCACTTCGAGCCGCCGAACCGCGGCGGCTAGGTGAGCTCGCGCAGCGGGCGGAAGAACGCGCGCAGGTCGGCCACCAGCAGGTCCGGCGCCTCCAGCGCCGCGAAGTGGCCGCCACGCTCGTGCTCGGTCCAGTGCACGAGCCGGTGCTCGCGGGCGTCGACGTGCCGGATCGCCGGGTCGGTCGGGAACAGGGCATGGCCGAACGGGACGTCGTCGACGACCACCGTCCGCGACGGTGCGACGCGGTTCTCGTAGTACAGGTGGGTCGACGTCGCGCCGGTGCCGGTGACCCACAGCAGCGTCGCCAGGTCGAGCAGGTGGTCCCGCCCGACGGCCTCGGCGGGGTCGTCGACGGCGGGGTCGGTCCAGTCGTGGACCTTGTCGACGATCCACGCGAGCTGCGCGACCGGCGAGTCCGCCAGCGCGTACCCGAGGGTGTGCGGCCGGGTGGACTGCAGCGCGGAGTAGCCCCGGTCGGTCTCGCGACGACTGGCCGCCCACGCCAGCCGCTCGCGCTCGGCGTCGGTGCGCGCCTCGCGGGACGACGGCACGTCGAGGTTGCCGTGGACGTGAACCCCGACCACGCTGCCGGGCGCCACGCGCCCGAGCTCGGGCGAGACCACCGACCCCGTGTCGCCGCCCGCCGTGCCGTACCGCTCGTAGCCGAACGACGTCATGAGCGCGGCCCAGGCCCGGGCGATCCGGCGGTGGTCCCAGCCCTCGTCGGCGAGCGGCGTCGAAAAGCCCACGCCCGGCAGCGACGGGACGACGATGTGGAAGGCATCCGGTCCGGGCGCGGTGAGCGGTGCCAGCAGGTCGAGGTACTCGAGCACCGAACCCGGCCAGCCATGCGTGAGGACCAGTGGCAGCGCGGCGGGATCGACCGAGCGTGCGTGCAGGACGTGGAACGTCTGGCCGTCGATCTGCGTCCGGACCTGCTCGACGGCGTTCAGCCGGGCCTCCACCCGCCGCCAGTCGTGCCCGGAGAGCCAGCGCCCCACGAGCCCCCGCAGGTAGTCGACCGGCACGCCGCGCGACCAGCCGACGGACGCGAGCGTGGCGGGCCATCGCGTCCGGCGCAGGCGGTCCCGGAGGTCGTCGAGGACCTCGTCGGGCACGTGCACCGTGAACGGCTGCACGGGTCAGGCGTCGCCCGACGTGGTGTACGTCTTCTCGGGCCAATAGGCCCACTCCTCGAACAGCTCGGCGCGCCCGTCGGGGCCGAACCGGAGCACCCACAGGTCGCGGTACTCCTGCGGCTTCTCGCCGCCGTACCGCACCTCGACCCGAACCACCGCGTCGGGCCCGTCGGCCGCGATCACGGTCGCGGTCATCTCGAACGGGGTGTCGTCCTTCCAGAACCCTCGGATGGCGTCGATGCCCTCCAGCGGCTCCGGGTCGTACGGCGAGCGCAGGTACCGGGCGTCCTCGTGGAAGAGCCGGTCCAGCCCGTCCGCGTCCTGCGCCCGCCAGGCGTGCTCGTACCGCTCGACCCAGCCCGTGACCGCGTCCTTGCCCATGGCGTGCTCCTCGCCCTCGACGGATGTCGGTGCGTCGAGTCTGCACCGGGCGTCCGACATCGTCACTGCACGCGCGGTCCCGCCTCCCCGCGCCTCAGCACGGACAGCTCCACGCGGGAGCGCAGCTGCTCCGCGGGCAGGACGTGCGCGAGGTCCGCGAGCACGCGGTCGCAGGCCGCGACGACGGCGTCGAGGTCGGAGTCCGGGTCGACCGTGGCGCGCAGGCGCACGACCAGCTCGCCACGATCGGCCAGCACCGCGCCGCGCGCGGACCGGACCAGGGGGTCGTCGGCCAGCACCTCGGCGGCGGTGGCCACGGCGGGACCGGGGTCGACCACCAGCCGGCCGGCCTGCTCCCCCGCGGGCAGCCGCAACGACCCGACGGAGCGGCGCGGCAGGTGCGCGAGCAGCCACCAGAGGCCGAGGAGCACGAGCAGGATCCCGACGACGCCCGCCAGGGCGGCGTAGCTCGACGCCTCGGTCACCTGGGTCGTGTCGACCGCCACCGACGATGGCACGTCCGGCCAGACGTCGCCGAGGAACCCGAGCTGCCACCCGACAGCGGCCACGCCGACGACGAGGAGCACCAGGCCGAGGAGCAGGAGGGCCACCCGGTCGAACGCGAGGACCGATCGCCTCATCGCCGGTCACCCCCCGCGTGCAGGCCTGCGGTCACCCTGCTGGCCACCCGGACGGACAGGGGTTGGACCAGGGGCGCCAGGCGCGCCGTGACGGCGGCGCGGACGGCGTCGGCCACGTCGTCGCCCTCCAGGGTGGTCACGGTGACCGTGACGGAACGGCGGGTGGCGTTCGCCCGGGCGGACAGCACCCGGTCCACGTCGTCGGCGGCGGCGGCCGCGAGGCGGGCGGCGTCGGCGATGCCGATCGTGGTGCCCGCCGACGAGGTCACGGCCAGCCGCGTGCGCACGCGGCGCCCCAGCGCGATCACCACGAACCACAGGCCGAGCAGCGCCAGCAGCACGCCGACGACCGTGACGACCGCCGACGGTCCGACGCCGTCGAGGCGGTCCAGGGCGGGCGCGATCCACGGCTCACCGTCGATGGTGCCGGCAGCGACGAGGGCCTCGCGGACCACGAGCACGCCGACCGCGACCACCAGCACCGCGAGCGCGATGCTCCACCAGGCGACCCGGCCGGCGCGGGTCGCCGCGGCGGCGGGCGCGAAGGCGCGCGGAGTCTCGACGTGGGTCATCGCACCCTCGCGACCGGTCGGGAGTCGGCCGTGGGACGCACGACCTCGCGCACGGCCACGCCGACGTACGTGACGTCCTGTCCGGCCTGTCGCTCGAGCTCGCGACGCACGGCCTCCTGCACCTGCGTGGTGACCCGGGCGGCGGAGGCGGGCCAGGCGATAGCCACCTCGACCTCGACCCGCGCGTGCGTGCCGGCGCGCTGCCAGTGCACGCGGGGGTAGCCCCGACCGAGCCGGCGCTCGATGGTCCCCGCGGACTCTTCCGGCGCGACGCCTGGCACCTCGAGCGTCACCTGGCGTGCGATCCGGGTCAGCGCGCGGTCCGCGATGGTGAGCGTGCCTCGGGCGTCAGCCACGGCGGCGGCCGGCGACGAGCCCGGAGACGTCGAGCCGACCCTCCACGACGAGGCCGACGAGCACCCCGACCGCCGCGAGCACGAGGGCGAGCACGAACATGCTGAACCCGCCGACGGCGGCGACGAGCGCGAGCAGCAGGCCGGCGAACAGCCCGATGGCAACAGCTGACATGGTGACTCCTCAGACGATGGTGTCGATGTCCTCGACGTGGACGCGGACGGGCATCGGGGCGATCGCGGAGACCGCGCGCCGGACACGGGCCGCGGTGTCGGGAACGGGGACGAGGTCGGAGACGACGACGTGCACCTCGGTGCCCTCGTCGTCGATCCGGACCCCGGTCACCCGGCGTCCGGGCAGGTAGGTGCCCAGCTCGCCGAACCGCCCCCCGTGAAGTCGGACCACGCCGGGCACCGCGAGGACCGCGGCGGCCACGGCCTCGGCCGGGGTGATCGGGTCCGGGGCGTCGTCGGCGATGACGGCGACCCCGGGCTCGACCACGTCGAGCCGCGCGACGTCCGGAGCGATCTCCAGCGGCGTCGGCACGTCCTGCGCCGGCCCGTCGGGGTCGGTCACTGGACCCGCTGCTCCTGCGGGGCGGCCGGCTGCGCGTCGTCCTGCGGCAGGTGCACGTCGTTGACGGACACGTTGACCTCGACCACGTGCAGGCCGGTCATCTGCTCGACGGCGCTGATGACGTTGCGGCGGATGCCGTTGGCCAGGTCGGCGATCGAGACGCCGTACTCGGCGACCAGGTCGAGGTCGACCGCGGCCTCGGTCTCCCCCACCTCGACGGACACGCCCTGGGAGTGGTTGGTGCGCGCGCCGGGGATGCGCTCACGCAGGGTGCCCATCGCCCGGGCGGCGCCACCGCCGAGGGAGTGCACGCCGGTCACCTCGCTCGCCGCGATGCCGGCGATCTTGCTGACCACCGTGTCGGCGATCGTCGTGCTGCCTTCGGGAGTGACGAGCGCGCTCTGGCGCGAGCGCGCAGCTGGGGCCGCGACGGTTGTGGACTCGCTCATGGTGTCCTTCTCTCGACGATTGCGGGCGCTGGATCGGCGCCTTCCCCTGGTTGGTCGGCGTTCCGCCCGATTCGTCACACCGGGCGGGTGTGACGTGCGTCACACCTGCCGGGATGCGCTCGTCGGCAGCCGGGCAGACAGTGCTCGGGATGGACGAGCACGAGGTTCCCGACGAGGTGCTCGCCCGGCGAGCCGGGCTCGGCGACCGCCGGGCGTTCGCGGTCGTCGTCGACCGACATGGTCCCGCGCTCTATCGCTATGCCCGTCGCATGCTCGATGATCCTCGCGACACCGAGGACTGCGTGCAGGAGGCTTTCTCCGCCGCGTGGACCTCGTTGCCGCACTTCGAGGGCCGGTCCACGCTGCGCACCTGGCTGTTCGCCATCACGGCGCACAAGGTGCGGTCCCTGCAGCGTCTCCGCCCCCGCACCGCGATGCCCCTGCCGTTCGCCCCGGACGACGAGGTGGATCGTCACGCGGTCGACCCCGAGCGGTCGGCCGAGGCGGCGCAGCTGCGCGAGGCGCTCGACATCGCGCTCCGCGAGCTCCCGCCGGGTCCGCGCTCGACGTGGCTGCTGAGGGAGGTCGAGGGCATGTCCTACGACCAGATCGCCGAGGTCGCCGGCACGACGACGAGCACTGTCCGCGGCCAGCTCCACCGGGCCCGGGCCCACCTGATCCGGCGGATGGAGGCGTGGCGATGAACGGGGACCAGCTCCTCGCGCAGGCCGCCCGGACGCTGCGCGAGCACACCGACTCCGGGTGGGTCGCGCTGCGCGACGACGTCGTCGCCGCGGCCGTCCGCGCGTTCCGTCCGTCGGCGCCCGTCCGCGGCCGGCTGCCGGGCGGCGAGCTCTGGGTGGCGTCGACCGCGCTGGTGGCCCGCGTCCGGGACGCGCTCGCCGACCTCCCGCAGGGCGGCGCTCTGCGGATCACCTGCACGACCACGCCCGACGACGACCTGGACCGCCTCACCGTCGAGGTCGTCGCGCTGTACGGCACGCCCCTCCTGCCGCTCGCGGACGAGGTTCGCCGCCGGGCCGCCGCCGCTGTCGCGGACACCCTGGGGCTCACCGACCCGCCGCTGTCCCGCGTCCGCGTGGACGTCTCCGTCGGCGACGTCACGGCCGACCCGAGGCGCCTGTGATCACCGCGGCGTGAGATCGCCCAGCTTCCACGAGCGGTCGAAGTACGGCTCCAGCGGGCCGTAGAACCGGAAGTACGAGAACCAGTGCCGCCCGGGGATCGTCTGCACCCAGTTGGCCTGGCGTCCGGGTGGCTCCTGCGGGCCGAACCAGAGGTCCACAGACGAGTCGGCGTTGCGGATCAGGTCCTCGTCGCGCGAGCCGCGGTCGCCGCGCTGCTGCTCGTTGTCGATCAGGCAGCGCGTCCGCACGTCGTACACGGTCGCGGACCAGAACGTCGCCGCGGGCACGTCGGCCGGCACGTGCAGCGTGTAGTCGCGGCCGCCGTCGAGCCACTGCCCGTCGGACCCGGTGTAGGCGGCGAGGTATGCCTGCCCCTTGCCGGGCGTCTGGCTCGTCATGGCCGCGGAGTAGCTCACCGCCTCGTAGAACCACGACGCCCGCTCGAACAGCTCGTCGTACCAGGGCCCTCGCTGGGCCGGGTTGCTCATCGGCACGGCGAGGTCCCAGGCGCGGTCCGGCCAGTACGCCGAGCCCTCGAACCGCTTGGCGAACGTGTTGGCCTGCGCCATCACCTCGCCCGCCGACGCACCCTCGGCGAGGATCCGCTGCATCCGCTCGTCCGGCGCGAACGGCGCACCCTTCTCGATCCCGAGCTGCCGCATCATCGCGAGGAAGAACCGGTCGCGCTCGTCGACGACCTCGTCCTGGTAGATCGCGTGCAGCAGCTCGAAGTAGGCGAGGCCGCGAGGCTGGTCGCCGTCCCAGCGGCGCCCCTCGGGGCGGAGGATCYKGGTGGGCGGCGCCGCCTGGCCGTCGAGCCGCGTGATCCGCAGCCCCTCGACGATCCCCTGCGCCCGCACGGGGTCGGGGTCGAGGGTGCGGAACCCGAACATGACGTTCATGCCGGTCGCGCGGTGGACGTAGTACTCGCCGTCCAGCGGCGCCGGCTCCTCGGTCCCCGGCGGGAGGATCAGGTGCCGGCCGCCGCCACCCTCGTCGGGACCCATCTCCCCGAGGATCGCGAACTCCCGCTGCCAGAAGTCCGACGCCCCGCCGGCCACCGGCCCGGGCGGCACCTCGACCACGAGCGGACCCGTGCGGCCGAGGTCGATGAACGCGACGAGGTACGGGGTCGTGGCGTTCGCGGTGATCAGGCCCAGCCGGTCGGCGTACGTGACGTAGTGGACGATGTCGTAGTCGGTCGCCATGAATACGGAGCGGTGCTGCTGCTGCCACTGCGCGTACGACACCAGCGGCAGGGCCCACAGGTACACCTGGGTGGCCAGCTGGAGGTCGAGCGCGTCGAACACCATCGGCAGGTCCTCGCGGGCCGGCAGCTCGCCGTCGAGCCGGACGCGACCGAGGTCTCCGGGCAGGGTCATGGCCCGAGTCTGGTGGGGACACGCAGGTCCGGCCAGCGCAGAGTGCGACGGCGTAGGACACACTCCTCTGTGTGACCGACCTGCTCTCGTCCCCCCGCCTGCAGGGCGAGTCGGGCGTCGTCGATCATCGTCCCGACTGGTCGTGGCTGCCCGACCCCGCCGACGTCCCCTCCGCGTCCGGCCTCGCGCGCGCCCGCGACGAGGCCGAGCGGCTCCTGGCGGACCACGGCGTCACGTACGGCGCGGACCAGGAGGACGGCGAGCACCCGTGGCACCTGGACCCGCTGCCGGTCATCGTCGACGAGCCGGAGTGGGCGCGCCTCGACGCCGGTCTGGTGCAGCGCGCGGAGCTGCTCGACGCGATCCTGCAGGACGCGTACGGCCACCGCACCCTGCTCACCGACAAGCTGCTGCCGCCGACGATCGTGCTCGGGCACCCCGGCTTCGTCCGCGCGGTCGACGGACTGCGGCTGCCCGGCGGCCGCGAGCTGGTGCTCACCGCGACGGACCTGGTGCGCGACAGCGCGGGGGCGTGGTGCGCGGTGGCGGACCGCACGCAGGCGCCCTCCGGGGTCGGGTACGCGATGGAGGACCGGCGGATCGTCTCGCAGGTGCTCTCCGGCGTGTACCGGCAGGCGTCGATCCAGCGGCTCGGGCCGTTCTTCCGGGCGCTGCGGCTCGCGCTGCGGGACGTCGCCCCCGGGGACGCCGAGCAGCCCCGGGTCGTCCTGCTCACCTCCGGACCGTCCAGCGAGACCGCCTTCGACCAGGCCTACCTCGCGTCCATGCTCGGCCTGCCGCTCGTGGAGGGCTCGGACCTGCTGGTGCGGGACGGGCGCGTCTGGATGCGCGGCGTCGAGGGCCTGGAGCCGGTCGACGTGGTGCTGCGGCGCGTCGACGCCGAGTGGTGCGACCCCCTGGACCTGCGGCAGGGGTCGCGACTCGGGGTCCCCGGGCTGGTCCGGGCCGTGCGGGCTGGCACCGTCAGCGTGGTGAACCCCCTGGGCAGCTCGGTGCTGGAGAACCCCGCGCTGCTCACGTACCTGCCGCGGCTGGCCAACGCCGTGCTCGACCAGGACCTCGCGCTGCCGTCGGCCCCCACGTGGTGGTGCGGCGAGCCGAGGTCGCTGCACCACGTGGTCAGCCGCCTCGAGCAGCTGGTGATCCTGCCGACCGTCCGCGGCACCGACATCGGGACGATCCTCGGCTGGACGCTGAGCCACCACGAGCGCGAGCAGCTGGCCGCGCGGATCACCGCCCAGCCGTGGCTGTGGGTCGGGCAGGAGCCGGTCGGTCCGGTCGGCCCGACGGTCGACGGTGCCCCCGTGGGCGTCGGCAGCGACCTGCCGTCGGCGGAGGGCATCGGACCGGCAGACCTGGGCCCGCGGGCCGCCGTGCTCCGGACGTACGCGGTCGCGCACCGGTCGACGTACGCGGTGATGGCCGGCGGGCTCGCTCGCGTCGCGGCGGGCCACGTCGTCTCGTCGGCCCTCGGGGCGGCCGCCAAGGACGTGTGGGTGCTCTCGACGCAGCCGGACGCGCCGCTCGAGCCCTGGGTGCCGTCCGACGAGTCGTCCGCCGGGGAGACGCCCACGCCTCGTCGTCCCGCGACCGGCATCTCGCCGCGCACCGCCGAGAACCTCTACTGGATGGGCCGCTACGCCGAGCGTGCCGAGGGCTCCGCCCGGGTGCTTCGCGTGGTCATCGACCGCTGGGACGACTTCCACAAGCGGCCGGCGTCGGCGGGCGGGCGGGCGCTCGACGTGCTGCTCTCGTCGTTGACGCCCACCGAGCAGGGAGTCCCGGCGTTCCGCGACCTCGTGCTCGACCCCCGCACGTCCGGCACCGTCGCGCGGTCCGTCCGGCGGCTCGCCGCGTCCGCCGCCGCGGTCCGCGACCAGCTGTCGACCGACACCTTCGGCCCCCTCGCCCGCATCGACCGGGCGCTGCGCGACGAGCGCAACAAGACCCGCGGTCGGACCCACGGGCCGGACGCGCTCGACCTCGACGTGACCGGCGGCGGCGCCGTCACGGCCGGCCTGCGGCCCGCGCTCGAGAAGGTCCTGGAAGGGCTGCTCGCGGTCGCCGGCATCACGGCCGAGGGGCTGGTGCGCGACGTCGGCTGGCGGTTCCTCGACGCCGGCCGGCGCATCGAGCGGGCGCAGAACCTCGTCGAGAACCTGCTGGCCATCGTCGTGCAGCGGCGGCCCGACGACGTCGAGTCGGTGCTGCGCGAGTCGGTGCTGCTGGCGCACGAGTCGGCCATCACCTACCGCCGCCGGCACCAGACGGGCGCCGGCCTGGCGGAGGTGCTCGAGCTCCTGCTGCTGGACGGCACCAACCCCCGCTCGCTCGCGTACCAGGTGGACCGGCTCCAGGAGTCGCTGGCGCTCGTGCCGCTGGCCGGCCGCGCGCCCGACCAGCGCGACCACCTGCTCGCCGACGTCGCCGACCTGCTGGCGGAGGTCGACCCCGTCGCGATCGCCGCGGTCACCACCGAGGACGGGCGGCGCGCGCGGCTCGCGGAGACCCTCGAGTCGATGCTCTGGCGCCTGCACTCGGCCGCCGACGAGATCGAGCGCGTGCACTTCGTCCGCCTCGCCCCGAGCCGCCCGCTCGAGGACCCGTGGGACGCGCGGGACGGTGGTGGGGAGTGACCCGCACCTACGATCTGGTGCACCGAACCACCTACACGTATGCGAACTCGGTGACGGACTCGTACGGCCGCACGACGATGACCCCGCGCGACGTCCCGGGCCAGGCGTGCCTGTCCTCGGCGATCGAGATCGAGCCGGCGCCGGCCGACACCGCGGCCCACGTCGACTACTACGGCAACCGGACCACGTACTTCGGGGTCACGACGCCCCACACGCGGCTCGTCGTCACCGCGCGGTCCACCATCGAGGTCACCCGGCACGCCCCCGACCCCGCGGCGCTGCCGACGGTCGGCTGGCACGAGGTCGCGCGTCGCGTCGCGGCAGGCGAGATCGGACGCCTCGACCCGAGCATCGTCGACCTGCGCGAGGCGCTGCTGCCGTCGCCGCACGTCACGTTCGCCGACGAGGTGCGCGACTGGGCGGCCCCGACGTTCGAGGGCGACCGACCCCTGGTCGAGGTCCTGGTCGAGCTGGCGCACCGGATCCGCACGGAGCTCGCGTACCGCTCGGGCTCCACCACCGTGCACACCACGCAGGCCCAGCTGCTCGCCCAGAAGGCCGGGGTCTGCCAGGACTTCGCGCACCTGATGATCGCGGCGCTGCGCCTGCACGGGCTGCCCGCGCGGTACTCGAGCGGCTACATCGAGACCCGCCCGCCTGCCGGCCGCGAGAAGCTGCGCGGCGCGGACGCCTCGCACGCGTGGGTCTCCGCGTGGGTGCCCGGCGCGGGCTGGGTGGAGGTCGACCCGACCAACGACCAGCTGGTCGACGACCGGTACGTGCTGCTCGGCTGGGGTCGCGACTACGACGACGTCCCGCCCCTGCGCGGCGTCATCTTCACCGAGGGCTCCGGCTCGCGCCTGCAGGTCTCGGTGGACCTGGTGCCCAGCGGCAGCGCACCGTTCGTCTAGCGTCGGGCCGTCGCGCGGTCCCGCACCTCGTCGGGCGGCACGACGAACCCGCCGGCGTCGACGATCGTGCCGCCGACGGCCCGCCACAGCGCACCGACCACCCGGGCGACGGAGGGCTCGACGCGCGACCGCGCGATGAGGTGCAGCTGCGAGGGGTGCTCGCTGCGCAGCTCCTCGGGCTCKGGCGGCTGCCAGGTGACGTGGTACGACCACGGCCCGAACTCCCGCCAGTCCAGCCGCGACAGCGCCACGGGGACCTCCCGCGACCGACCGGTCCGCACGGTGATCGACCCGTCGTACTCGAACGTCCCGGTCACGGCGAACGGCGCCGGCCCGGGGGAGCCCTCGGCCTGCGACGACTGCGGGACACCGACCCGCGCCCCGGTCAACGCGGGCCGCACGAGCGGGAGGGCGTCTTGCGCCGACAGCGGCACCGGCGACCAGAGGGTCAGGTCGACCGCGGACCCGGGGTCCGGAGTGACCAGCCGGGTGCGGTCCGCCGGCACGACGGCGCCGGCGACGCGCCGGGCCGCCGCAGTCATCCAGCCGCTGATCAGGTCGAGCGGCGCGCCTTCGTCGGAGGGCACCAGCGCGTACAGGTCGACGTCGTGCGGGGGAAGCCCAGCCGCCCTGGCGTCGGAACCGCCGAGCGGGGTCGGACCCACGAGCGTCATCGCCGCGGCGATCTGGAGGACTCCCGCGACCGGCACGGTGACGTCGACCGAGTTCCCGCGGAACCGCGCACCGGTCATCGGCCGGGCAGCAGCCGCCGCCTGGGCCGCGCTCACCGGCGGTCGGGTCCACTCGGCGTCCGGGAACCAGGCTGAAGCGAGCGCGGCCACGTCCGTGCCGCGGGGCACGACCAGGACGTGCCGCCCGTCGAGATCCCCCGGGAGGTGCACCTGCGACTGGGTCATGGCCGCGCACCGTACACAGGTTGTGAGGCGTGCGTGTTACGAGTCGGCGCTCACCCGGCTAGTTCACCCTGGTCACGCAGTTATCCACAACGCCAGCGATGTTGCACACGCCTGTGGACACAGGCTGTGGACAACCGGCAGCCGTCAGCCGTGGACGTCGTGGAGGTGGTGCACCACGTCGTGCAGGAAGTACTGCCCGAGGGACAGCACGGTGAACTCGGAGCCGTTCGACCGGCGCCCGGCCCGCTCCCACTGGTCGTCGGCCACCGAGTCGAACCGTGCGGCCGCGACGTCGGCCGCGTCCGCCAGCTCGTCGGCCACCACGGTCGGGTCCTGCAGGTCGTAGCGGTCCGCGAGCGCCGTGGCGTCCTGATCCCAGTTCTCGAACAACGGGTCGTCCTGCGTGAGCAGCAGCTCGAGGCGCCCGTCGAAGATGCGGAAGACGTCCCGCACGTGCGCGCCGTACTCGAGCGGCGACCACGTGGTGGGCGCGGGCCGCACGCGAGCGTCGGGCCTGTTCAGCGCGGAGACCCAGCGCGGTGCGAGGTCGCGCACCGTCCCGCCGATGGCCGGTCCGGCGACGTCCGTGGCGGTGAACCCGCACTCCGGGCACCGCTGGGACAGCACCCAGGTCCAGTCCTTGGTGTCCGGCCGGATCTCTTCGTTCGTCGTCATGCACCGCACGCTAGACGACACGTCCGAGCACGCGCAGCCAGCGACCGTCGATGTCCCGCCAACCGCTCAGCGGACGACGAGCCGGTCGTCCGTCGGGTCGAACCGTGCCGCGTCGGGCGCCACGATCTCGCCGGCGATCCACTGGTCGTCGCGTGCGCCGGGCTCCCCCGGTCGTGCAGCCATGCCGTGCCCCCTTCGCCTCGCTGGGCGTCGCACGTCGCGGCCGGGCGAAGCTCCCCTCCGATCCTCGCCCAGCCGCCGCGCGCACGTCCGGCACCCGCAGGGGCCGCCCTCGCTGGTTGGACGCTAGGGCGCGGCGCGTTGCAGGAGGGTTGCAGGAGCTACCCGCGCCGCGGCACGTCGAGCCGGCGGCCCAGCAGGTCCAGCCGGCCGACCGCGCGGACGTGCACCGGCGACCCCTTGGGCGCCAACCAGGCCAGCCGCTCCCACGCCTGCCAGTCGTCGGCGCCCGCGTCGGAGGCCAGCCACCGGCTGACCACGCCCGGCATGCGGCTCGCGAGCACGGCCGCCCGCAGGTCCGCAGAGAGCTCGTCGCGGATCCGCTCGACCCCGGGGGCAGCGGAGCGAGCCAGGACCGGTGCGGGGTACGCGGTCAGCGCGGCCTCGGTGTCACCGGCCTCGATCAGCGCGTGCACCATGTCGGCGTCGGTGCGCAGCTGCGAGGTGAGCCGGTAGGGCCGCGACTCGCTCAGCAGGGGGCCGACCAGCCGGCGCAGGCGCGAGACCTCGGCGCGCACCGTGACGTCGGACAGCTCGTGCTCGCTCAGCTGCACCGCGAGCTCGTCGGCACTCAGGCCCGCCGGGTGCCGGGCGAGCAGCAGCAGAATCTCCGCGTGGCGCAGGCTCAGCCGGACGTCCGCAGTGCCCAGGTGCACCACCGGGGGTCCGAGCACGCGCAGGCGGGCGACGGGACCGGGCGTGCGGATGAGCAGCGACGGCGGCGGGGCAGGGGTCGGCGCGACGCGCGCGAGCTCGGCCTCGATCGCCGCGACCGTGGCCCGGATCAGCGACATCACCAGCGGGGACGCGACGACGTCACCCCCGGTGACGTCAAGAACGCCCAGCACCTTCCCCTCGGGGGAGTGCACGGGGACCGCGGCGCAGTTCCACGGCTGGACCCGGCGGGCGTAGTGCTCGGTCCCGACCACCCGCATCGGCTGGTGGGTGGCGAGCGCGGTGCCGAGGGCGTTGGTGCCCGCGCAGTCCTCGCGCCAGACCCCGCCCTCGACGAACCCCACGCCCTCGACGCCCAGGCGCACCGACCGGTCGCCCTCGACCCACAGCATCCGGCCGACGTCGTCGGTCAGCGCGGTCACCCACCCCGCATCGGCACCCGGGCGGACCAGCAGCTCGCGGACCACCGGCATCGCGGCCGCGAGGGCCAGCGCGCTGCGGTACCCGACGAGGTCGTTGCCGCCCATGTCGACCGGCACGTTGTGCACCTCGGGGTCGACGCCGCTGCGGCGGCTGCGGCGCCACGAGGCCGCGACCACCGAGCGGACCGCTCGGCTGGACAGCTGGCCGGTGGTGACGAACCGGTCGTGCGCGGCCCGGACGCGCGCGGAGGCGGCGAGCTCCGTCATCGCTCCTCCTCGCGCACGTCGTCGCGACCGCGAGATCACGCGGTTGTTCGAAAGTGTACGAACTGGACACGCGTCCCGCCCCCTCGTTCGCGTACGTGTCCGGAACGCGTCAGTCGGTGACGGGAATCGTGTGCCGGCCCGGGCTGAGCGCCAGGACGATCCCGACGACCGTCAGCGCAAGCACGAAGGCGGGACGTTCGCGGCCGGCGACGGACGGGTGCTGGTGGGAGATCCCCGTCACCTGAGCGGCCTTTTGATGACAGACCGTGCGATCATGTCAGGATGCCCAAGATCATCGGCGGTTCGCTGCACGAGCACCGTGAGCAGACCCGCCAGAAGCTCTTCGCGGCGCTCTCGACCCTCATGGCCGACCAGGGGTTCGACGCCATCACGCTCGCCGAGATCGCGTCCGCCGCCGGCGTCGGCCGCACGGCGGTCTACAACCACTTCCCCGACAAGGAGTCGCTCCTGCTCGGGTTCATCACGCACGAGACCGAGCAGTACGCCGCCACTCTGCAGCGGGCGCTGGACGACATCGACGACCCGACCGAGCAGCTGTCGACCTACGTCCGCCAGCAGGCCGCGCTGACCCGCGTGTACCACCTGGCCCCCGGGCCGGAGCTGCGCTCGGTCCTGTCCCGCGGCACCCAGCAGCGCGTCCGCGAGCACGTGGTCGTGGTCGAGCAGATCCTGCGCCGCATCCTGGCCGCGGGCATCGAGTCCGGCGCGTTCCCGCCGCAGGACCTCGACGTGACGGTGCCGCTGGTCAACGCCTGCCTGTCGGGCCGCGGCGTGCCCCCCGACGGCCCCGAGCGCGAGCGCGCGATCGAGCAGACCGAGGCGTTCGTGCTCCGCGCGGTCGGCGCCGCGGCTGCCGTTCCCCTGTCCGTGTCGGCCTGACCCGGTGGCGCAGCGCGGACGCGGCCGACCCCCCGCCCACCACGGCAGCCACCCCGCCGACCGTCGGCCCGGGCGTCGGCCCGCGGCCCGGCGCGCCACCGAGCTCGAGCTGACGTTCCTGCCCGGGCTCGGTGCGCTCGTTGCCAACGAGGCGGCGTCGGCGCTCATGCTCGACGGCTCCCCGACGCCCGTCCCCGGTCGCGACGACGCCCTCGAGGTGTCCGTCTGGAGCCCGCCCGCCGAGGCGCTCGCGCTGCGCACCGCCGTCGCCGCGTTCCTCGTACTGCACTTCGACGTCCCGCGCCCCAAGTCGCTGACGAGCGGCGACCACCTCGCCCRGATCGTCGACGCCGTCTACGTGTCGCTGCGCGCCGGCGGCTCGTCGAGCTTCCGCTTCGAGGCCGCGGGCAGCGACTCGGCAGTCTTCGAACGGCTCGCGGCGCTCCTCGCCGAGGCCACGGGCCTGCGCTACGACGACCGCGAGGGCGAGCTCGTCATCCGCGTCCGCCGCCGAGTGCGCCCGGGAACGTCCGGCGACCCCGGGTGGGACGTGCTGGTCCGGCTCGGCTCGCGGCCGCTGTCCGCCCGGCGCTGGCGGGTCACCGACTACCCGGGCGCCGTCAACGCGACGATCGCGGCCGCCATGGTGCAGCTCGGCTCCGTGAACGCGAGCGACCGCGTGCTCAACCTCATGTGCGGCTCCGGCACGCTGCTGGTGGAGCGCCTCTCCGCCGGACCCGCGGCCGACGCCGTCGGCGTGGACCTCTCCGCCGACGCGCTCACGGCCTCGTCGGAGAACCTCACCGCCGCCACCTTCGGCCGCGACGCTCGCCTGCTCCGCGCCGACTGCACCGGCCCCGCCCTGGTCGAGGCCGCCGGCACCGGCTACGACCTCCTGTTCGCCGACCCTCCCTGGGGGACCCTGCACGGCACCCACGCGACCAACGCCGAGGTCCATGCGGGCGTGCTCCAGGCCGCCTACGACGCCGCCGCACCCGGTGCGCGGTTCGTCGTTCTCACGCACGAGATCAAGGTCATGGAGCAGTGCCTGCGCGACGCCGACGCCCTCTGGCGCGTCCGCTCGCAGACCCGCGTGTTCGCCAAGGGCCACCACCCCCGCATCTACGTCCTCGACCGCACCTGACGCGTCCGCTCGGAGGGCGCGGACGGGTGAGAATGGGTGCGTGCGTGAGAGTCGACTGCCCCGGGTCCGTGCGTCCGAGCTGGTCGGTCGGGGCTGGCTGAACACCGGCGGGCGTTCCCTGGACCTGGCCGGCCTGCGCGGCAAGATCGTGCTCCTCGACTTCTGGACGTTCTGCTGCATCAACTGCCTGCACGTCCTGGACGAGCTGCGCGAGCTCGAGGAGCAGCACCGCGACGTCCTGGTGATCATCGGCGTGCACTCGCCCAAGTTCGCGCACGAGGCCGACCCGGTCGCGCTCGCCGCCGCCGTCGAGCGCTACGAGGTGCACCACCCGGTGCTCGACGACCCCGAGCTGGTCACGTGGTCCGCGTACACCGCGCGCGCCTGGCCGACGCTCGTCGTCATCGACCCCGAGGGCTACGTCGTCGCGCAGATGTCCGGCGAGGGCCACAAGAACAACGTGGAGATCCTCGTGCGCGAGCTCATCGCCGAGCACGAGGCCAAGGGCACGCTGCACCGCGGCGACGGCCCCTACGTGCCCCCGGCGCCGACCGAGGGCACGCTGCGCTTCCCGGCCAAGGCCGTCGCGCTGCCGGACGGGCACCTGCTGGTGGCGGACGCCGGGCACCACGGCCTGGCCGAGCTCGAGGCCGACGGGGAGACGCTGGTCCGGCGCATCGGGTCGGGCGAGCGCGGGCTGGTGGACGGCGGTCCCGACGAGGCCCGGTTCAGCGAGCCGAACGGCCTGTGCCTGGTGCCCGAGGAGCTCCGGCCGTGGCTGGGCTACGACGTCCTGGTCGCCGACACGGTCAACCACGCGCTCCGCGGGGTCCGGCTCGCCGACGGCGTCGTCACGACCGTGGCCGGGACCGGCGAGCAGTACATGGTCGGCGCGGCGGACAACATCCTGGGCGTGGACGGCGCCGACGAGCCCGACGAGGAGCCCGCCTTCGAGCCCGCGATCGGCGAGCCCGGCGACGAGGTGGCGGCGTTCGCGTCGTCGCTGAGCATCACGTCCGACGACGACCGCGCCGCGGCCCGCGGTCGGCACGCGCAGCCCGCGGCGTCGTTCGTGCCCGGCCCTCGTCGCCAGAAGCTCTCCTCCCCCTGGGACGTCGCCTGGTCCCAGCCCCTCGGCGCGTTCGTCGTGGCCATGGCCGGCAACCACACCCTCTGGGCCTTCGACGACAAGCAGGGCTCGATCGAGCTGCTCGGCGGCACCATGAACGAGGGCCTGCTGGACGGCCCGCTGCACGAGGCCTGGTTCGCGCAGCCGTCCGGCCTCGCCGCGGGTGCCGACGACAAGATCTGGCTGGCCGACGCCGAGACGTCGGCGCTGCGCTGGGTGGACCCGGTGGCGCGGACCGTGCACACCGTCGTCGGCGAGGGACTCTTCGACTTCGGCCACCGCGACGGCCCGGCCGGCGAGGCGCGCCTGCAGCACCCGCTCGGCGTCGCGGTGCTGCCGGACGGCTCGGTCGTGGTGGCCGACACCTACAACGGTGCGATCCGGCGCTACGCCGACGGCGCCGTGAGCACGCTCGCGACGGACCTCGCGGAGCCCAGCGGGATCGTCGTGCTCGACGGCGGCGCGACCCTGCTCGTCGTGGAGTCCGCGGCTCACCGCCTCACGCGGATCGCCCTGCCGGCCACCCTCGTCGGCCAGATCCTGGACTCGGGCTCGCACCGCACCCAGCGCCCGGTCACCGAGCTGGCGCCCGGCGAGGTGCGGCTCGACGTCGTCTTCACGCCGGCCGCGGGGCAGAAGTACGACGACCGCTACGGTCCGTCGACACGTCTGCAGGTCTCGTCGACCCCGCCCGGGCTGCTGCTCGAGGGCGCCGGCGACGACGTCCCGCTGGATCGCGTCCTGCGCCTCGACCCGTCGGTGACCGAGGGTGTCCTGCACGTCACCGCGCACGCGGCCAGCTGCGACGCCGACCCCGCGATCGAGTACCCGGCGTGCCACCTCAACGCCCAGGACTGGGGCGTGCCGATCCGGCTGGTCGAGGGCGCGTCGACGACGCTGACCCTGCCGCTGCACGGCTAGCGAGCGCCCAGCACCGCCACGGCCGCGAGGGCGTCGAGCGAGGTGGCGACGACCTGGCCGGTGGCCGCCGTCGTCGACATGCCGATCTCGACCTGCCACAGGTCGTGCATGACCACCGCGGTGGACGACTCGGCGCCCAGCTCGGCGGGGCTGCCGCCCCGGGCGACCGCGGACGGCGGCTCGTCGGGGCTGCGCCGCGTCAGCACCGCCCACGCCGAGCCACCGAGGGTCTCGGTCGCGGCGGCCGCGAACGCGCACAGGCGGGGGACGACGCCGGACTGCGCCGCCACGATGGCCGCGGTTCCCGCGACGAGCACGCGCTCGGCCGTGACGGCGGGGTCGGCGGTCGCCGGCACGAGCGAGCGCAGCGCCCGGGCGCGGGCTCGCTTGGCCTTGTACTGCGCGGTGTCCGCCTGCCGGAAGAGGTGCCGCGCCGAGACCGAGCCGGTGACCGCCGTCGAGGCGATGCCGTAGGAGATCGCGGCGCCGTGCGGCAGCGGGAACTCGGCGATCGTCGCGGCCATGACGTCGGCGACCTCGGACCGCCGGCGCCCGACCGTGACCAGGCAGAACTCGTCGCCGCCGATGCGCGCGGCCGTGCTGCCGGGCAGGGCGTCGGCGGCGCGGCGCAGCACGTCAGCGACCGAGCGGAGCAGGTCGTCGCCCGTGTCGTGGCCGAGCTCGTCGTTCACCCGCTTGAGGCCGTCCACGTCGCACATGACGATGCAGGTCTCGTGTCCCGACTCGAGCGCGGCCTCGGCCTCCGCGTCGGCGACGCGGCGATTGGCCAGGCCGGTCAACGGGTCGTCGGCCACCAAGTGACGGACCTGCGCCTCGAGGTCCACGCGCGCCACGGCCCCCGCGACGAGCGCGGCGAGCACCTCGGAGCGGGCGACGTCGTCGACCTGGAACGGCGCTCCCGGACGGGTGCGGACGGAGTAGAGCTGACCCCACACGCTGCCGTTGACGATGATCGGGGACGACAGCGCGGACGACGCGTCGAGCTCCCGCAGCGTCTCGACCTCGACCGAGTCGCCCGCGTCGGGGTCGTCCGGGACGGTCGGTTCGTCATGCACCGTGCGGGCGTGGGCCACCCAGCTGGAACGGTCCCGGATGAGGGCGCGCAGCGCCGGGCGGTCGTCGGCGCGGTAGGACGCGCGGGCCATCCAGACGACGCGAGGGTCGGTGGGCGGCGGCTCGACCAGCACGATCCGGCACGTGTCCTGGTCGATGCGGCAGAACGCGGCGCGACGCGCGTCGAGCACCTCGACCGCCGTGGATGCCGCGACGTGGGCCACCTCGTCGATCGACCGGCAGCGGTCCAGGCGGTGGGCAGCGAGGGCCAGCGCACGCACGCCGACCAGGCCCGCGGCGGACCTGTTGCCCGCGCGCGCACCCTGAGCGGCCACCCCGCGACGCGTCACGTCGCCCATCATCGACCCTGTGCTGCGTCCCAGGCGACGCAGACGGATGAGAGGGCGGTGAGATCACCCGTCTGATCCACGCAAATGCGGCAGCACGTGCGGGGCCGGCTCAGCGGACGTGGACGGCGCCCAGCTCTCCGAACACCGCGGCGTTGAGCCGGAAGGCGTCCCGCGCCTCCTCGACCACCGCCTCGCGGGCCTCGGCGTCGAGCTCGAGGGCGTCCAGCCGCTCGCGGTAGACGTCCTTGAACGGCTTGAGCTTGTGGATCTGGGGGAAGTCGTAGAACGCGAGACCCGCGGACTCGAAGCCGTAGTGCCGCTGCAGCATCCGCTTGATGATCTGGCCGCCCGACAGGTCGCCGAGGTACCGCGTGTACGCGTGCGCGGCGTACAGCGGGAGCGAGCCGCCGACCTCCTCGAGCCGTCGGACGTAGGCCTGCGTCGCCGGCAGGACGCGCACCCGGGAGCGCCAGTCACCGCCGAACAGGAACGCGAGGTCCTGCTCGATGGACGGGACCCGCACCAGCTGGTCGAAGACCAGCCCCCCGTCGTCCGTCAGCCGCGACCCCGCCGCCTCGAGCGCCACGTACACCGCCAGCTGCTGGGCCGCCAGGTCCGCGTACGCGGACCGGTCGAGCGCACCCGACATCAGGAGCTCGACGAATCCCGAGCGTTCCGCCGTCTCGTGCTCGCCCCGCGTGCCCTCGCGCAGCGCGACGGAGAGCTGCACGGCCTTCGGCACGACGGACGTGGTGGTCACGGGACTCCTCCGGTGCTGACGAGGTAACCGCAAAGGTAAGGCTTCCTACCCTGCGCCATCCGTTCGGAGGACATAGTTCGTCATCAGGCCGAGGATGCCGGCCGGGGCTCAGGCGCTCGCGCGGATGGCGCCGACCACGCGCACGTAGACGTCGACACCGTCGACCGCGCCGGGCACGTCGGGCCCGGTGCTGGTGGAGACGTTCACCTGGATCTGGTAGCCGTCGCCGGATCGGGCGATCCCGATGCCACGCACGTCGGGCCGGCCCTTCAAGGTCATGCGCAGGCGTTCTTTCGCCGCTCGCGCCTGCTCGAGGTCCGCCATGGGTGCACCGCCTCCCGCCGACCGCGACGGGCCGCGGGGGCGGCGGGTCCGACGATCGTCAGACCAGTGTGACCCCGAGCGCGTCCAGAACGGCATCGATCKGGTTGATGTACGTCAACCCGGTGCCATTCTCTCCCCCCGACTCCGAGCCCGCAAAGAGCAGCCCGAGCGCGACGCCGTCCTCGCGGTACACCAGCGAGCCGGAGTCGCCGCCGCGGGAGAACGGCCCGGTGCCCGTCGACTCGATCTCGATCTGGTTGTCGAAGCTCAGCTCGCCGAGCTCCTCGCCGTAGCCGACGACCACGTTGTCGAGCTCGATCGCCGTCACGTGCCCGCGGGTGATCGCCGTGGTGCGGCCGATCTTGGCCACCTGCTCGCCGCCCTTGGCCACGGCCGTCGTCGTGATCCGCCCGACGGGGTACTCGGGGTCGACGTGCTGGTCGTCGTCCAGCAGGGCGATCGCGCAGTCGACCGTGGCGTCCCCGTCGGGCTTCAGCTCCACGCGGGCGGCCAGCGTGCCGACCCGGTCCCGCGGCGCCTGTCCGCCGTCTGCGGGCCCCGGCTGCACGATGACGTCCCCTACCTTCGCCTGCGGGGTGCCCGACAGCACGTGGTAGTTGGACAGCACGTGAACCAAGCCGTCGAGCTGCACGAACGCCCCCAGGGTCCCGGCGGTGACGTCGACGTGGGCGATCGAGATGCCGGGCCGCAGCGGGCGGACGCGCCCGGTCTCCCCCAGCGAGCGGGCGGTGATCACGGGCGGGCGGGGGCGGACGCGGCGGTCCTCGTCGGCAGCCAAGGTCTTGATCCGGCCCGTGCGCCGGACGTCGGCGTCGGGCAGCTCGGCGACCACCTTGCGGGCGATGCTGCGGACCGACGGCAGGCCCAGGCGGTAGCGGACCGCGAGCGCGTACGACCCGTCGGGCTGCGGCGCGAGGCCGATGGCCAGCGCCGGTCCGCCGGCGGCCACGTCGGATGGTCGCACGAGGCGCTCGGAGAGCTCCCGTGCGAGGTCGACGGCCTGCGCCTTGGTCTCGCGTGCCTCGCCGTGGTCCATGCATCCCCCTGCTGGTCGGTTCGCCCGGTACCTCCCGGAGCGCTGCAAGTCTGCACTGCACCGCCCACACGCGCAGGGAGATCAGCGGTAGGCCGCCGCCTGGATCCCGAACAGCTCGGCGTACAGGCCGCCATGGGCAACGAGCTCCTCGTGCGAGCCCGACTCCACGATCCGGTGGTCGGCGACGACGAGGATGAGGTCGGCCATCCGCACGGTCGAGAACCGGTGCGAGACGAGCAGGGTGACGGCTCCGGTGGTCGCGCCGACCGCGGCGGCATGGGCGGCGTACCGCTCGTAGAGGTCGTGCTCGGCCTGGGCGTCCAGGGCCGACGTCGGCTCGTCGAGGACCACGAGCAGCGGCGACTCGCGCATCATCGCGCGGCCGAGCGCGAGCTTCTGCCACTGCCCGCCGGACAGCTGCGCACCGTCCGCGTGGCTGGTGCCGAGCTGGGTGTTCAGCCCGTCCTCCAACCGGGCGAGGACGTCCGACGAGTGGGCGCGGTCGAGGGCGCCGAGCACGGCGTCGTCCGACCCGATGCGCGGCAGGTCGCCCACCCCGACGTTCTGGCGAGCCAGCAGCTCGAACCGGCAGAAGTCCTGGAAGCCGGCCGCGGTCCGGTCCCGCCACGCCACGGGGTCGAGGTCGTCCAGCGGGACCCCGTCCACGGTGATCGTGCCGGTGGTGGGCGCGTAGAAGCGGCAGAGGAGCTTGACCAGCGTCGTCTTGCCGGCGCCGTTCTCGCCGACGATGGCGACGCTCGTGCCGGCCGGCAGGACGAGGTCGACACCCTCGAGCACGGGTGCGTCGGTGCCGGGGTACGTGAACGAGACGCCCTCGAACCGGATGCCGTCCCGCAGGGTGTCCGGCGCGGGCACGACGGTCCGCGGCGGGTTCTGCGACCGCACGAGCGCACGCATCCACGCGAGGTCCGCCATCGTCCGCGCGGCCCGCTGCAGCTGCTGCAGGATGGTCACCGCGGCCGTGACCTGCTGGTTCACCTGCGACGCGAGCGTGATGACGAGCACGACGGCGCCGACGGTGCGCGCACCGGCGACGGCGTCCCGCAGCACGACGAGGGTGGCCGCGACGTACGCGACGGCGAACACGAGCTGCCCGGCCGCACGCAAGGCGTCGGCCCGCACCTCGCCGGCCCAGAGCACGGCGGTCGCGGCGTCCCACGAGCTCCGCAGCCGCCCCCGGACCTCCTCGCCCAGCCCGCAGGTGCGCAGCTCCTTGGCCGCCGCCGCGTCGAGCGACAGGAGGAACAGGTGCCGCGCGCGGCGGTTGTCGGCGGCGGCGGCGGTGCGGGCGTCGCCCAGCACGGCCTCCGCGCGTCGGCCCAGGACCAGCGGCGGGATCGCGGCGAGCGGCAGCAGGAGCAGCCACGGGTTGAGCCGCGCGAGCAGGACGCCCGTGATGACGAGCGCGACGCCGAGGCCGATGGCGGACAGCAGCGCCTGCATCGACCCCCAGCCCGACCGGTCGAGCTCGGAGCGCAGCACCTGCAGCCGGTCCGCGTACTCGGGCCGCTCGTGGTGCTCGATGCCCGGCGAGTCGTGCGACAGCCCGATGAGGTCGCGCTCGAGCTGGATCACCGCGAGATCGCCCAGCTCGAAGTAGAAGATGTGCGCGAAGTGCCCGGCAGTCAGGGCGGCCACGACCAGCACGGCGACGAGCACCGCGGCGATCGACGCCCGCCGCGCGTCGCCGGCGATCGCTGCGTCGGTCAGGGCCGCGAGCGCGGGGGCCGCGAGCGGCATCGCGACCGACTGCAGCACCATGAGCACGGCCGACAGCACCAGCTTGCCGGGGCTGATCCGCCCCGCCAGGCGCAGCAGCGCCCAGCTTCCTCGCACCGTCTGGATCACCGCTCCACCTCGTTGCCGTCGGCGTCGAGCCCCGCCGCGAACCGCTCCGCCTGCAGTCTGAACAGCCGCGCGTAGTGCCCGTCGGATGCCACGAGCTCGTCGTGCGTGCCCTCCTCGACCACCCGCCCCGCATCGATGACCACGATCCGGTCCGCGCGCCGAACGCTCGAGAACCGGTGCGAGATGAGCACCGACGTCACCCCCCGCGTGAGCTCGACGAAACTGTCGAAGAACGCGGCCTCGGCCCGGACGTCGAGGGCCGAGGTCGGCTCGTCGAGCACGAGCACCCGGGCGCCCGCCTCGAGGGCGTAGAGCGACCGGGCGATCGCGATGCGCTGCCACTGCCCGCCCGAGAGGTCGGCACCGCCCTCGTAGGCGCGCGACAGGGTCGTCTCGAACCCCGCCGGCAAGGCGTCGACGGCGTCGGCGATGCCCGCGCGCTCCGCCGCGTGCCGGACGACGGCGGGGTCCCGCGGGGCGTGCACGGCGCCGACCAGGATGTTGTCGGAGGCCGAGAGCTCGTAGCGGACGAAGTCCTGGAAGACGACGCTGACCTGCCGGCGCCAGGCCGCGACGTCGAGGTCCGCGAGGTCCGTGCCGTCGACGGTCAGGCGTCCGGCCGTCGGTTCGTGCAGGCGGGTCAGCAGCTTGACCAGCGTGGTCTTGCCCGCGCCGTTGACGCCGACGATCGCGGTGCACAGGCCGGCGGGCAGCTCGAGGTCGAGGCCGTCGAGGACCGGCTGGCTGCTGCCCGGGTAGGAGAAGTGCACGTCCTCGAACCGCAGGACGGTCGACGGCGCGTCGGCAGGCACGGGCAGCGCGTCGCCCCCTCGCGGGACGCGGGACTCGGCGTCGGCCATCCGCGCCTCGAACTCCGCAAGCGCCGAGACGGCCTGCATCCCGTATTGCGTCTGCACGTCGGACTCCGGGTAGTACTCACCCAGCGCGATCGCCGCGACGACGGACTGGATGCCGAGCGCCAGGGCCGTGAGCGTGATGTCGCCGGCCGACGCCGATCGGGCGATCGACACCAGCACGGCCGCGCAGACCAGCAGGCCGATCGCCGTGTAGACGAGGTACGGCACGAGGTAGAGCTGCCGACGACGCGCCGCGACCGGCCCCAGCATCCGCTCGGTCGCGTCCACGTACTCGTCGGTGAACCAGCCCGCGAGCCCGAAGACGCGCATCTCCTTGGCCGCGGCCGGACCCATCGCCACCTCGCGCAGGTACACGGACCGGCGCCGGAACCCGATCACGTGCTTCCACACCTGCGAGTACCGACGCAGCCMGCCGCGCTGCCCGTACCGGAACACCAGCGTGGCCGCCAGGATCGCTGTCGCCGCGAGCCAGGACGTGACCAGCCCGACGACGACGGCGAACCCCACCAGCTGCACATAACGCGCGACCAGCGCGAGCAGGCCCGCCGCCGAGGATCCCGGGCTGCGGAACTCCGCCTCGAACTCGCGGGTGGCCTCGGTCAGCGCCTCCAGGGTCGCCTGGTCCTCCATCGGCGCGATGCTCGTCGACCGCAGCGCGATCTCCAGGGCCCGGTCCCGCAGGGCCCCGTCGATCCGCCGCTGCATCCGCACGCCGAGCGCGGTCTGCACCGGCGCGAGCACCTGCCGCGCGAGGAACAGCGCGGCGGCCAGCACGAACGTCCGCACGAGGTCGCTCCACGCGGCCGATCCCGTGCCGCCGTCGACAGCCGCGGGCACCTGCCCGACCACCACGCTCGTGGCCAGCACGAACGCGACCGGGAGCAGCCCGAGCACGACGTCGAGCACCAGGAGCCCGACCACCAGGCCTGTGCCGGCGGACGGCAGCAGGCGCGCGATGTCCCGACGGGGAAGCACCGCATCGCGGTACCAGGACCGGATCATGCGGCACCCCCACGGCCTGCGGCGGTGGGCAGCACGAGACGCACGCGGACTCCTTCGACCAGGTGAGAGCGCTCTCAACGTAGCGGGTGGTTCGCCCGGCTTCCAGCCGTTTTCGCAGCGCTCGCTCAGTCGGACGCGCGCGCCGAGACCGGGCGCGCGTCCCGCGGCGCCTCTCCGACGTCCGCGACCGAGCGCGGCTCATACGCCTCCGGCGTGAGGTCGGCGCGCAGGATCCGGCCGAGCCGGAACCAGCGCAGCCCCACACGGGTCTGGCACCACGCGATCAGGTACCAGGTGCCGCCCGTGCGAGCGAGCACCACGGGCTCGACCCTTCGGCGACTCACCACCCCCGACGAGCTCCGGTACTCGATCGCCAGCACGCGCCGGCCGCCCAGCGACTCCTCGACGGCACGGAGCACCCGGGCGGGCGCGACGTCCTCGGGCACGTCGGGCCGCGACCACACCCGGCCGGCCAGCTCGTCGGCCCGGGCCCGGTCGGCYGGCGTCAGCGCGTCCAGCACCTTGGCGCGCGCGGCGTCGGCGTCGGCCCCGAACGGGCTGCCCGGAGGCAGGGCGCGGACCGCGAGCGCGAGCGCGACGGCCTGCGCGGGCGTGAAGTTCACGGGCGGGAGCGCGACGGACGCGGCGAGGACGTAGCCGCCGCCGAGGCCGGCCTGCGCAACCACCGGGAGGCCGCTCTGCTGCAGCGACGAGATGTCGCGCTTGACCGTCCGAGGCGACACCTCGAACAGCCGCGCCAGCCGGGTGCTCGTGGTGCCGGCGCGGCCGACGCGGCGGAGCTCCTCGGCGAGGGCGTACAGGCGGTCGGTGCGGTTCACGGTTCCAGCATGGTGACACAAAGGTGACATCCCGGTGTCACCGGGACGGGTGGACGCTGGCCGCATGACTACTTCCCTGGTTCTGATCCCCGGTTTCTGGCTCGGCGGCTGGGCGTGGGACGACGTCGTCGCGGCATTCCCCGACGGCTTCGACGCCTATCCCGTGACCCTGCCCGGGCTCGTGCCCGGCGCCGACCGCGGCGACATCACCCGTGCCGACCACGTCCAGGCCGTCGTCGACCTCGTCGACGGCCTCGCGGGCGACGTCGTCCTCGTCGGGCACAGCGGCGGCGGCGCGCTCGTCGGCGAGGTCGTGGACAGGCGTCACGACCGGATACGCCGCGCGATCTACGTCGACTCCGGACCGCTGGAGGAAGGTGCCGCCATCAACGCGGCCGCCACAGAGAAGATCGAGGTCCCGCTGCCGACCTGGGCCGAGTTCGAGGCGCAGGGGTCCAGCATCGAGGGCATCGACGACGCGGGTCTCGCCGAGTTCCGCCGCCGCGCGCTGCCCCATCCCGCCCAGGTCGTGCGAGGCGCCGTCCACGTCAGCGACCCGCGCCGGTTCGACGTGCCGGCCACGGCGATCTGCACGAGCCTGCCGTCCGAGGTGCTCAAGACGATGGCGCACGGCGGCCCGCCGTTCCACACCGAGCTGGGCGAGTGCACCGACCTGACCTACGTCGACCTGCCCACCGGGCACTGGCCGATGTTCTCGCGGCCGGCGGACCTCGCGGCGGCCATCGCGGAGGCAGCTCGCGCGTAGTGCATCCGAGAACGGGTCCGGCGCCGAAGAGGGTGTGTCAGCACATCGGCCGCCCGGCGTACCCGTCGGGCCCTGTCCTCGAAGGACGCACCATGCGCGCTCGACTTCTCGCCGGCATCGCCGCCGGCACGCTCGCCCTCCTCACGGCCGCCACGGGTCCGGCGTCGGCCGCCGACAGCGACGCCCAGCTGTCGGTCTTCCACGGCGTCCCCGGCCTCACGGTCGACGTCTACGTCAACAACAAGCTCACGCTCGACAACTTCGAGCCGGGCGCCATGGCGGGACCGCTGGCCCTCCCCGCCGGCACCTACACGGTGGCCATCACGGCGGCCGACGCGGCGGATGCCAGCTCGCCCGCCATCGGACCGGTCGACCTGCAGCTCGCGGCCGGCCAGAACTACACGGCCGTCGCCCACCTCGACGCCGCGGGCGCCCCGACGGCAACCCTGTTCACCAACGACATCTCGACCACGGCCGCCGGCCAGGGTCGGCTCACGGTCCGGCACGTGGCCCAGGCCCCGGGCGTCGACATCCTGGCCGGCGGCAGCCCGGTCATCACCAACCTCACCAACCCGGCCGAGAAGGTGCTGAACCTCCCCGCCGGAACCGTCTCCGCGAGCGTGACGGCCACGGGCACGACGACCCCCGCCCTGCTCGGCCCGGCCGACGTGCCGGTCACCGAAGGCACCAACACGATCGTCTACGCGTGGGGCAGCGCCACGGCCTCACCGGCGACGCTTGCGCTGGCGGTCCAGACGATCGACGGCCTGCACGGCAACCCGTCCGGCGTGAACGCCGGCGAGGTCGGGCTCGTGTCCGACAGCGGTACGCCCGCCTGGCCGCTCGCGCTCGGTGCGCTCGCCGTCGCCGGTCTGGTCGGCCTCGGGTTCGCCCGTCGCACCGCCACCCAGCGCAGCTGAGCACGTCGATGATCGGTGCGCCGCGGTCCGGGCAGTCCCGGGCCGCGGCGTACCCACGTACCGCACGCGTGCTCGCGACCGTCGCCGCGCTGGGTGCGACGCTCGGCCCGCTGACCGCGTGCACCGGCCCGGACCCCGTCTCCGAGCCGGTGGTCGCGGCGTCGTCGTCCCCCACGACGACGCCGCGACCGACCCCTGCCCTGCCCTCCATCCCGGTCTACGACCCCGCCCTCGGCGCCCAGCAACCCGCCACCGCAGCATCAGCACCCGTGCGGCTCGTCGTGCCCGACGCGGGCATCGACATGCCCGTCGATCCGGTCGGGGTGCGGGACGACGGCGAGATGCAGATCCCCGAGGACGCCGACCGTGCCGGGTGGTACCAGTACGGTCCCGCGCCCGCCGATCCCGCCGGCGCGACCGTCATGGCCGCTCACGTCGACAGCCGGCTCACCGGCATCGGGCAGTTCGCCAAGCTCCGCGACGTCGGCATCGGCGGCACCCTCACGGTGACGACCGCCGACGGCAGCGAGCACGGTTACCGCGTCGTGAACGTCGAGAAGATCCCGAAGGAGGGTGCGCCCGTGGACCAGTGGTTCGACCGGTCCGGCGCGCCGCGGCTGGTGCTGGTGACGTGCGGTGGCACGTTCCGCCGCGACATCGGGCACTATACGGACAACGTCGTCGTCACGGCCGAGCCGCTAGGTGGGTAGCCGTGACACTGCTGCAGGCACGTGAGGAGCTGTCCGTGAGCGCACCCGGGACCGGGCCCGCGGGCTCGTCGCGCCCGGCGCATCGAGTCGACCCGGACGGTGAGGGCGTCGACGAGCTCGGGCGGGCGTTCGCGCAGGGTGACGAGACCGCGGTGGCGGAGGCGTACCGGCGCTGGTCTGCGCTGGTGCACACCGTGGCACTCCGGTCGCTCGGCAGCCTGACGGACGCCGAGGACGTCACGCAGCAGGTGTTCGTCGAGGCCTGGCGCAGCCGGCACCGGTTCGACCCCGCACAGTCCCGGCTCCCCGCCTGGCTCCTCGGCATCACGCGGCACATCGTCGCGGACACGCACGAGAAGCGGGCGCGCGACCGTCGGCTGCGGGACAAGTCGGTGGCCGGAGCCCTCGAGACGCCGGTGCCGCCGGTGGACGGCCGCGTCGTCGACCGCGTCCTGGTCGCCGACGAGCTCGACCGGTTGGGCGACCCGCAGCGCACCATCCTGCGGCTCGCGTTCTACGACGACCTCACGCACGACCAGATCGCCAGCAGACTGGACCTGCCGCTCGGCACGGTGAAGAGCCACGTCCGGCGCAGCCTCGCCCGGCTGCGGACCCGATGGGAGGTGGACGGTGCCGTTCGATGAGTCGCACGTGGACGACGACCTGCTCGCGCTCCTCGCCCTCGGCGAGCCGGCGGGATCGACGTCGGACCTCGCGCACATCGAGGAGTGCGAGCGCTGCACCGACGAGCTCGAGTCCTTGCGCGCCGTGGTCGAGCTGGCGCGCTCCGGGGGCCCTGACGACGTGCTCGTCGCGCCCGCGCCCGCCGTGTGGGACCGCATCGCCGGGGAGCTCGGACTCTCGCCCGGCGCCCAGGCGTTGGCCACCGATGCCGCGCCGACGAAACCCGTCGCCGATACGGGGGAGCCGCTCGCGCCCGTGGTCTCGCTCGACGCCCGTCGGAACACGCCCCGCGCCGGGCGCTGGATCGCCGCCGCGGCGGCTGCCGGGCTCCTCGTCGGCGGCGGGGGCGCCTGGTGGGTGGCCAACCACGACGACCCCGCGACGGTGCTGGCCACCGCGACCCTCGAACCGTTGCCCGGCTGGGAGGCGTCGGGCTCCGCGGTGGTCGAGACGGCTGCCGACGGGAGCCGCGTGCTCGTCGTCGACATCTCCCACGACGCCCCGTCGGGCGAAGGCTTCCGCGAGGTCTGGCTGCTCAAGCCCGACGTCAGCGGACTGGTCAGCGTCGGCACCCTGGAAGGGACCTCCGGACGGTTCGACCTGCCCGACGGCCTCGACCTGTCGCAGTACTCGGTGGTCGACGTGTCGGAGGAGCAGTTCGACGGGAACCCGGCCCACTCCGGCGACTCGATCGTGCGCGGCCCGTTGGAGGCATGAGAAACGCCCCCTCCGTCTTCGTGGAGGGGGCGTTCCGCGGCTGCGCGTCAGACCGCCGGCGGGGCCGCCGGGGGCTGCTGCTGGACCGGCACCTGCTGGACGGGCGCCTGCTGGACGGGCGCGGCCACGGGGGCCGCGGCGGCCGGCGCGGCGTTCGGCGTGGTGCGCTGCTCGACGACGGCCGTGTGCGTGGTGTTGCTCCGCTGGCTGTTGAGCACGATCGCCAGGATCAGCGCGATGACACCGGCCGCCATGCAGATGTAGCCGATCACCACCAGGTTGACTCCGTCGACGGCGTCGCTGACGCCGAACGAGAGGATCGCGCCGATGACGATGAGGGCGATGCCGCCTCCGATACCCATTGTCGGTCCCTTCGTCGTGCCGTGCGGGGGTCGCCCGGCTCCGACCGGCGAGTCTGGTCCCGACCGGGCGACCCCGCACGTCGAGAGGGTCCGACTACCCCAATATTTCCGGATATKTCGGGGCATCCTCACCCGACCGGGTGAGCACGTGCTCCGCGAGGAACGCCTCGACCACCTGGTACCAGACGATCGCGTGCTGCGGGCTGAGCACCCAGTGGTTCTCGTCGGGGAAGTAGAGGAACCGGTGCGGGGTCCTGCCGTCGTCGTCGGCGGGCAGCCCGCTCTTGGACAGCAGCTCGTACCAGAGCCGCAGGCCCTCGCCGATGGGCACGCGGTAGTCCTTGTCGCCGTGGATCACCAGCATCGGCGTGACGATCTTGTCGACGTGCAGGTGCGGCGAGTTGTCGAGCGCCATCTGGTCGGTCATCTCGCGGCCCCAGTAGAACGCCGCGTCCGTCGTCGGGCCGAACTGGTCCAGCGCCCACAGGCTCGCGTGCGTGACGATCGCCTGGAAGCGGTCGGTGTGGCCGGCCACCCAGTTCGCCATGTAGCCGCCGAACGAGCCGCCCATCGCCGCCGTGCGCGTCTCGTCGATGTCGTCCCGCTGCTCCACCGCGTCCGTGATCGCCAGCAGGTCGGTGTACGGCGCGCCGCCCCAGGCACCCCAGCCGTCCTGGATGAACTGCTGGCCGTAGCCGGTGGACAGCGCGGGGTCCGGCAGCAGCACCGCGTACCCGCGCGCGACGAGGATCCACGGGTTCCACCGCCACGACCACGCGTTCCACGACCCCAGCGGGCCGCCGTGGATCCAGAGCAGCAGCGGAGCCTTGTCCGCTCCCTCCGGTCGAGCCAGCCACCCGCGCACGCGGCGACCGTCGGTCGTCGTCTCGACCTCCGTCAGCGTGCCGGGCAGCACGGGCGTCGCGATCGGGCTCTTCAGCGCGGTCGTCTGCTTCGTCGCCAGGTCGATGCGCACGGGGTGGCTCGGCGCCTCGTACGACGTCCGTAGCGCGTATGCCGTGGTGCCGTCCGGGCTGATGCTCACGTCCGTGAACGTCGCGTCGTCGCTGGTCAGGCGCGTGACCTCGTCGCTCTCGAGGTCGATCCGGAAGATCGGTCCGCGGCCGTCGTCGTCGGCGAGCACCAGCAGCGCCGAGCTGTCCGGCAACCAGACCGGCTCGTGCGGCCAGCGGTCCCACGTCGGTGCGAGCGTCCGCGGCTCGCCACCCGCCAGGGGGACGATCTCGAGGGTCACGCGCGGGGCCACGTGCGGAGTCGAGATCGTCTCGCGGCTGTAGACGACCCACTGCCCGTCCGGCGAGACGCTCGGCGACCCGAGGTCCGCCTCGGGGTCGTCGACGAGCACGCGCTGCTCGCCCGACGCGACGTCGATCGCGACCAGGCGGCTGCGCATGTCCCCGCGCGACAGCGGCAGGTGCCACCCGGTGACCACCGTCCGGCCGTCCGGGCTGATGTCCGAGGCCTGCTCGACGAGCGCCGACCGCGCCCCCGGCGTCACGTCCGTCAGGGTCAGCTTCGGATCCGTGCTCGACGCCAGGGGTGCGACGACGTCGTCCGACACGGTCGCGACGAACAGGTGCGGCGACTCCGGGCCGAGGTCGTGGTCCCAGTACCGGACCGGGTAGGAGTCGTGCAGGATCGCCGCGACCTTCTTGTCCTTGCGGGCCTTGCGCAGCTTCTCGTCCGTCTCGGCGTCCGTGGCGCTGGGCAGCACGTCCGACCCGACGAGCACGACGTCCGCGTCCTTCGCGACGTGCACGCCGCCGAGACCCGCGGCCCGGTGCGCGACGACGCGCGCCTCGGCGCCGTTCTTGGGCAGCAGCCAGAGCGCGGGGACCGTGTCGTCGTCGTCCTTGTCGCTGTCGGGGTCCGGCCGAGCACTCGTGAACAGGAGGTCGCCGTGCGTGGTGAACGCGGCGCTGGACTCACCCTTCGCGCTGCGGGTCAGCCTTCTCGCGGGCTCCTGGTTGCTCGGGTCGACCTCCCAGAGTGCCGTCACAAACTTGGTCTTCTTGCTGTTCAGCGTCGCGACGGCGGTCACCAGCCGCGTCCCGTCCGGCGAGAGCACGAGCCCCGCGAGCCGAGGGATGGCGACGTATTGGTCGAGATCATGAAAGGGCGTCGAAGTCATGCGCTCCGTCCTATCACCTGCCGCTGAGTCTCGTCGGGCGTCGCGCGGTCGCGACCAAGCCATGAGTGACGCCAAGCGGACGGACGACCTCCCCCATGGCTTGTTCGCTGTCCGCCGCCTCCCCGGAGGACGTCGACCAAGCCATGGGTGCTGTGTCGAGCTCGCTTGCCGTAGCTCATGGCTTGGTAGGTCGACGCGCTCGTGCGCGAGCGAGTGCAGCGCGGACGGTCGCGGGGATGACGTCGCGTGCGGCGATGTCCGCCGAGGTGAACCGGAACAGGTCGATTCGGCCGGTGGCGAGCATGGCGTTCTGGCGACGACGGTCGTGCAGCACCGCCTCCGGCGCCTCATGAAACTCGCGGCCGTCGATCTCCGCGATAAGCCATCGGCCGTCCCCGAGCCTCCACCCCATGTCCCCGCGGCCGAGAATGCGGCCGGACGACGAGCAGATCTCGACCTGCAGCAGATCAGGTGCGACCCCGGCGTCCGCGCACTGCAGCCGCGCAAACGTCTCGAGGGGCGACTCCGAGCGAGCGTCCACGAGCTCCCACCACGACTGGCAAGACGCTGCACCACGCCGACCATTTATGGCGAGCCGCACACCGGCGAGGTCCCCGATCGATAGCACCCCGCGATGAAGGACGTCATCCAGAACTGCGACCGCGTTGTCGCGTGGCAGCTCGGGAAGCGCCTGCACCAGTGCCGCCACCAGGCCGGGGACCGCTCCCGCGCCGAGACGCTCGACCCCGACCACGGCGAACTGACGGACGCGGATCCCGTCCCGCGACCGTCGTGGGTGTCCGGAGGGCAGCGAGACCTGAGGCACGATCTCAAGCGGCAGACCCCGGACGCCGTGCAGCGCCAGCGCGCAGGGGCCGACGGCGATTGCTTCTGGGCCGAAGGCCAGCATCGCGAGCCAGGCGGCGCGTCGTCGACGGTGGTCGGCGTCGCGTCGGCGGTCGCGCTGTGGCGTCACATCGAAGACTCCGTGGGTCACCCGGTCCCACATGCCGTCACGGACGAGCCGCGATCGCCGGGCAGAGTCGACACGAGCCGCCTCGCTCTGGACTGCCGAGACGAGCCCCTCCTGCCGGCCGGCCAGGACGAGCAACGACCGCGGCGGCGGCTGGACGGGACGCATCCCGCGATGAGACCAAGGTCGACCCGCCCGCAATCGAGCCTCGGCCGATCTGTGCAGCCACTGCGACCCTTCCCCGACTGTGGACGGCTCACCCTCGCCTCGCTGGCCCCAGACGTGATGCGTCGGGCGGCCCGACCGTCGACACCCGGTCGCGGTCACAAGGGTTGTCCACAACCGGGTGAACGGTCGTGACGCGGGCCGTCCGTTTTCGGTACGTTCGCCCGCATGTCCTGGCTGACGAGCTCTCGCCGCGGTGCCCGGCTCGTCGTGCCTGTGACCGGGCTGCTGCTGCTGGCGGCGTGCACGAACGGGACGCCGGAGGCCGCGGAGTCCTCGACGCCGGCAGTCGTGGTGACGCCTTCGCCGACGTCGACACCCAGGCCGACCGTGTCGCCCAGCGTGGATGTGACCGTGAAGCCGGCCCGGCCCGCTGCTCTGGACGAGCCACCCAGCGCGGATGGCGCAGCCGCGATCGCTGCGTATTTCATCTTGCTATTTCCATACGTCAACGCGACCGGCGATCTCTCCGACTGGAAGGCGCTCAGCCACCCCGACTGCGTCTTTTGCGCCAGCGTGGTGTCCACCGTGGAGACAAAGACCGCGGCAGGCCAACACGACCAGGGCGGAACAAACACGATCACAGCCGCTTCGGGGACCGAAGTAAATCCCGAAGCGTTCTACTCCGCCAAGATCGACCTCATCCAAGACGCCTCCGTGACGGTCGATCCATCCGGCACGGTCATCGAGACCTTCCCAGGTCCCACGGCGTACCACATCGACCTCGCCCTCGTTTGGGACGGAGCCGTTTGGAGAATCCGTGAAGCTACTCCCGTCGAGGTACCCGCTCCATGAGCGTGCGGACGGTCGGGATTGCACTCGCGCTTCTCACTGTCCTCGTCGCTACGCCTCTGCAGGCATCAGCCGACTCGCTCGGCGGTCAGGCAGCCGGCGATGCGGTCCGCATGACCGCCTTCGAGGGTGAGCAAGCCCTCCGCGCCCAGCATGCCAAGGCCGGCGCGCCTGAGGCGCTGCTGCGCGAGTACCAGCGCGCGGTCATCTGCAACACCAGCAGCGCCCACCTGACCACGCCGCTGAACGGCACCTGCCCTGCAGCCGAGGGCCAGGCCGGGGTCAACAACTGCGGTGACGCGACGCCGGTGCTCCCGCTGTGGACCCGCACGCGCGCGACACCCACGGATCCCTGGTCCGCGTGGACGATCGTCGCGGACGGCGGCTGCCCGGACGACCTCCTCCCCACGTTCACGGCAGCGGACTTCCGTCTCCTGCCTATCGCGCCGCAGGTCGTGCAGATGCAGCCGGACCGCGGCTGGGTGCTGGTGAACAAGGAGACGATCGTCCTGAGCGACGCCGCCGAGCAGACGTTCCGCACGGACCTGTTCGGCTACGGCATCGACGTGATCGCCACGCCGACGCACTTCACGTGGGACTTCCGGGACGGCTCGCGACACCTGTCGACCACGAGCCCGGGGCACGCGTACCCCGCGTTCGACGTGTCGCACGTCTACACGGATCCGGACCCGGCGCAGACGATCACGCTCACCACCACGTGGTCGGGCCGGTACCGGGTCGACGGCGACGACGAGTGGCGCGACGTGGACGGCACGGCCGAGACCGCGAGCACGTCGGCACAGTTCGAGGTGGTCGAGCGGCGGTCGCACCTGGTCTCGGAGGACTGCAACGAGGCCCCCGACCAGCCCGGGTGCGGCTGAGTCAGTCGCGGGTGTCGCGCTCGGCCAGGCCGGCGAGCATGGCGTTGTACTCGTCCATCTCGACGTCGCCGTCTCGATCGACTCGACGGTCGCGCCGGCGGGCGGTGCGGTCGTCGTCGCGGGACCACGCGACCGCGACGCCGATGGCCAGGGCCAGGGTCGGGATCTCGCCGATGCCCCAGGTGATCGCGCCGCCGGCCTGCTGGTCGGCGATCGCCGACGCACCCCACGGGCGGCCCATCAGGCCGAACCAGTCGGCGACGAGCAGGACGTCGCCGGTCACCATCGTCACGCCGAAGAAGGCGTGGAACACCATCGTCGCGAAGAGCAGGAGCAGCCGCTGCGGGTAGGGCAGTCGCTTGGGACCCGGGTCGATGCCGACGAGCGCGTTGACGAACAGGTACCCGACGGTGGTGAAGTGCACGACCATCGCGAGGTGCCCGACCGGGCTGCGCAGCGACCACTCGAAGAGGCCGGAGTAGTAGAAGAGCAGCATCGAGCCGATGAAGTTCACGGCGGCGACAACGGGGTGCGCGAAGAACTGCCCGACCCGGCTGTGGACGATGACGAGGATCCACTCGCGGGGGCCGCGCGAGGCGTCGTCGCGCAGCTGCGTGGAGCGCACGGGCAGCGCGCGCAGGGCCAGGGTCACGGGCGCGGACAGGGCGAGGAACAGCGGCACCACCATCGCGAGCGTCATGTGCTGGACCATGTGCGCGCTGAACAGGACGTGCCCGTACAGATTGGGGGCGCCGTTGGTGGCCCACAGGAACAGGACCATGCCGACGGACCAGGACGCGGCCCGGAGCAGCGACCACGAGTCGCCGCGGCGCCGCAGCCGGAGCACCCAGCGCCAGTAGACGATGAGCCCGGCGACGGCCGCCGACGCCAGGACCAGGTCCCAGCGCCACTCGGTCAGCCACCGCAGCGCGGTCGGCGCGGGCGGCAGGGGGTGGCCGGTCAGCTGGTAGGCCGGGGACTGGTCGAGCGGTGGCTCCTCGGACACGGGCGGCGCGGTCTCGCCGAGCGCGACGGCGACCCCCGACACGGCACCCATGACGGTCAGCTCGACGAGCACGAGCCGCCAGAACAGCCAGTCCGTCGTCCTCGTCGCCAGCTGCGGCAGCACCGCGCGCCGGTGGGCCAGGCCGAGCAGACCGAGGATGCCGAACAGCGCGGTCTTCACCAGCAGCAGCACGCCGTAGGGGGTCGTGAGGTCGTCCCAGCCGCTGGTCCGCAACAGGCCGTTGACCAGCCCGGACACGGCGATCGCGGCGTAGCACCAGCCCGCGATCACCGAGTATCGCGCGACGGACGCGGACAGGTCCGTGCCGATCCGCCAGACGAGGAGCGCCAGGGCGGCGAGGGCCCCGATCCAGACGGCGGCGCCGACCAGGTGCACCACCATCGACGACGTCGCGATGTCGTGCCCCGACGCACCGGCGGCGTGCCCGAGCTGAGCCTGCTGCCAGAGGGCGACGAGCACAAGGACCGTGGTCCAGGCGGCGCCGGTGGGCGTCGCGACGACGAGCGCGAGGGCGGTGACCACCGCCGCGACGGTCGTGATCAGCAGCAGAGTCCGGCCGAGGTCGATCTGCGTGACGAAGACGCCGAGCTCCGACCCGAACGTCGCGGAGTCGAGGGGCCGGCCGGCGACGCTCGCGTAGGTCAGGACCAGGTGCGCGATCGACAGGAGCGTCCAGGTGCCCGCGGCGAACCCGGCCAGCACGGTGCTGCGCGGGTATGCGGTGCCGTCGGCGGTGCCGATGCCGGCGCGGACGGTTCGGGTCGACGCCGTGGCCGCGCGGCGCGGCAGCACGCACACGGCCAGCACGAGGGCGCCGAGCGTCACGGAGCCGGCCAGCTCGGTCAGGGTCGCCGTCGCGGGCAGCCCCCAGCGGACGGCGGCGCCCGGGTCGCGGAGCAGGGCCGGCAGCGCCGCACCGGAGAACGCCACGCCGAGCAGTGCCGCGACGACCGCCGAGACGACGAGCGCCAGGACGCGCCACGGGCTCGGGGTTCGAGGCACACCGGCGCCCGATCCCCCGGCCTTGGTCACCGGCGCAGTCATCGGACCAGCGTAGGTCGCTGCCGGGCGAGGTCCGTCACGACGCCGACCGTCTCCGCAGCAGCAGCCAGGCGGCGACCCCGCCGACCACCACGAGGACGGCCGCGACACCGATCAGCGGCCCMGCGGAGACGTGCCGCTGGGCGGGCGCCGGGGCGACCGACGGGGAGGTCGTGGGCGTCGGGGCCACGGAGGAAGCGGTGGTCGTGGTCGTGGGCGTGGGGGCCACGCTGGGCGCGACGCCGTAGGCGACCTCACCGGAGGCGGTGAACGCGAACTGGCCCTCGATGGGGTGCCCGTCGGCCGAGGTCACCCGGTAGACCACCGTGTACACCCCCGTCGGCAGCTCCCCGGTAACCGCCTGCGTGACGGTGTTGTCGACGAGCACGGGCGCGCCGGTGCTCACCGTCCGCGCGTTCGGGTCGTTCACCACGACCTCGGTGCCGACGGCCAGCGCGGGCTCGTTGAACGTCAACGTGACGTGGTCCGGGGCCACGGCGACCGTCGACCCGTCGGCCGGGTCGGTGCCCTGCAGCACGTCGTGCGCCTGTGCGGCGGGCGCACCGGCCAGGGTCCCGAGGACCGCGAGCGCGAGGCCGCCGAGCAGCGCCGAGCCGCGGCGCAGCACCGTCATGCGTCCAGGTGCCGACGACGCCGGACGAGCACGACCGCCGACTCGTGGGGCACGCGGAACGGCAGCAGGGTGCAGCCCCGCGCTGGCGGGCAGGACGGMGAGAGCGAGGGTGGCGGCGAGGGTCGCGCCGGCACGGGTCGAGGGCATGTGAGGTCCTTGAGGGGTCGTCGATGGCTGGCGCGCGGTCGGCCTGGCCACCGGCTCGACCGGTCAGCGCAGGGGGACCACGGAGGACTGCCAGGCGGGCGGACCCCGCCGCGGCACGACCGCGCGCCACCACTCGCCCCCGGTCCAGGGGGCTTCGACCGGCGTCGGCAGGACGGCGCGGGGCACGACGACAACCGGGGCCGCCGCGTCGGCGAACGGTCGCAGCCACGCCGCGAGCCACCACAGGGCGCGGTCGGCGCCGACGAGCACGAGAGCGGCCGCGAGGGTCGCGACGACGTGCAGCACGAGCATCGCCGACCCACCCAGCAGCGGCTGCGCCGCTCCGGCATCGGCGGTCGTGCACGACATCGCCATGCCGGCGTGGTGCGCGGAGGTCGGGCCGGACATGCACGCCATCGAGGTGAACAGGCTGAACGCCGAGTGCACCGCGAGCTGGCCCACGCCGAGCAGGGCCACGGCGCCGACGGGACCGAGCCGGCGCGCCGTCAGCGCCGCCGCCGCGGCCAGCGCGAGGGCGGTCAGGGTGACGAGGACGACGACCGGAGGGAGCCCGCCGCCGGCAAGCACGTGCGCGAGGGTCGCGAGCGCGACCGTCACCACGGCGACCATGCCGGCGCGCACGAGGCGCAGCGGGCCGGTCGCGGGAGCGGGCATTCAGCCACGGTAGCCGCCGGCACCGGCATCGCCCGCACCTGACGGATTCGCCGTGACCGGGAACACATCCCGGTGGCACGGTTGTTACCAACTTTCATGCGGGATGGTTGTCCTGCGCAATCACCTGAGGGTGTCGTACCCCTCCCGTAGCGTCGTCCGCCAGTGCAGTCGCCTCACGCGTCCCCCCGTCTGCCGAGAAGGTCCGATGTCCCAGCAGAGCACCACCGAACCCCCTGCCCAGACGAACGCCTCGACGTTCGTCCCGCCGACCCACCGCGAGATCCTCACGATCCTCGGCGGCCTGATGCTCGGCATGTTTCTCGCCGCGCTCGACCAGACCATCGTCGCGACGTCCATCCGCACCATCGGCGACGACCTCAACGGTCTGTCGCTGCAGGCCTGGGTGACCACGGCCTACCTGCTCACGGCCACGATCTCCACGCCGCTGTACGGCAAGCTCTCGGACATCTACGGCCGCAAGCCGCTGTACATGATCTCGATCTCGATCTTCGTGGTCGGGTCGCTGCTGTCCGGCACCGCCGACTCGATGTACCAGCTGGCGGTCTACCGCGGCATCCAGGGCCTCGGCGCCGGCGGCCTGATGGCGCTGGCCATCACGATCCTCGGTGACCTCGTCGCCCCGCGTGAGCGCGCCCGCTACCAGGGCTACTTCCTCGCCGTGTTCGGCGTGGCGTCCGTGCTCGGGCCGGTCGTCGGCGGCTTCTTCGCCGGCGCGGAGACCATCCTCGGCATCGACGGCTGGCGCTGGGTCTTCCTCATCAACGTGCCCATCGGCATCATTGCGATCCTCGTGATCTGGCGCGTGCTGCACCTGCCGCCGCTCAGGCGCGTCGACCACAAGATCGACTACCCCGGCGCGCTCGCCCTCATCGTCGCCCTGGTGCCGTTGCTGGTCGTCGCCGAGCAGGGCCGCATCTGGGGCTGGGACTCCACGCGGGCCATCTCCTGCTACGTCGTCGGCGTGCTCGGCATCGCGGCGTTCATCCTCGCGGAGCGGTACGCCAAGGCCGACGCGATCCTCCCGCTGTACCTGTTCCGGAACCGCACCTTCTCCGTCGGCGCCGGCGCCAACACCGTCATCGGCCTCGGCATGTTCGGCGGCCTCGCGACCCTGCCGCTGTACCTGCAGATCGTGAAGGGCCAGACCCCGACCGAGGCCGGCCTGACGCTCATCCCATTCACGCTCGGCATCATGGCGGGCTCGATCGTCGCGGGTCAGACCACCTCCCGGACCGGCCGCTACAAGATCTTCCCGGTGGCCGGCACGATCCTCATGGGCACGGGCGCCCTGCTGTTCTCCCGCCTCGAGTCCGGCACGACCCTGCCCTTCGTCTTCGCGGTCTCGGTCCTGTTCGGGCTGGGCCTCGGCTTCACCATGCAGCCGCTGGTGCTGGCCGTGCAGAACGCCGTGCAGGTGCGGGACATGGGCGTCGCGACGTCGTCGTCCCTGTTCTTCCGCCAGATGGGCGGCACGCTGGGGACCGCCGTGTTCCTGTCTGTGCTGTTCTCGACCGTGGGGGACAACATCGCGTCGGCCTTCCGCGCCGTGGCCAAGACGCCCGCGTTCCAGGCGGCGATCGCCGATCCCGCGGTCCAGGCTGATCCGGCGAACGCCCCGGTCCTGTCGATGCTGCAGCCCGGCGCTGGCGCGACGGTGCCGTCGCTCGACGACTCGTCGTTCATCAACAACCTCGACCCGCGGCTCGCGCAGCCGTTCCTCGACGGGTTCGCGCAGTCGGTGGACACCGTCCTGCTGCTGGCGGCATGCATCATGGCCGTCGGGGTGATCCTCACCGTGATGCTCCCCGAGCTGCCGCTGCGCAATGTGTCGGGCATCCAGGGCCGGTTCGACGACGACGCCGCCAAGGCGGCGGGCACGCCGCCCACGCAGGCTGCCGGTGCGACCGCCGTCGGCGGCGTCGCGGCCATCGTCGCCGACGACGCGGCGGTGACCCGCGCGAAGGCGTCGACGGACGCAGCCGCGGAGGGCGCCGACCACGCTCGACGAGAGGAGTCGGTCCGCGCCGACTGACACTCGACCCTCACCGACGACGGCCCGGCACGCACCTGCGCGCCGGGCCGTCGTCGCGTTTCCGCACGCAATCGGCGATCACCGGGCAGTCTTGGCCCAAGGATCCGTCGGAATAGTTCGAGAACGGTTGAACCTCGACGGCCCCCGGCTCGTGACACAGGTGACAGGCCCGAGCAGGTACCCCCACGGAGGTGGAGATGTCCGCGACGACGCAGGAGTTCCCGGCAGCACCGACCAGCGCGCACACCTGCGACGGATGTCTCGACCGCCGGCAGGTGATGGTCAGGGCGGGCCTGGTGACGATGGGCGTCGCCGCGGCCGGCGTCCTGGCCGCGTGCGGAGGCGGCGGCTCGGACACCCCGTCGGCGGCCGCGCCCGCGGCGGGCGAGCCGCTGGCGCAGGTGGCCGACATCCCCGTCGGCGGTGCGTTGTCCGCGACCGGCGCCGACGGCAAGCCGATCATCTTGCTGCAGCCCGAGGCGGGCACGGTCACCGCGGTGTCGGCGATCTGCACGCACCAGGGCTGCACGGTCGCACCCGACGGCGACGAGCTGAAGTGCCCGTGCCACGGATCGGTGTTCGACCTGACCGGCGGCAACGTCTCCGGCCCGGCACCGTCACCCCTGCCGCCGGTCGACGTGCACGTGAGCGACGGCGCCGTGCTCCCGGGGAAGGCCTGAGCCGTGATCGACACCCAGCGCCGGACGGCCACGCTGCTGCGGGTGCTCATCGCGATCTGCGTCGTGACCTCCGCGGTCGTGCACCTCTACCTCTGGCAGGACGGGATGAAGACGCTGGACGTCGTCGGTCCCGCGTTCCTGCTCAACGGGATCGGCGGCCTCGTGCTCGGCGTGCTGGTCCTGGTCTGGCGGCACTGGCTCCCGCTGCTCGGTGCCGTCGGCTTCGGTATCGCGACGCTGACGGCCTTCCTCATCTCGACGACGCCCGGCGGGTTCTTCGGGGTGCACGAGCGGTGGGTGGGCTGGGCCGTGTGGCTGTCGGCGATCTCTGAGATCGGCGCGATCGTGCTCGGCGTCGCGGCGCTGCTGGCGGAGCGGAACCGGACGGCCGTCAGCACCGGTTCGCGCTGAGGCCTACTCGAACAGGCGGCGATACCGCGACGCCCAGCACAGGGCCTCGCTCGCTCGGTCGTCGATCCACGGGTAGGTCGTGCGGATCCGACGGGTGAACGCCGGCACGAGACTGAAGTTCTCCGCGTCGTCCTTGCTGAGCTCGATCGAGTCGGCCACCTCGTTGATGCGCTCGACGAGAGCGACGAGCTCGGGAGCTCGATCGGGGGCGACCAGCGCCCGGACGGCGTCGGGTCGCCGCTCGGGGCGATCGGTCTCGCCACGCCCCACGTAGACGACCAGCGCCCGATCGACGGTGTCGTCGTCGAAGCCCTCAACGGCGATAGACATGGATCACCTTTCCAGTGGCGGCGTCGATCACCGTGACGGAGGAGACGTCCGGGTTGCGGATGAGCGTCGGCAGCTCGTGCTCGTTCCACACCGACGTGGGTCGCACCTCGCCGAGGACCGCCCGCACATCTCCGGACGCGTGGGCCGCGAGCTCGGTCGAGACGGCCCGCCACGTCTCGATCGTCCTGATGTCGGACCAGTCAGTGGGCATCCGGTCGGCCAGACCGCGCTGCTCGAGGAGCTGCTCGAGGGTCGACCCGTGCGTGCTCTCCGTGAGCGCCCTCGCCCCGTTCATCGCGCCGTCCTTGACCTCGACGCCGTCGACGACGACCCTCCCCGACCAGAACGTCGCGGCATCCCGCGGCGTCGCCGGGTCGAGCGCCGAGAGGATCGAGTCGTCGACGAGCGAGCGGTCGATGGGCACAGGCGGAGGCAGGTGGGGGAACGGCTCCGGTGGCGGGAGCAGGTCGTTCCCGCGGCTGCGCGGGGTGGGTCCGTCGGGCACCTTGGCGCCGGGGAGCTTGCCGCGCACGCCGGAGGCCAGGCGGCGCAGGACGTCTTGGAGGGCCTCGAGCAGGTTCTTCAACGACTTCGCCGACGAGACCACGTCGGTCACCGAGCGGCCCACCTTGGTGGCCAGCGAGGACACCCGGGTGGAGACCTGCCCCACGATCACCGGCGTCGCCAGACCCAGCGTGAACACCGCCTCGGCCGCCCAGGAGATGATCGACCCGACCAGCGACGCCAACGTGTCCCGCACCAGGTCGTGCACCACCTGCACCACCATCGCGCAGGTCTTGAGCGCACCGCCGATCGCCGACGCCGAACTGCCCGTGGCCCGGATCCGGTCCGCCAACCCGTCCGCGTACGCGCTGTACGCCGAGATGGACGACCCGGTCATCGCCTCCAGGTCCGCCCGCACCACCCGCGTCAGCTCGTCGCCGGCCGCACCCATCGCGTCCGCGACGTTCTGCCACGTCCCGGCCAACCCGAGCACCGCACCGGGATCGCCCGTCAGGTCGTCCAACCAGCCCTTCAGCGGTTCCAGGTGCTCCATCAACCAGCCCAGCCCGGCGCCGATCAACGACCCCAACGGGTCGATCACCGTCGCCGCGACATCCAGCGCGGCACCGACCCCGGCCAACCCGGCCGCGACCCACGACCCCGACTCCAACGACGAGCACAGGTCCGTGACCGACTCCAGCACGCCCGCGCCACCGAACGCCGTGGACGTGTCGACCGGACCCGCGACCAGCGGGTTCGCCGTCACCGGTCGAGGACCTTCCCGATGCCGTGCAGCAGCTGCTCCACGCGCTCGTCGACCTGCTCGAACGACCGGGCCATCGACCCGAGCTCCCGGACGACACCGTCCGACGCCTCGTGCATCGCAGCCAGCGCCTCGCGCGCCGCCGAGTCCACGCCGCCCACGATCGCCGGCAGGAACGAGCAGAGCACCCCGAACGCCCCGCCGTGCAGGTCCGTCGCCCCGGTCGCCGACTGCGCCGTGCGCACGTCGCCGGCCACCTGCTCCACCCGCGCGCCGTGCCGGCGCAGCACGTCGGTGTCGACCTCGAAGCCCCCGCTCATGCCCAGCGCGCCTCGATCTCGTCGCGGAGATGCGTGCTGATCGAGGAGCCCTCGCCGTACGCGTCGTCCGTCACCGCGACCGCCCGCCGTCCCGCATCCCGACCGGCGGCCTTCACGGTCTCGCGGATCAGCGCCGCCAGGTCGGCGGGACGCAGCCTCATCGCGGCGTCGTCGATGACGAGGTCCGTGAGCTGCCCGGTCGCGTCGACCTCGACGTCCACCTCGCCGCGCGGGCTGCGCGCCCGTCCGCGGACCCGGTCGATCGAGGCCTTGACCTCGGCCGCCCGCTCGGCACGCTCCTGGGCCTGCGCGATGTCCTGCTGGACCCGTGCCAGGGCGGCGTCGGGGTCGTCGTAGAACGCTGTCACGCCCGGCAGCCTAGCCACGAACCCGACAGACCGGGCGGCGGATCCACCGATCGGCCCATCGCGCTCACGCCCCGTCGAGCAGGCGCCGCTCGTACGCTGCGACCACCTGCGCGGGGCTCCAGTCCTCCGTGCCGACGGCCTGGGCGCGGCCGACGTACGGTCCCCGCCCGCGCTCGGCGCCGAGCCAGCACGCCTCGTCGAGGAAGACCGCCCGCGCCTGCGCGAACGACGGCGACGCGAAGAGGGTCCGGGTCACGCCCATGTCCGTGTAGAGCACGAGGAAACCGTCGGGCGAGCCGTCGAACAGGATGCACTCGGACCCGTGCTTCGGGCTGACGAGCGCGACGGCGAAGTCCTCGCCGTCCAGCAGGTCGTTGTCGAGGGCGTCGGCGCGCAGCTCGTCCCGCTGGTCGTTCACAGCGGCTCCTCGACGAGGATCCGGAACCGACGCAGGTCGCGGACCGTGATCGACGAGCCGTTGGTGTCGAGGAACCGGTAGACCGTCGCGCCGCCCGGCTGCTCGAACCAGGGCGCGGCGACGGACTCCTCGAGCTGCACGAGACCGTCGACCACCAGCGGGTTCGTGGTGTCGACGCGGTACGCGTGCCGCGCGGTCTCCCGCTTGTCCGGCGGCATCGAGCGCGTGCCCAAGCTCGTGTCGCGCGCGTGCAGCTGGTCGCCGCGCTCGTAGCCGATCCGGTCGAGCCGCAGGTCGTCGTCCACGGTCAGCCGCCGCACGGTGACGGGGGCCGGGTCGTCGGGCCATCGCCACGTCGCAAAACCGTTCATCCCCGGAGTGTCACACGCGCGGACGCCGTCAGCCCCACACGAGCCCGTGCGACGGGTCGTGCAGCACGCGCGCGACGTCGGCCAGCACCTGCGAGCCCAGCGCGCCGTCGACCAGGCGGTGGTCGAAGCTCAGCGCCAGCTGCGTGACATGGCGGATCCGGATCTTCCCCTTGTGCACCCACGGCTGCTCGCGGATGGCGCCGAAGGCCAGGATCGCGGCCTCGCCCGGGTTGAGGATCGGCGTGCCCGTGTCGATGCCGAACACCCCGACGTTGGTGATCGTGATGGTGCCGTCGGACATGTCCGCCGGTGTGGTGCGACCCGCGCGGGCGGTCGAGGTGAGCTCGGCCAGCGCGCCCGCGAGTTCCTTGAGCGTGAGCCGGTGCGCGTCCTTGATGTTCGGCACGACGAGTCCGCGGGGGGTCGCCGCCGCGATGCCGAGGTTGATGTAGTGCTTGTAGACGATCTCCTGCGAGCCCTCGTCCCAGCTGCCGTTGATCTCGGGGTGCCGCCGCACGGCCAGCATCAGCGCCTTCGCGGCGATGAGCAGCGGCGTGACGCGCACGTCGGAGAACTCGCGGTCCGCCCGCAGGCGCTCGACGAGCTTCATCGTCTTGGAGACGTCGACCGTGTGGAAGACCGTGACGTGCGGGGCGGTGAACGCGCTGGTCACCATGGCCTCAGCGGTCCGCTTGCGCACCGACTTCACAGGCACGCGGGTCTGGCGACCGTCCGAGGACACCGTGCCGCTGGCCAACCAGGGCGCGTCGTCGCCGGGGTAGGTGGCCAGGGTGCGGGCCTCGGCCTGGGCCGCGCGGCCGAGCACGTCCTCACGGGTCACGATGCCGCCCGGACCGGTCGGCGTGATCGAGTCGAGGTCGACGCCCAGCTCGCGGGCGAGCTTGCGGACCGGCGGCTTGGCCAAGGCGTGCCGGGTGGCCTCGCGCTGCGACGCGGTCGCGGTCGCGGCCGCGGACGTCGGTGCCGGCGACCCGTCGGCGGTGCGGTCCCGACGGCCCGTGCCGGTCTCGGCCAGCCCGTAGCCGACGAGCACCGCCTCGCGGGCGGCGGGCTCAGCGGGTTCCGCAGGTGCCGGTGCGGGCTGCTCGACCGCACGGGCCGGCCTGGCTGCCTCGATCTCGTCGGAACCCCCGGGTTCGACGCCCGCGTGCCGGTTCCCGCCGCCCGCCGACGAACGGTGTCCGTGCTCGATGGCGCCACCGGTCGGCGCAGCCGGCGCGGACGCCGGCGCCCCCGACGGGTCGGTGTCGACCTCGATGATCGGCGTGCCCACGTCGACGGTCTGCCCCGGCTCGACGAGGATCCGGGTCACGACGCCGGCCCACGGGCTCGGCAGGTCGACCAGCGACTTCGCAGTCTCGATCTCGACGATCGTCTGGTTGACGGCGACCGTGTCACCGACGGCGACGTGCCACGCGACGATCTCGGCCTCGGTCAGGCCCTCGCCCGCGTCCGGGAGCGGGAACTGCTGGAAGGTCGGCACGGCGGGTCTCCTCAGAAGGCCAGCGAGCGGTCGACGGCGTCGAGGACGCGGTCGAGCCCGGGCAGGTAGTCGTGCTCGATCTTGGCGACGGGGTACGGCATGTGGAACCCGCCGACGCGCAGCACGGGCGCCTCGAGGTGGAAGAAGCACTCCTCGGTGATGCGCGCGGCCACCTCGGCGCCGGTGCCGTACAGCACGGGCGCCTCGTGCACCACGATGCAGCGACCCGTCCTGCGGACCGACGCGGCGACCGTCGCGGTGTCGAGCGGGCTGAGCGTGCGCAGGTCCACGACCTCGACGCTGGTGCCCTCGGCGGCCGCCGTCTCGGCCGCCTTCAGCGCGGTCTGCACGGTCGGGCCGTACGCGACGACGGTGACGTCGGTGCCCGGGCGGAGCACCTTGGCGGTGTCGAGCGCGGGGTGCGGGGCGTCGATGGCGGCGTCGACGTCCACCTCGCCCTTCTCCCAGTACCGGCCCTTGGGCTCGAAGAACAGGACAGGGTCCGGCGACGCGATGGCCTGCTGGATCATCGAGAACGCCTCGGTCGGCGACGACGGGCTGATCACCCGCAGGCCCGCGGTGTGCGCGAACAGGGCCTCGGGCGACTCGCTGTGGTGCTCGACCGCGCCGATGCCGCCGCCGTACGGCACGCGGATGACGACCGGCAGCGTGAGCCGGCCGCTCGACCGGTAGTGCATCTTGGCCAGCTGGGTGGTGATCTGGTCGAACGCCGGGAAGATGAACCCGTCGAACTGGATCTCGCACACCGGCCGGTAGCCGCGCAGCGCCAGGCCGATCGCGGTGCCGACGATGCCGGACTCGGCCAGCGGGGTGTCGACCACCCGGTCGCCGCCGAAGTCCTTCTGCAGCCCGTCGGTGACCCGGAACACGCCGCCGAGCGCGCCGATGTCCTCGCCCATGAGCAGCACCTTCGGGCTCTGCTCGAGCGCCTTGCGCAGGCCCAGGTTGATCGCCTTGGCGAACGTCATGGTGGTCATCGGTGGCTCGCCTCACTCGAGTTGCCGGAGTCGAGGAACGACGCTTCGTAGGCCTCGAACCATGCGCGCTCGGACTCCACGACCGCGTGCGGTGTCGCATAGACGTGCTCGAACATCGACGCGGCCGACGGGCGGCCCATGCCGCGGACGGTCGTGCGGATCCGCTCACTGAGGGCATCGCCCTCGGCCGCCAGCTCGTCGAGGAACGTCTGCGGCAGCTCGCCGCGGTCCTCGAGGTGCAGCCGCAGGCGATCGATCGGGTCGCGCTGGCGCCAGTACTCCTCCTCCGCCGCCGAGCGGTACCGGCTCGGGTCGTCGGAGGTGGTGTGGGCGCCCATCCGGTACGTGTAGGCCTCGATGAACGTGGGCCCGCCGCCCGACCGCGCCCGCTCGAGCGCCTCGGCGGTCACCGCGTACGTGGCCAGGACGTCGTTGCCGTCGACGCGCACGCTCGGGATGCCGAACCCCGCGCCGCGGTCGGCCAACGGGACCCGGGACTGCCGGCTGGTGGGCTCCGAGATCGCCCACTGGTTGTTCTGGCAGAAGAAGACGACCGGCGCGTTGTTGACCGCCGCGAACACGAGCGCCTCGTTGACGTCGCCCTGCGAGGTCGAGCCGTCGCCGAAGTACGTGACCACGGCGGAGTCGCGCGCCGGGTCGCCCGAGCCGACGGCGCCGTCGCGCTGCAGGCCCATCGCGTAGCCGGTGGCGTGCAGCGTGTGCGAGCCGATGACCAGCGTGTACAGGTGGAAGCCGTGCGCAAGCGGGTCCCAGCCCCCGTGGTCGATGCCGCGGAACAGCCGCAGGACCTCCGCCAGGTCGACGCCGCGGGTGTGCGCGACGCCGTGCTCGCGGTAGCTGGGGAACACCTGGTCCTGGGGCGCCAGCGCACGACCGGAGCCGATCTGCGCGGCCTCCTGTCCCAGGCTCTGCGCGAAGAGGGCGAGCTCGCCCTGCCGCTGCAGCGACGTCGCCTCGTTGTCGAAGCGGCGGACCAGCACCATGTCGCGGTACAGGCCGCGCAACGCCTCGGCGTCGAGATGCGCGATCCGGGGGTCGTAGTCGGGGTGGGCCGTGCGCTGACCGGCGGGGGTCAGCAGCTGCACGAGACCGTCGTCGGTCAGGGGGCCGTTCGGGACCACGCGGTTCTCCTTCGCGTGCAGCGGCGGGGCCGCTCGGGGTGGTGGCAACTGTCAGTCGTTCGTAACCTACGTTAGCGTAGGCTACGGCACCGTAGGTTGGCCGGAAGGACCTTGACAAGACCCGGCGAGCACCCTTGTGGACTGTCTACGCCCGCCGCCACCGACACGGAACGCTCAGCGCGCGAGCCACTCCGCGGCCACCTCGAGCAGCAGATCGGTCGCCTCGGGCTCCCCGACGCTCACCCGCACGCCGTCGCCCTGGAAGGGCCGCACGAGCACGCCGGCCCGTCCGGTCCGCTCCGCGAACGCCGCGGCGTGGTCGCCCAGCGGGAGCCAGACGAAGTTCGCCTGGCTGTCGGGCACGTCCCAGCCCTGCCTCCGCAAGCCTGCGAGAAGCCGAGCGCGTTCGACGACGATCGCGTCGACCCTGGTCATCAGCTCGGACGTCGCGCGGAGCGACGCGAGCGCGGCCAGCTGGCCGACGTGCGACACGCCGAACGGGGTCGACGCTGCGCGGATCCCCGCAGCCAGCCGCGGCCGGGCAACCGCGTAGCCCACCCGCAGGCCGGCCAGGCCGAATGCCTTGGAGAACGTCCGCAGGAGCACGACGTTGGGGTGGTCGGCGAACACCGCCAGGCCGTCGGGGGCGTCGGGGTCGCGGACGAACTCGACGTAGGCCTCGTCGAGGACGACGAGCACGTCCTTGCGGACCGCGTCGAGGAAGGTCGCCAGCTCGTCGGCGTGCACGGCCGGGCCGGTCGGGTTGTTCGGGGTGCACACCAGCACGACCTTGGTCAGCGGCGTCACGGCGGCGGCCATCGCCTCGAGGTCGAGCCGCCCGTCGTCGCCCACCGGCACGTGCACGCCCACCGCGCCCGCCAGCGTGACCGCGATCGGGTACGCCTCGAACGAGCGCCAGGGCACGACGACCTCGTCGCCGGGCTCGCACACGGCGGACAGGACGTGGCCCAGCACGGCGACCGAGCCGCAGCCGGTCACCACGTTCTCGGGGGCCACCCCGAGCGACGCCGCGATCGCTCCGGTCAGCTCGGTGGCGTACATGTCCGGGTACCGGTTGACGTCCTCGGCGGCGTCGGAGATCGCCATCACCACCGAGGGCAGGGGCGGGTACGGGTTCTCGTTGGACGAGAGCTTGTACGCGGCCGCACCGACCGGGACGCGAGCCCCGGGGACGTACGGCGGCAGGTCGGACAGGGCCTGACGCAGGGGGACGCGAGTCACGGGCTCAGCATGCCACCGCCCGGCGGATCCACCCGGGTCCGCGGATCGACCGGACGGGACCAATCCGGCAGCGTGCCGTATTCCGCCCGGGAAGGTCGGTGGCAGGATCGGCGTATGGCCTTCCTCGTCCGCGTCCTCATCAACGGCGTCGCCATCTGGCTCGCCACGCTGATCCTGCCCGGCCTCTCGATCGTCGGCGCCGACACCGGCTGGCAGCAGCTCGCGATCATCCTGCTCATCGCGCTGGTGTTCGGGATCGTCAACGCGATCGTCAAGCCGATCGTCGCGATCCTGTCGATCCCCCTCTACATCCTCACGCTCGGACTGTTCACCATCGTGGTCAACGCCCTCATGCTCATGCTCACGGCGTGGATCACGGAGGCGACCAGCTGGGGCCTGCGGATCGACAACTTCGGCGTGGCCTGCTGGGCCGGCATCATCATCGCGATCGTGAGCCTGGTCCTCTCCATCCTGGTCCCGGGCGGCGGCGGCCGGGTCCAGTACACGTCGTCGACGACCGAGATCACCTACTAGGCCACAGCCGCGGTGGCTGCTCCGCGACGAGAGAGTCGTCGCGCGTGGCCTGGAACTGCCGCGTGACCGCGGTCGTGCCGGACGGGCCGAGGACCGACCCGGCCGCGGCGTCGAACGAGCGCATGCCGGGGCTCCCCGCGAGCTCGCGGTCCGCGAGCGTCGCCGTCTCGACGTAGCGCGCCACGGAGTGGGCCTCCAGCGGCGTCGGGACGTCCGGCCCGCCCGTCGACCCGAGCTCGCGCGTGACCACGGTGACGTGCGCTCCCGCGGCGTCGGGCACCCCGTCCAGCTGCGGCACGGCGTCCTCCCCGTGCCGGTAGTGCCGGACCTCGACGCCCGCGGGCGCGGGGCGGGGGATGTCCGGGGTGCCCGCTGTCGCGATCGCGCGGACCGTGTACGCGCCGCCGACGGCGGCGGCCACCGACATCGCCACCATGCCGCCCTGGCTGTGACCGGCCAGCATCACGGGCTCGTCCGCGCCGATGCCGGACAGCCGCATGACCTCGAGGACGGCGTCCGTCATGTCGTCGGGCAGCCCGGCGAGCAGCCGGCCGTTGGTGGTGAGATCCATCGGCGTGCTCGCGTCGAGGTTCCAGCTCTCGGTGCCGGGGATCTCGACCACCCACGCCCGCGAGCCGTCGGGGTGCGTGAGCTGCTGCACCGAGATGACGCCCTGCGGCGTGCCCGGCAGCCCGGTCTCGGTGGTCCCGGAGTAGCTGCGCGCCACGTTCTCCAGCACGTCGGCCGTCGTCCGCGGAGCGGGGAGCTGCGGCGGTGCGGCGCGGACGAGCAGCGCCGTCGGCCGGGCAGCCGGGAGCGGCCCGAACAGGGTCGCGGCCCCGCCGGCCACCGGCCGCAGCGTCGGCACCTGCGTGCCCCCGCGCAGCGAGTGGACGAACCCACCGACCGCGAGGATCGCCAGCTCGGCCCGGCCGTCGGCCGTGAGCCGGCCGGGCAGGTCGGCCACCGCCGGGCGCGCGGCCCGGACCAGCGCGGGAAGCACCGGGTCCGGCCTCCMGAGCAGCAACGAKCGAGCCGCGCTGCCGGCCACGACACTGCCGACGCCCACCGCCRCGAGCGCCGCCGCGCCGACGCCGAGCACTGCCGCGACCAGCGGCGTCTCCCCTAGCCGCCCCGCGGCGGTGATCACCAGCCCGCGGAGCACCCGGTGCGCGGCCGACTCCGCCCCCGCGTACAGCTCGATCACCMGGCGAAGCGCGGCCACGAGCCGCCGCAGCAGGTCGGCGGCACGCCACGCCGACGCCCGCCCGTCCCGCACCACCGCCAGCGCGTGCCGCGCCTCGGCGGCCGCCGGGCTCAGCCCGTCGCACGCCTGGGCCGCGCGCGTGAGGTACCAGGCCGCGGCATCGAGCCGGTCCGCAGCCGCGGCCAGGCGGCGAGACACGAAGCCGAGCTCCTCCAGGTCGACGACGGTGGGTCCGGGCCCACCGGCAACGCGAAATCCGTCGCTCACCTGCCTCCCGTCCCGAGCGCGGGACGAGCGTCCGCGTCGGCCACCGCCACCGGGCGCAGCGCCGCCTCGATCCCCGCTCTGACGTCTCGGACGCTCGCCTCGGCCTCGTCGACCGCAGCGCGGAACCTGTCCGCAGCGCCCGACTGCCACGACACCTGGGCCGCCCCGCGCAGCAGGCGGTGCGCGGCGGTCACCTCGTCCAGCGCCCGCAGCACCTCGGGGGTCCCTCGCTCGATCTCCATGGCGGCGACGCTACCGAGCGCGAGGAACGTCGAACGGCGTCCGTGACGAGTCCGTGGACCGAGCGAGCTCGTGCGGGGGCTGGGGGCGGCTCGGCCGCTACGCCGAGGGCCGCGGCAGCAGCGCCGCCGCGACGGCGATCGCCGCTACCAGCGCCAGCCCGCGCCAGACGTCGCCCTCGCCGAGCGACGTCCCGGCCAGCAGCAGGGCCGCCACCGTGAGCACCTGCGCGCCGACCTGCACCCTCGCGACGTCCCGCAGCCCGCGGGAGAGCACGGCACCCTCCACGCGCGTCCGCCACGATGTCCGCGCTGCGACCGCCGCGGTCCAGAGGGTCAGGTGCACCAGGAGCACCAGGAGCATGACGGCGACGAGGGCGGGCGGGTCGCCCACGACCAGCCGCGTCGCCGCGACGAGGACGACCAGCGCGGCGAGCCCGAGTCCCGGCAGCACCACGGTGGCGCCGACGAGCACGACGAACACGGCGACGAGCGCCGCGGGCGGCGCGGGTCCGGTGCCGACGAACGCGGCCACGAGGGTCGCGGCGCACAGGACCCCGAGCGCCGCACGGATCGCCCAGGCGGGCACCGGGCGGACCAGGTCGAGCGTGACCTCGGGGGCGGCCGTCATCGCGACGCCCCCGCCCGCCGCTGCGCCCGCCGCGCCAGGGACGCGAAGGCGATCGTCGGCGCCTCCCGCCAGCTCACCAGCTCGATGTCGAGGTCGGCCAGGTCCGCCAACCGGTCCTCGCGGGCGATCCGGATCAGCCGCATCGCGAGCTTCTCGCGATCCCCGAGCTGCCGCTCCCTGAGCGTGGGCAGCACGTCGACCGCGACGACCCGGTGGCCCGCGCGCCGCCAGACCGAGGCCACCTGCGCGGCCTCGTCGTCGAGGAACGTCGAGAAGAGGACGACCAGCGCGCCCGACGGGACCTGCGGCGCGCGCAGCCGACGCATCGGGTCGCCCTCCGGCCGGGTCAGCGCGAGCGCGTGCCGGATGCGGTCCAGCTGCCGCCGCCCTCCGCCGGGGGGCAGGGGGCGCCGGAGCGCACCGAGGTCGTCGAGTCCCACCCGGTCGCCGAGCCCGAGGTACCCCTGCGCGACGGAGGCCGCGGCCTGCCGGGCGAGGTCGAGCGAGGTCGGGTCCTCGGCGCGCGGCGGGGTCGAGCCACGCCACGTCTTCGGGTCGGGCCCGACGTCGTCGCGCGAGTCCACCACGAGGACCACGACGGCCTCCGCGAGCGCGTGCTCGCGCCGGACGTAGAGCTCGTGCAGGTCAGGGGCGCGCCGGGCGGTCACCCGCCAGTCGATCCGTCGCAGGCGGTCACCGGGAGCGAACGGGTGGACATCCCGCAGGCCGCCGCCCTCGCCGGGCCGGCGCGACTCGTGCGCGCCGGTGAGCCCGCGCAGGCGCGGCGGCAGCGGCAGGTCCCCGAGCKGGCGCGGCGCGGGGAGCACGAGGGCGGTGCGCGACACGGCCGGCGTCGGCTCGGACACGCTGGCGGCCCCGGKGCCGACGCCCTGCACGTCGACGAACGCGACCTCCTGCGGTCCGGTGCGCACGGTGCGGACGACGAGCGGGAGCGTCCGGGAGCCGTCGACGAGCACCCAGGCCTCCGCGAGCTCGCGCACACCGCGGCGGACGCCCACCAGCGCGGTGCCGGGCGACGTGACGACGGCCTCCGCCCGCAGGGTCCCCGCGTCGGCCGGCGCCGATGACGGCACCAGGCGCACGGTGGGGTCGACCGCGGGCCGACGCCGCCAGTCCCACACGCCGGCGACCAGCGGCGCGGCACCGAGCACGGCGACGTCGGGCCGCCCGAGCAGCGCGCCGACGACCAGGAGCACGACGCCGACGACGACCCCGGCGGCCGTCGCCCGCGCGCGCACCCAGGTCATGGGCGTCGCGCCGTCGTCGGGCCCGCCACCCGCTTCAGGACGTCCGTGACGACGCCCTGCGGCGCGGTGCCCGTCGCCCACGCCTGCGGGGTGAGCGACAGCCGGTGCGCGAGCGCGGGGACCGCGACGGCCTTGACGTCCTCGGGGGTGACGTAGTCCCGGCCGGAGAGCACGGCCATCGAGCGCGCGACGAGCACGAGCGCCTGCGACCCGCGCGGTGACGCCCCGACCTCGACCGCGTCGTGCGCCCGGGTGGCCGCGGCGAGGTCCACGCAGTACCGCAGGATGTCGCCCTCGACGGTGACGCCCTCGACGCCGGCCTGCATCGCGCGCAGCGTGGCGGCGTCGACGATCGTCCGCACCGTGCCCACCTCCTGCCGGCGCGCCAGCCGCCGCGAGAGCACGTCGACCTCGCCGTCGCGGTCCGGGTACCCGACGGCGATGCGGACCATGAACCGGTCGAGCTGCGCTTCCGGCAGCGGGTAGGTGCCCTCGTACTCCACGGGGTTGGACGTGGCGACCACGTGGAACGGGTCCGGCAGCGGGTACGTCGTGCCGTCCACCGTGACCTGGCGCTCGGCCATCGCCTCGAGCAGCGCCGACTGCGTCTTCGGGGCGGTCCGGTTGATCTCGTCGGCGAGCAGCAGGCCTGCGAACACCGGTCCGGGCCGGAACGCGAACGACGCGGTCGCGGGGTCGAAGACGCTGGACCCGGTGATGTCGGACGGCAGGAGGTCCGGCGTGCACTGCACCCGCCGGAACGCCAGCCCGAGCGCCGTGGCCAGGCTGCGCGCCGCGAGCGTCTTGCCCAGGCCGGGCACGTCCTCGAACAGCACGTGACCTCCGCCGAGCACCGCGGCGAGGGCGATCTTCAGGGGTTCCTTCATGCCGACGACGAGGGTCGCGACCTCGTCGAGCACCGCGCTCCCGCGGTCCGCGACCTGCGAGACGGTCAGGGGGGTGAGCTGCTCGGTCATGGCTGGGGGCTCCCGGGGTCGGTGTCATCGTCAACAGGCGCACTGCGCCGTGGTCCTAGGCGGTCGAGCACGTCGAGGGTGTGGCGGACGTCGGCCACCGTCGGCAGCGGCGACGTCGTGCGGGTCAGGGTGCGCAGCGCGCGGGTGCCCAGGAGCTGCTCGGCCCCGGGGTCGCTCAGCGCCAGACCGTGCCGGGCGAGCCGGCGGCCGGCCACCTCGCGCAGCCGGCGCAGCACGCGCTCGCCGATCCGGCCGTCGCGCCCGACCATCGCCCAGGCCAGGTCCTGCACCTCGCCCCGAGCACCGTGCCGGCGGGCGGAGCGCTCGCGGTCCCAGCCCGGGTCCGGGGTCCCGTCCAACCGCGTGAACAGCAGGACTCCGGCCGCGACGACCAGCCCGAGCAGCACGGACGTCCGGACGCTCAGCCCGGCGGCCCAGGCGGCGGCGATGCCGACGAGGAACCCCACGACCGGACGCCACTCCCGCCTCATGAGCCCTCCGCCGGTCGGCCCAGGTCGTCCGCGATCGCCGCGAGGCTCGACCGCGCGGTGGCGACGTCGGCCGCCGTGAGCACGTGCTCGGAGTACCGCGCGGCGAGGTAGAGCTCGAGCAGCGCGCGGGTGGCCCCGGGGTCGGCTCGCGTGGCATCGAGGACCTCGACGGTGAACTCCGTCGCGGTCTGCGCACGGTCCCGCACCAGCCCGCTGCGTTCCGCGGAAGCCTCCAGCGCCACCCACGCCGCGATCACGGCGTCGCCCGGTGGTACCTCGTCCTCGAGCACCTGCGCGGCGCGCCGGACCCCCTCGCGCAGGGCCGGGGTCGCGCTGTCCAGCACCTCGCCGCTCAGCTCCACGTCCGGCGTCGCCACGTCGAGCTCGTACGGCGCCCGCCGCTCGCGCATCGCCCGGATGCGCCTGACCAGCACGGCCACCGCGATCACCAGCAGCGCGCCGAGCACCGCGATGACCAGCAGGTAGATCCAGCGCTGCGCCACCATGGGCATCCGCACCTCGTCGAGCCCGGTCTCCTCCGGGAGCGGCGTGCTCGTGATGACCGGCGGCGCGAACGACGGGATCTCGAACGCCCCACCGCCGTTGCCCCGCTGCCACAGCCGGAACGGCCCCGCGAGCGCGGCGCCCAGCACGGCCACGGCCACGAACGCACCGACCAGCAGCACCGCACCCGGCCTGCGCCCCTGCGTCGCCACCTGGCTCCTCGTCGTCGGCACCGACGACCACCGTCGGTGCGGACAGGCTACTGATCCCGGCCCGACGAGACGCCTGCACGCGACCGAGCGGCCCCTGGGATGATGCGGGCATGTCCTCCCGCGTCAGCCTTGCCGATGTCACGCCCCCCATCGCCCTCGGCCCCCTCGACGGTCGCTACCGCGCGGCGGTGGCGCCGCTGGTCGACCACCTGAGCGAGGCGGCCCTCAACCGCGAGCGGGTGCACGTCGAGGTCGAGTGGCTGATCCACCTGACGACGAACGCCGTCGTCCCCGGTGCACCGCGCCTGACGGACGAGGACATCACCTACCTGCGCGCGGTCGTGGACACCTTCGGTCCCGACGAGGTCGCCGAGCTGGCCGCGATCGAGAAGATCACCGTGCACGACGTGAAGGCCGTCGAGTACTTCCTCAAGAGCCGGCTGAGCGCCGCGCCCGAGGGCTCCGCGCTGCACCAGGTGGGCGAGCTGGTCCACTTCGCGTGCACCAGCGAGGACATCAACAACCTGTCGTACGCGCTGATGGTCCGCGGCGCCGTGCAGCAGGTGTGGGCGCCGGCCGCGGGCGCGCTGGTCGACCAGGTCGCCGCGCTCGCGCACGAGCTGAAGGACCAGCCGATGCTGGCCCTCACACACGGTCAGCCGGCCACGCCGACGACGCTCGGCAAGGAGCTCGCGGTCCTGGCGCACCGGCTCCGTCGGCAGCTGCGACGGATCGCGTCCGACGAGTACCTGGGCAAGCTCAACGGGGCGACCGGCACGTACGGCGCGCACGTCGTCGCCGTGCCGGGCGCGGACTGGCCGGCGGTCAGCAAGGCGTTCGTCGAGCACCTGGGCCTGACCTGGAACCCGCTCACCACGCAGATCGAGTCGCACGACTGGCAGGCCGAGCTCTACGCCGACGTCGCGCGGTTCAACCGCGTGCTGCACAACCTGGCGACCGACGTGTGGACCTATATCTCGCGCGGCGTCTTCATCCAGATCCCGGTCGCCGGCGCGACAGGCAGCTCGACCATGCCGCACAAGGTCAACCCGATCCGGTTCGAGAACGCCGAGGCCAACCTCGAGCTGTCGTCGGCCCTGCTGGACACGTTGGCGTCGACGCTGGTGACCAGCCGCCTGCAGCGCGACCTCACGGACTCGACCACGCAGCGCAACATCGCCCCCGCGTTCGGCCACTCGCTGCTCGCCATCGACAACGTGGCCCGCGGGCTGCGCGCGCTGTCCGTCGACACGGTCCTGCTGGCGCGCGAGCTCGACGAGAACTGGGAGGTGCTGGGCGAGCCAGTCCAGTCCGCGATGCGCGCCGCCTCCGTCGCCGGTGTGACCGGCATGGAGAACCCGTACGAGCGGCTCAAGGAGCTGACCCGGGGCCGCCGGCTGACGGCCGCGGACATGCGCGAGTTCATCGGTGGCCTCGGGCTTCCCGACGACGTCGCGGCGCGCCTCGCGGCCCTCACGCCGGCGTCGTACACGGGTCTGGCGGACGACCTCGTCGCGTACCTGGAGTCCTGAGCAGGCCAGTTACACCCGGAACCCGGAAGGCGCTACCCGGCGCTGCTCCGAACGGGTGAACGAACGGCGCTCGCACCCCATCTTCTGCCGACTGTCGAGCAGAAGAGGAAGCGCTTCGACGGGACCGCTCTCAGGGGACCTGACCTGCGACTTCACACCGCCGGGTGGCGACTCCTGGACAGGTGCCCTATAGGCCCTGCACAATCGTGCACCGAGCCGCCTGAATCCTCCGGTTCACCCGATTCCTGGCAAGGATGCCCATCGTGACGCTCATGCAGAAGGCGATCACGCCAGCGCTCACCCGCGCTCACCTCACCGCGGGCCATGACCGCCTGGCGGGATACGTGGTCCGTGCCGAAGACGTCGCCTTTGCGACGACCCCGGCACAGCTGTTCGAGGTGCACGGACTGGGGTACGAGGGCTCGCCGTTCAGCCCGTACGACCGCTCGATCGACGTGCTCCGCTTCGAGTCGTCGCCGCAGCTGCAGTACCGCGACGTCCCCGGCTACATCCTCCCGCTGTGGTGGCTCCGCCACTCCCGCATCCCCCCGGGCGCCGAGCTCGTCCGCATCTACGACGACGGCACCTCGACGCTGCTGGCCCGCTACGGCGACGTCGGCGCCGGCTGGACGGTCACGCAGCTGGGTGCCCCCCGCCCGTCGCTCGCGTCGCTGTCGCGCTGCGTCGGCCCGGTCGCCAAGTGGCACGGCGCCTACCTCGAGGCCGACGTGGTCGACGGCGGCAACACCGTCGTCCTCGCCCTGGCCAACCCACCGCTCGCCGAGACCGGCTTCCACCAGTCGCCGTCCGGGCGCTGGTACCGCCGCGTGGCCCGCGAGGACGTCACCGAGCTGTTCGAGCTGGACCTGACGGCCCGCTGGAACGGCCTGCACGTCCGCGTGGTCGACCAGTGGCAGGACGCGCAGCGCTACGTGGTCGCGCGGATCTCGCACCTCGGTGACGACATCGAGCGCGCCGAGCGCCTGCACCTCGACCGGGTCGAGGCCGGCGTCTACGAGGGCATCGTCTACGCCGCCGAGCTCACCGACATCCAGACCAACCAGGTGGTTCCGCACACCTGGGCCCCCGGGCCTGCCGCTACCCAGCAGCAGGTGGTGCGCTCCTGAGCGCAGCTCCCGAGGGTTCCCGAACCAGGGTCACGCCAACGGCGTCGTGATCCTCACGGGACGCGTGCCGGGCCTGGCCCTCCCCCCCGTCCAGGCCCGGCACGCTCTTTCGTCCGCAGCCCGACCTTGCCGTCAGCGCGCGTCGGTCACCAGCGCGGGCACGGGGATCGAGGCCAGCTCCGCCAGCGCGGCCGCGTACGTCGTCGCGTCGCCGGCGCGGGCCGCCTCGCGCGCGCGGACCGTCGGG